>CAZJYM010000107.1:7535-9687 GCA_964550245.1 uncultured Blautia sp. | reverse complement strand
AAAATTTAAATCCCGGTACCTGCCGGAGAACTGGAAATTACAAAAAGCCCCCGCAAACGCGGGGGCTTTTGTGTCTGTGAATGGGTATGGGGCGTGAGATGTCAGGCGGGTATTTTTGCTTTTCTCAGATGAGGTAGAGGATCACCGAGGCAATGGTGGAGGTAAGTCCGATACAGGCCTCATAGGGGATCAGCTTCATCCTCTCTTTGATGGTCATGTTTACGGCTCCGCCGGTGGCATGGAAGAAGGAGCCGTGGGGCAGGGAGTCTACCACGGTTGCGCCGGCATGAACCATGGCAGCTCCGGAGATGGGAGCAACCCCGTTCTCAATCAGAGTGGGGGCAAAGGTCTGGGAGGCGATGGTGGCTCCTGCAGTGGTGGAGGCGGTGGCTGCCGCCATCAGGATGCCGGAGAGAGGTGCCAGCAGGAAGGGAGGCATGTTCAGGGCTTCCAGAAGGTTGATCACATCGTACTGGAGGGCGGAGGCCTTGATGATCCCGGCTATGGTTCCGGTACCGATCAGAAGTACGGAGACACCGATGACTTTGGAGAGTCCAAACTCCATAAAGGAGATGGTATTTTTGCTGTTTTTGGTGGCCAGGATGCTCACCAGTCCTCCTACCGGCAGAGCGATCAGGGGATCGATGCTGATTCCGGCTATGCTTCGAAGAGCCAGCAGGATGATCACAACTAAAGGTCCGGAGATGGCCGCGGCAAAACTGGGCAGCTCTTTGTTTCCCGAGGATTCCACATCGGCTTCGGTGATGGCTCCGGAGGGCTTCTTCGCCAGCATGGAGGAGAGAACAATGGTTACCACCAGAGCCAGCAGAGCCGGGATCAGGTTTTTCATCATCAGGGAGGTGAGATCCACCCCGAAGGCTTCAGAGGCGGCGATGGTGTTGGGATTGGGGGAGATGATGTTGCCTGCCTTTCCTCCTCCCACCATGGCCAGGAGTACACCGGCTCTGGAAAGACCGGCTTTCCGTCCGATGGCTAAAGCGATGGGAGCCACGGTGATCACGGAGATGTCCACGAAGACACCGACCGCACAGATGATCATGGTGGCGATGGAGATGGCGGCAATGGCTCTCTTTTCCCCAAGTTTGGAGACAATGGTGTCGGCGATCTTTTCAGCCGATCCGGTTTTGATCAGGGCTCCGGCTAAAATGCCGGAGGTCATGATCCGTAAAACGGAGGACATCATGCTCTCCGCCCCGGTGACCATGGTGCTGACGGTTTCCGAAAGAGAGCCTCCTCCCACAAGACCTCCCAGGAGAGCCCCGAAAATCAGACTGTAGGCGGGCTGTACCTTTGCAATGATAAGAACGATGGCCAGGGTTAACCCCAGAAGGGCGCCCAGTGTTGAGAAACTGGCTTCCATTATAAGAACCCCCTCCCTTTTAATTCTTCTGTACGGCCTTGATCAGGCGGAAGACCTGTTCGGCTGTTGCGGTCATGTTTTTCCTGGCATTGTCGGGATCCATGGCTTCCTCCAGGGTGACGACACTGCGAAGAATGGGGAAGAAGGCGTCAATGCCTCCGCAGTTGCAGGCCCGGGAATCCTCTGTGACACAGCCGGAAAAGGCTATCACGGGAATCCCGTACTTCCTGGCAAGACCGGCCGGTCCCATGGGAGCCTTGCCCATGACGGTCTGACAGTCCAGTCTTCCCTCTCCGGTAACCACCAGATCTGCATCCTTCACATAGTCTTCCAGCCGGGTTTCTTCCAGAACGATCTGGATGCCGGAGGCCAGGCCGGCATTGGTGAAGGTGAGAAAGGCAAAACCCAGGCCTCCGGCAGCACCCGTACCGGGAAAGTTTTTGTCTGCTTGCGGGAAGCTCCTGGCCGCCAGATCCGCGTAATCGGAGAGCCACTGATCCATGTCCCGGATCATGGCCGGGGTAGCGCCTTTCTGGGGACCATAGACGGCACTGGCTCCTTTTTCCCCGCACAGGGGATTGGTCACATCACAGGCGATGCGGAAGGTACACTGGGAGAGTTCGGGGATTACCCGGTTGTCCGTGATGTGGTCCAGCTCAGAAAGACCTCTGGCTCCCAGGGAGACCTGTTCTCCCTCTCTGTTTAGCATGCCGAAGCCCAGAGCCTGGAGCATGCCGATGCCTCCGTCATTGGTGGCGCTGCCGCCAATGC
>CAZJYM010000107.1:0-7435 GCA_964550245.1 uncultured Blautia sp. | reverse complement strand
CCCAGAGCCTGGAGCATGCCGATGCCTCCGTCATTGGTGGCGCTGCCGCCAATGCCCACGATAAATCTCCGGCAGCCTTTTTTGATGGCATCCCGGATTACTTCTCCCACCCCGTAGGTGGTGGTGTTCAGGGGATTTCTCTCACTTTCAGCTACCAGGGTGATGCCTGCTGCCCCGGACATCTCGATGATGGCGGTGCCGGTCTCCTCCAGGATGCCGTACTCACATTCCACCGGAGTTCCCAAAGGCCCCCGTACCTTTACCTTCTCCGTTCTTCCGCCCATGCCCAGAGCCAGGGCTTCCACGGTGCCTTCCCCTCCGTCTGCCAGGGGACGCACAGTTACCTGCGCATCCGGACAGGCCAGAAGCACACCTTCTTTGATGGCTTCCCCGGCTTCCAGGGAGGAGAGGCTGCCCTTTAACGAGTCAATTGCCACAACGACTTTCATAAGTATCCGTCCTTTCTTTTGTTTTTTCTTATTTTACCCGGCTTCTGGGCAAAAAGACATGTTACGGGGACTGAAGATTAGTTGAATTTTGAGGAAATTTATGGTATAAAGAACAAAGGGAGGTGGAAGTATGCCGCAGCGCATCAGAAAGGACGTGGCCCGGCAGATCGTGGAGGCTGTCCGGGACGTAAGCGGAACAGATGTGAACTTCATTGATACCGGCGGGATTATCTTTGCCAGCACGGATTCAGGCAGAGTGGGGGACTTTCATGAGATCGGCCTGCAGGTGGTAAAAACCGGAGAGGCCATCGAGGTGACGGAGGATCAGACCTACCTGGGCACACACCCGGGTGTGAATCTGCCCTTTTCCTACCGGGGTGAGATCATTGGCGCCATCGGCATCACCGGGGATCCGGAGGAGGTAAGAAAGTATGCCTACCTGGCTTTACGGATCACCGGGTTAATTTTACGGGAACAGGAACTGGATGAGCGCCGGGGAAGCGAACGGGAGGAATTAAACTACGTGATCCGCTCCCTGATCTCCGGACAGGGGATCAGTATGAGCTATCTGGAAAACTTCCTCTCCAGATTTCAGTTAAAACCCGATACCCGCTGCCGGACGGTGATCTTTCAGGTGTGGGCAGACCGGAACGGGGGCAAGCTCTCCCAGAGGGACATTGCAGTTCGGGCAGCCTTTGAAAAGACAGGCTCCAGGTTTTACACCTTCATCTACCCGGGGGACTATGTGCTGATCCTGGAGGAAGAAAGATACGAGAAGTACAGGTCGGTATTTACCCGGCTGGCAGAGGAATACTCCAACATCTACATCGGAGTGGGAAGCGTGGATGAGGTCATGGATCAGAACAAGTCCTGCGAGGCTGCCCGCATCGCTCTCAAAAGCCTGGTAGAAGGGCAAAACATGGCCGTCTTTGACGACCTGGATCTGGACATTCTTCTGGGAACCGTTCCAGAGAGCGCCTGCCGGCGCTATCTGGAAAAGACGGTTTCCGGTTTTGAAACCGGGGATGCGGATCTGTTGAAACTCTACTTTGCGAAAAACCGCTCCCTAAAGGACACCGCCGGGGCGACGCTCATGCACAAAAATACCGTCCAGTACCATCTGGACCGCATTACAGACAGAACCGGGCTTAATCCCCGGATCTTTACAGACGGGGTGATTCTCTACCTGGCTTTAAAGATCATGGACCGACAGTAAAGCCGGAGGAGAGTAGCCTGGGGAAGGGGATCATCTCCGGGGGATTGTCCAGGTGGGGTTTAATGATCTTTTCCATCCAGACCATGTTGTACCAATGGCCAAACTTGTATCCGCACTTATGAAACTCTCCGATGAGGGAATACCCCATGCGGGTGTGAAAGTTGATGCTGTCCCGGGTGAGGTATTCATCCTCCTGCTCCGGACAGGCGATGCAGGCGTTCAGGTTGGTGATGTTCTGGGCTTTGGAGATGATCTCCAAAGCTGCGTAAAGACGTCTTCCCAGGCCCTGTCTTCTCTGGTCCTGGCGGATGTACAGGGTGGTTTCAACTGCCCAGTTATAGGCGGCTCTCTCCTTTAAGGGGCCGGAGTAGGCGTAGCCCAGGATTTCTCCCTCTTTTTCAGCCACCAGATAGGGGTAGCGCTTTAAGGTCTTCTGGATTCTGCCGGTGAACTCTTCCAGGGAGGGAACCAGGTACTCAAAGGTGATGGCGGTGTGTTCGATGTAGGGGGCGTAAATCTTCAGGATGCCTTCCCCGTCCTCCGGCGTGGCAGGGCGGATGGTGATGGACTCTTTCATGGGGATCCTCCTCTTTTCTTTTCTCTTCGCATTGTAGCACGACAAAACAAAAATGCAAACATCAAAAGCCCTGCCCCCCTGTTCTACAGGGGGGCAGGGCTTTATTGAGTTAATGTTATTGAGTTAAAGTAATTGAGTTATTGGAAGGAGATGTCAGGGACAGGGCTCTAAGGCATCTGTGGAGTTTGGAACAAGGTTAAGGCTGTATTCATTGGCGTCGGGATCATCAAACTCCAGATCATAGACGGCCCGGAGGATCCGGGATCTCATCCAGCGCACGCCCAGCCTGCTGCTGACGGCCTGCTGACAGAGGTATTCAATTGATTCCCGGGAGAGAAGGATTTTCTTTCCGGTGAAGCACTGCAGGTCTTCCAGCATCAGGCCGGTGAGGATGGCCTGATAGTCCTTTTCATCCAGGGGATTTAAGGGGACAATGAAGTTGATGCGGCCGGCGATCTCCCGGCGCATGCCGGCCTGGACCAGATCTTCATGGGTGATCTCCGTGTTGCTGTAGTCACAGGTGATGCGGGGAGTGCCCCCAAAGCCCATGCGGCTGTCTCTGGTGCCTTTATCCCGCATCAGGTATTCAAAGGCGCCCAGCATCACCACGGACACTTTGGAGCAGTCCACGGAGAAGGCCTGCTTGTTGTCTTCCTTTCCGAAGGAGATCACATCTCCGTCCAGCATCTTTAAGAGGGAGTTCTGGACAAGGGCATTGTAGTCGGTTCCATTGGAGGAGTATGCTCTTTCACAGCAGAGCTTGTCGGCCTCATCCAGCACCAGAATGCGGCCTCTTTTGGCCAGAGCGTTCATCTCGCTCTCGGTGCCCTCAAAGAAGTCCCGGACATGGACGCTGCCCTTCCAGCCGTCTGCCGAGAGACGGCTGGCATCTACAATGCGGATGGAATCCGGGAATTCCCGGGCCAGGCACCGCCAGATCTCCGACTTGCCGCAGCCCGTGGGCCCGCAGAAGATCACGTTGGAGCGGCGGCCTTCCAGCCAGTTGTAGACCACCAGGGAAGCAGCCTTCTTGGCTTCCTGCTGGCCGTAAACCTTCCGGTCGATCATCCCGTAGATCTCTTTGGGGGTGTAATGCCGGGCCTGGACGTCATCTTCGTTTTTGGATTTCAATTCCCGGTAATCCGCCAGGGAGCAGTCTGCAAGCAGATCCGAGATCGCGGTCATCTGTTCTTCATCGATGACAGTGCGGGAGAGGGCCTTCAGGAAAACATTCCCTGCCGTGTCTTCTTTCCGGTTTTCCCAGAATACCGCTTCCTCTTTGGAGCCTTCAAAGAGAATGGCATACTCCTCATCCGAGAGGTCATCGTAGTCACCGGCTCTGGCTCTGTTGAGAAAGGCGGTATCCGGTTTTTCCAGGGAGGTTAAGGCCCGATCCCGGTTGATCAGGGTTAACAGGTTGTTCCAGAAGTTTTGGGCGTAAGATTTGGTCATATGAATCTCCTTTCTGTGTGCCTGGTTTCTCTGGCTGATGTAAACATCTCAGGACCAGATGTTTACAGTGTATTCACCGGCATCAGGATCATCGAACTGGAGGTTGTCGACGGCGGTGAGGATCCGGCTTTTCATCCAGCGCACGCCCAGCCTGGTGTCGACGGCCTGCTGACAGAGATATTCTATTGATTCCCGGGAGAGAAGGATTTTCTTTCCGGTGAAGCACTGCAGGTCTTCCAGCGCCGGTCCGGTGAGGATGGCCTGATAGTCATCCAGATCGAGGGGACGAAGGGGTACAATGCGGTTCATGCGTCCGGCGATTTCCCTGCGCATGCCGGCATGGATCAGATCTTCATAAGTGATCTGCGTATTGCCGTAGTCACAGGTGATCCGGGGAGTGCCTCCAAAGCCCATGCGGCTGTCTTTGCTGCCTTTGTCCTTCATCAGGTTTTCAAAGGCCCCCAGCATCACCACGGATACTTTGGAGCAGTCCACGGAGAAGGCCGGTTTTTTGTCTTCTTCTCCGAAGGAGAGCACATCTCCGTCCAGCATCTTCAGAAGGGAGTTCTGGATATGAGCATTGCATTCTACTCCATTCGAAAATATTTTTTCACAGCAGAGTTTGTCGGCTTCATCCAGCACCAGGATGCGGCCTCTTTTGGCCAGAACCGCCATTTCTTTTTCGCTGCCTTCAAAGAAGTCCCGGACATGGACGCTGCCCTTCCAGCCGTCTGCCGAGAGACGGCTGGCATCTACAATGCGGATGGAATCCGGGAATTCCCGGGCCAGGCACCGCCAGATCTCCGACTTGCCGCAGCCCGTGGGCCCGCAGAAGATCACGTTGGAGCGGCGGCCTTCCAGCCAGTTGTAGACCACCAGGGAAGCAGCCTTCTTGGCTTCCTGCTGGCCGTAAACCTTCCGGTCGATCATCCCGTAGATCTCTTTGGGGGTGTAATGCCGGGCCTGGACGTCATCCTCCTGTTCTTTCTGCCTGCGGTAATCTTCCAGGGAGGAACACTGCGCAAGCTGGTCTGCTATCACGGCCAGCTGCTTTTCACCGATGAAGGTGCGGGAGAGGGCGCTTTGCAGGATCTCCCCTGCAAAGCGCTGGCTCTTATTCTCCCAGAATACCGATTCTTCCTCGGTATCATCCAGAAGAAGGGAATACTCTCCATCTGAAAGGGCATCGTAATCGCCGGCTTTGGCCTTTCTGGTGAATGTGAGGGCGGGATTTTCAAGGGAGGAAAAGGCCTGATCCCTGCAGGTCTTGGTTAACAGGCTGGTCCAGAAGCTTTGTGCATACGTTTTGGTCATGATAATGACTCCTTTCTTAGATCCGGGCTTTTGCCCTGCTGTTTTTGTCGATGATCCGATTAAACCACACCCCCAAAATCTTTTCGTCATTTTTACGACAAGATCTTCAACAAATGTTTTTATGGTGTTATACTGAAGAAAACGTTTGGAAGGAGAACCGTTATGTCTGACAGATTTTTTGATGCCCAGTTCCGCCTGCAAAGACTCCGGGAGGATATGCTGGACCTGGAGGAGTATGCCCTGGGCACCGATACCCCGGTACTGCCTTTTACTGTGGATGAACAGGGACATTTTTCATCAGAGCGTATGGAGAAACTGCTGGATTCCCTGCTGGAGGGGCTTTATCCCTGGGATCCGGACCGGGAGAGGATGAGGGAATTTTACCGCTGCCTGTTTTACTGCAGCATAAGGGCCTGCACCACCACCTTTACCCGCTTTTACCCGGGGGGAAGTGAAGCGGTCGGTGAGGATCCATCGGGATTCACCTTTCATGACCTGCTTGTACAGCTTCGGCCCTCCCCTCAGTTTCCGGAACCCGGGGACGAGGAGGATTATGACCTGCACATGGCTCCGGTGCATCCCCGTCTCTACATGGTGATGGGGGAACTCTACACGGCTCTTACCGGAAACAGGCTTTACAGCCCGGTGATGCGGGGAACAGGCACGTATGGGCCGGATTATCTCTACGACCGGATCCTGGAGGATGCCCTCGGTGAGGAGGAAGAGACGGAAGCTGAGGACTACGAGATGGATCCGGAAGAAGAGGAAGAGAGCAACCGGGAATACGAAGAGGAAATGGAACGGCAGAAAAGGGCAGCAGATGAGGGAGCAAAAGAAGAGGGAAAGAGGCTTCGGGGATGTTTTCCCTGTCCGGAAGATTACGTGTACCGGTATGAGAAACTGGTTGAGATGTTTCCGGACTGCTACCGGAGATACAGTTTTGAGTATGATGTGAAGGACATGGTGGCCTGGACTCTGATGAGACAGGGAAAAAGCCGGCTGGAGGAGACGGATCCCTGTCTTACCATGCGGGCGTATCTAAGCAGAGCCCTGCGCAGTACAGGCGGAGGGAGAAAGAGATGAGCGGGTTTTATCAGGATCTGCGCCAGGACTATCTGACACTGCGGGAAAAATCGGTACTTATTGAGTATCTCCGGGAAAGGCCTGAAAAAGGCAGCACCCGGGAACTGATGGAACTGGCGGGATCTGCTGATGATGCAGTCAGCATCCGAAAGGTACTGGAAATCCTGGTCCGAAACCCCAGGATCTACCAGACAAAGTACGAGACTTCCAAAGGGGAAGAGATAATCCCGGCCATTCGGCTTTCATCTCTGGTGTATCCCTGCCTGGGACGGGAGAGACCGGAAAAACTGATTCGGACCAGAATGCAAAAGGACATGGAGACCCTTTGCACTTTGCTGGAGAGTGGAGATAAGGGGACTTTAAAGAACCTGTCCGAAGTTTTGGAAAAACTGAAAGAGGACGGATCCCTGCGGGAAATTCTGGAGGAACTGGTGACTTCCTCGTTGCATATCTGCGCAGACCGTTTTCTCTACGACCACGGGGCTCCGGTGCAGGAGAAAGAGAAAAAAGGCCGGGATCCCCGAAACAATGCCGCGGTGGAACTGCTGGAGCTCTGGGCGGAGCGTTACGGCACCTGGCCGCTGCTTCCTCCTCCGGAACCGCTCCCGGGAGAGGTAAGTGCAGAGGACTGTGAGAGGCTGTACAGTTTTTTTAAGCAGAGGAAGAGGGATGATGTGCTCTTTCCCCTGCGGGTGGATCCCCTCACCGGCATGTCTTTGTACATTGTGGGGAGGAAATTCTGGGGAAAGACGAGACTTTGGAAGAATCCCTGCTGCTGCCTGGGGTTGCTTCTGCTGGACATGGATGAGGAGAAGGGAAACTGGAACGGAACCGTCCTGAAGGTGGAGACGGAATGGGGAAATACCCTCCCCTACCCCGACGTGCAGACGGCACTGGATGATCTCCGGTTTTGCCGGGATGATATGGTGGAATTCCTGGGGATGAGATGTCCGTCCAATGTTCCGAAGGAACTTGGAGAGAAGTTTCCTCTGTTTTCCCTGTCCTCCAGGGAATTGGATCCGGAGGACCGGGAAGAGGTGGAAGAAAGAGACCGGAAGTTTATCCGGGACATGAAAGGAAAAAGGCAGAGGATGCCCTCTGCCTAATATTTCATTCCCTCATTGCCAGGGATTTCACTTTTCGTTCGTACACTTTGTCGTTCTCCCCAATACTGTCACAGAGCATGGGGGAGGCGGGATCATACCGGGTCAGGTTTTTCCTTACCGACTCCTGACTCCAGGAGGCATAACAGTACAGACACCCGTGGCAGCAGGTGTTGTAGGTTCCCACATCGATGCTTTCTGCGCAGCCGCATTCCTTTCTCTGGGAGGGATCCTTTTTCAC
>CAZJYM010000106.1:0-9718 GCA_964550245.1 uncultured Blautia sp. | reverse complement strand
GGAAGCAGACAGGTATTGACAGTTGTAAAGACGGTGGAGTTCGGGGTGTATCTGGCTGAGCGGGAAAGTCCGGAGGAACGGGTGCTTCTTCCCCGGGCACAGGTGCCGGAGGGAGTCAGGCAGGGGGATGACCTGGAGGTGTTTATCTACCGGGATTCCTCGGACAGATTGATTGCCACCACCCGGGAGACATACATAACCCTGGGAAAGACGGCGGTATTGCGGGTCAGACAGGTCACCCGGGTAGGGGCCTTCCTGGACTGGGGACTGGAGAAGGATCTGCTTCTTCCTTTCCATGAGCAGACCCGAAAGGTCCGGGAAGGGGAAGAGGTTCTGGTAGCCCTGTACGTGGATAAGAGCAGCCGGCTCTGTGCCACCATGAAGGTGTACCACTATCTCTCCCAGAGACCTCCCTATCAGCCCGGGGATCTGGTAAAGGGAAGGGTTTACGAGATCAGCGGGAATTTCGGGGTGTTTGTGGCGGTGGATGACAAGTATTCCGCTTTGATACCCCTGCGGGAGGCCAAGAGAACCTATACCCCGGGAGAAATGTTAAACCTGCGGGTAACCCAGGTGAAAGAGGACGGAAAGATGGATGTGACGGACCGGCAGAAGGCCTACATCCAGATGGATGAGGACGGGGAGAAGATCTTAAACAGGATCCGGGAACTCTCGGGAGTCCTGCCCTTTGACGACAAGGCCTCTCCCCAGATCATCCAGCACGAATTTGCCCTCAGCAAAAATGCCTTTAAGAGAGCGGTGGGAAGACTTCTGAAGGAAGGGAAAGTGGAGATCCGGGATGGAAGAATCTATGAGAAGTAAAAATTTTGTTCATCTCCATGTGCATACGGAGTACAGCCTGCTGGACGGATCCAACAAGATCACCGAGTATGTGGCCCGGGTAAAGGAGCTGGGTATGAATGCCGCCGCCATCACCGACCACGGAGCCATGTACGGGGTGATTGACTTCTACAGGGCCTGCAAAGCGGCGGAGATCAATCCCATCCTGGGCTGCGAGGTGTATGTGGCCCCCGGTTCCCGCTTTGACCGGGAGGGGGGAACCGGGGAGGACCGGTACTACCACCTGGTGCTTCTGGCAGAGAACAACAAGGGCTATGCCAACCTGATGAAGATTGTCTCCAAAGGCTTTGTGGAGGGCTTTTACTACCGTCCCCGGGTGGACCTGGATTTACTGCGGGAATACCATGAGGGCATTATCGCTTTGAGTGCCTGCCTGGCGGGGGAAGTGGCCCGCTATCTCACCCGGGGCATGTATGAGGATGCCAAGGCTGCTGCACTGCGGTATCAGGACATCTTTGGGGAGGGAAATTTCTTCCTGGAGATGCAGGATCACGGGATCTCCGAGCAGAAGCTGGTCAATCAGCAGCTGGTAAGGATGCACGCTGAGACCGGAATCGGACTGGTGGCCACCAACGACGTGCACTACACGGTGGAGGAGGATGCCCAGCCCCATGATGTGCTCCTGTGCCTGCAGACCGGAAAAAAGCTTACGGATCAGGACCGGATGCGCTATGAGGGGGGACAGTACTATGTGAAATCCCCCTCTGAAATGGAAGCCCTCTTTGGAAACATCCCCGAAGCCCTGGAAAACACGCAGAAGATCGCGGACCGCTGCCATGTGGAGATTGAATTCGGGGTGACCAAGCTCCCCAGGTTTGATGTGCCGGAAGGGTATACCTCCTGGGAGTACTTGAATGAACTCTGTCACAAGGGACTGGAAAGCCTCTACGATCCGGTGACGGATGAGCTGCGGGAAAGGCTGGAGTACGAGCTGACCACCATTAAAAACATGGGTTTCGTGGACTACTTCCTCATCGTGTGGGACTACATCCGCTTTGCCAGGGACCGGGACATCATTGTAGGACCCGGAAGAGGTTCTGCCGCCGGAAGCCTGGTGGCCTACACCCTGGGGATTACCCAGCTGGATCCCTTAAAGTACGATCTGCTCTTTGAGCGGTTTTTGAATCCGGAGCGGGTTTCCATGCCCGATATCGATGTGGACTTCTGCGTGGAGAGAAGGCAGGAGGTCATCGACTACGTGGTGGAAAAGTACGGCAAGGACCGGGTGGCCCAGATCGTGACTTTTGGTACCCTGGCGGCCCGGGGTGTGATCCGGGATGTGGGCCGGGTGCTGGACATGCCCTATGCCCGGGTGGATGCCATCGCCAAGATGGTTCCCAACCAGCTGGATATCACCATCGACCGGGCCCTGGAGATGAACCCGGAGTTTAAGAAAGCCTATGAGGAACAGGAGGACGTCCACAACCTCATCGACACCGCCCGCAGGCTGGAGGGTCTTCCCCGACACACCTCCATGCACGCCGCCGGAGTGGTGATCTGTCAGGAGAACGTGGATGAGTACGTGCCTCTTTCCAGGGCTCAGGACGGCGCCATCACCACGCAGTTTACGAAAAACATCCTGGAAGATCTGGGACTTTTGAAGATGGACTTTCTGGGGCTTCGTACCCTGACCGTGATCCAGAACGCCCAGAGGCTGGTGAAAGAGGATGCCGGCGTGGATCTGGACATGCAGAAGATTGATTACAACGATAAAAAGGTTCTGGATTCCCTGGGCACCGGCCACACCGAGGGGGTGTTCCAGCTGGAAAGCGCGGGGATGATGAACTTCATGAAGGAGTTAAAGCCCCAGAGCCTGGAGGATGTGATCGCCGGCATCGCCCTCTACCGTCCGGGCCCCATGGACTTTATTCCCCAGTACATCCGGGGCAAGAACCGTCCGGATACCATCCGCTATGATCATCCCCTGCTGGAGCCCATTCTCTCTTCCACCTACGGCTGCATCGTCTACCAGGAGCAGGTGATGCAGATCGTCCGCAGCCTGGCGGGATACACCTACGGCCGCAGTGACCTGGTGCGCCGTGCCATGTCCAAAAAGAAGGCCTCCGTCATGGAGAAGGAACGGAAAAACTTTGTCTACGGAAATCCCGAGGAGGGGGTTCCGGGATGCATCGCCAACGGGATCCCGGAAAAGACCGCCGACAAGATCTTCGATGAGATGACGGATTTCGCCAGGTATGCCTTTAACAAGTCCCATGCGGCGGCTTATTCGGTGGTGACTTATCAGACTGCGTATTTGAAATTCTACTATCCGGTGGAGTTTATGGCGGCACTGATGACCTCGGTGATCGACAAGCCCGTCAAGGTGGCGGAGTACATCGTGGTCTGCAGACGGATGGGGATATCCGTACTGTCCCCGGATATTAACCGGGGACAGTACGGATTCTCCGTGGACAAAGGATCCATCCGCTACGGACTCTCCGCCATCAAAAGCGTGGGCAAGCCCGTGATCGATGATCTTGTTAAAGAACGGGAGGCAAACGGGGAATACACTTCCCTTAAGGACTTCATCGAGAGAAATGTGAACACGGTGAACCGGCGGGCCATCGAAAACTTTATCAAGGCCGGAGCCATGGACGGCCTGCCGGGAAACCGGCATCAGAAGCTGGTGGCCTTCCCCCAGATGGTGGACAGCGTGGTCTCGGAGAGAAAGCACAGCATGGCGGGTCAGATGAGTCTCTTTGACCTGGTAAGCGATGAGGAGAAGGCGGCCTATGAGGTTTCGCTTCCTCCCGTTCCGGAGTTTGATCCCGAGGAACTCTTAGGATACGAAAAGGAAGTGCTGGGGATTTACCTCAGCGGTCATCCCCTGCAGAGATACCAGGCCATGATGGAAAAGATCGCCACCGCGGTATCGGCAGACTTCCAGCCCGATCCGGAGACCGGTCTTACCAGAGTCCGGGACGGGGAAAAGGTGATTGTGGGAGGCATGATCTCCGCCCGCACCGTCAAGTACACCAAGAACAACAAGGTGATGGCCTTTCTCACCCTGGAGGATCTGGTGGGAACCCTGGAGGTGGTGGTATTCCCCAAGGATTACGAGAAAGTCCAGGCCAGCATCCCCCAGGATGCCCGGGTATTCATCTCCGGCCGGGTTTCTGCCGAGGACGACAAGGCCAGCAAGCTGATCCTGGAGAGGGTGCGCTCCTTTGAGGATGTTCCCCGGGAACTGTGGATCCAGTTCCAGGACCGGGATGAGTACACGAAGAAGGAACCGGAACTGCTGCAGGAGGTGAGCCGGTTTCCGGGGAACGGAAGCGTGGTCATCTATCTCAGGGATGTGAAGGCCATGAAGAGACTTCCCTCTTCCTTCCAGGTGGAGATCCAGGATTCTGTCCTGGCGGATTTCCGGAAAAGGTTTGGGGAAGGCAATGTGAAGGTGGTGGAGAAGGCTCTGAAAAGTCTTTAGAAGGGAGGATTTTCCATGGCCGGGAAAAAAGAGTACGGAAAAAATGAAGTCACACAGATTCTCACCCTTTTCAATGAGGACTTCATCCGGGGGGAACTGGACATCCGCTACAATCCTTCGATCTATAAGACCACACTGGATACCGAACTGCTGACACTGGGATTTTCCAGCATGGCCAACAAACTGCGCAGCTATTTCCGGGATCTGGAGGAGCAGGGGAAGGCGGATTCCGGAAGAGCCCTGGTGGAGGAGACGGCGCAGATGATCGCCCGGCGGGAAAAGGACGGGGAAAAGCTGACCTTCAATAATCAAAACAGCATGGACTCCGATGAGTTCGCCTGGATCATGCGCCGGTATCTTCTGGACGGCATCTATGCCGAAGCGGAGGATTTACAGGAGAATGATCTGAAAACCCGTGACCTGAAGCCGGATCCCGTCTCGGGAAAGAAAACTTATGATTTTTCTCCGGAAAGCTGGAAAACCGATAATCAGCAGTATAAGAAGGCCCTGCATACGGTGGCGGAGCATCTGGTAAAGTCTTCAGGATCCAAAAATCCGGACAGAAAGCAGGAATACCAGGAGAGAACGGCGGAACGGATCCTGACCAAACCTTCCGTATCGGGAGGGGTAACCCGCCGGGAAAAAATCTTCAGTGCCTATCTGATCAACATGCCCCTGGAGGAGGCCGGCCGCTTCCTGAAAAAGGGATGGAAGACCTACGGCTTTGATTTTAACGATGACTGGGATCTGTATGCGGCCTACCTGATCCAGAACAAAACGGTCGATGCGAATCAGGAGCCGGAACCGTTCTGGAATGCCGACTCGAGGAGATTTAAAATAAACAGCCTTCCCGCGAATCAGCTTCAGAAGGTGGAAGATTTCCGGGCAAGGATGATCTCGGAGCAGGAACAGATGTGGACACTGGAGTACGACTACTGGCGCAGAAGAAAGCAGGGGGAATGGTACATCCGGGAGTGGGCCTGGAAGTGGCTGGTTTCCCAGAATTCCGACTATGGACAGAAAAGCGCGCTTCTGGACAGGAAAAGGCAGCTTGAAAAGGGATACTTCAACTGTTACCAGGCTCTGAAGGAGTATGCCCAGGCAAAACCGGAAAACCGGCACAATCCCGCTCTCTCCCAATATCTCCGCCGTGCAGTGGCCGAGAGGAAAACCAGAGTCAGGGATTTTGCCTTTTACTGTCTGAATGAGTCGCAGCCCCATTATGAGGAGGACACTCTGGTAATCAGGGATCCGAATGGCAATCGTCTCTTTGAGTACTGCCCTTTTTATAAGTACAATAAGACGGAGCAGCTGTATCTCCAGTGCCGAAAGCTGGAAAGCGCTGATGAGCTGACCCGGGATGATCTGATCTCGCTGGCCATCTATCTGAATCTCACCTGGGACGGGGCCAGCTATCTGCTGAGCATTGCGGGATTTTACAAAATCTATGTGTGTGACATCTTCGAGTTTGCCCTGGCCCAGGCCCTTTACAGTCTGGAGCAGCAGGGCGGCTCCGACGGCATTCGGATCCGGGTTGACGGCGAGTTCCGGGAAGCACTGAAAAAGCCCCTGAAGAAATGCCTTGAGGAGCGGGTCAGTCTTTTGAAAAAAGACAGCCGGAAAAGTCTGAAGTCAAGGGAACCCGGATGGCTGAAGGATCTGGGAACAGGCTACTAAGAGCAGATGGAAGGGAAGGAGCGGGGACGATGGAACAGCATGACCTGACGGAATGGATGGACACAGAGATCCGTTTCTTGAACCCTCTGCTTTCGGGGGACGGGAGGATCGGAGAGTTTCTGGCCCGGGGAAGCTTCGGCTTTGTATGCTCCTGGCAGGACAGTTCCAGGGAGGATCTGGTTGTCAAGATCCTGGACGTGGAGTATGTACGAATCAGCCGGGGGATTTCAGATCCTTTGGTGTTAAAGAGCCTGGAGGAGAGAAACCATTATGAGTTTCAGCGCGCTGTCTTAATACATGCCACCAAATGTCCCAACCTGATGAGAATCTCCTCCGGCACTCAGACGGTTTCGTTGGAGGAGCGGACCGTATACTTCATTGTCATGCCCAGGATGAAGACACTGGAAGATCTCAGTCTTCCCGGTGACAGTCAGGAAAAGGCGAATCAGGCGCTGAGAATCCTGACGGACTGCTTCGGCGGACTTTCCGTGCTTCATGAAGAGGCGCAGAAGATTCAGGGCCTGTACATAACCCCCATGCAGTCCATGGTTCACGGGGATATCAAACCGGACAACATTTTTGTCCGGGGTGAGAGGGAAGTTTCGGGCTATGTTCTGGGGGACTTTGGAGAGAGTGCGGATCTCGCCTCCATTAAAGGAATGGAAAATCCTGTAAACGCAGGGAACCCTTATGCGGCTCCCGGGGTGAGGGATGAAACCGGCGATTTCTGGTCTCTGGGATGGGTATTGTGGTACTGGATGAACGGAAAGAAACATCCCGGCATGGCGGAAGTGGATCAAAGAACGAAGGGGACATTAGGCAAATCCCCTGGATTTGAGGGAGAACCGGAACTGTGGGATGTCTTTTGGAAACTTACCGAGCCTGATCCCGGGAAACGGATGGGTTCCGTGGACAAATGCAAAAAGGCTCTTCAGGATGCCGCGGATACCCGGTCTGACCGGCTGAAAAGGAAATCGGCAAAAGATGCCGTGGTGACGGAAAACGTTCTTCTTCTTGCCATAGCGGCGGCACTGAAGATTTTTAACCGGTCCGGGACACATCAGGGAAAAGTCAGACGGGAGGCTGAACTGGCCTGCGGGGGAACCTTTAAGGGCACCTGGGAGAACAACCTTCCCGTAAAAGGCACCTATACCTCTCCCTCCCGGAAGGTCTGGAGCGGGAACTGGCAGTTCTGGGAACAGGGAAAAACACTGAAGACGGATCACAGCAGTGTTGAATTTGCCGGGCTGGTAAGCGAAGACAAGGGACAGCTGATTCAGGGAAACATTCTGGTATCCTTCCGGGACGCAGTCCGCCTGGAAGGCCGGCTTCTGGACGGGGAATGCATTGAGGGAGTCCTGACTCTTCCCGATGGAAGGAAGAAAAACGGAAAGTGGAAATATTTCCACGATGAGTTTAGAAACGGACTTACCTGTGCTGAACAGGATCCTTCCAGCGGATGGGTCAACATCTCTCTCTCCCCTGAACTGGGATACTATGGCTGCATCTTTGAAAGCGACATGGCAACCGGCACCATTTACACACCAAACGTTGACTTTTCCTTTTCAAATGTGGCAGTCTGGAAGAGAGCCTGGCCTGTCTTTTACGGCTTCTACGAGTCCGGCTGCCGCTTTAACGGCACATGGAACCGGGAGGGTTTCCCGGAGAAGGGAACCTTTACCTTTGGATCCGGGGAATGCGTAAAGGAAAGTTTTGGCTACGCGGAGGATCAGAAGGGGGACAGGACATCCTACACAGGCATGGTACTGGAGGGGAAACCCTGGGGATACGGGATCCTTACGGAGCTGGAGAAGGAAATCGAGTGCCGGGGAGAATTTAAGGCCGGAGTTCTCCACGGGAGGAATACCCTGAAATTCCTCCGGACCGACACCTGTTTTTACGGTCTCTGGGTTAAGAATGCTCTCCAGAGCGGCACCCTTGTTTTTAAAAATGGGAAACGGATCAGCAGTGAGAAATGGACGGCCGGTATCGTGGGATTTGGCCGGGGAACCACTTTTGAGGGGCTCCTGTGCCTGGATTCCCAGGAAAGATACCAGGGAATTGGCAGACTGCTGATTCCATCCACAGGATACAGGTACGAGGGGGAAGTCTGCGACGGGGACTTCGGTGAGGGAACCTTTTATGACAGTTCCGGCAGCCCGGTATCCCGGGAGCAGGTCCTCGGGGAAAGGAAGGGGAAACGGTGATGATTCTTCATCCGGTTTCCCCTTT
Source organism: uncultured Blautia sp. (assembly GCA_964550245.1). GTDB lineage: Bacteria > Bacillota > Clostridia > Lachnospirales > Lachnospiraceae > Blautia_A. The sequence goes on along the minus strand of CAZJYM010000106.1, from coordinate 1,521 downwards.
TTCTCTGGTCAGGTTTGTAAGCCACAGATACTTCCTGTACCGGGGGTAAATCCAGGGCAGCTTTACGATCTCATCCGCACACATGATGGCATACACCACCTGCACCGGCCAGTGAAACACAAAGGTTCCAAGCAGTGCCAAAGGCAGGGCAAAGCACCAGGAGGCGAAGAACACGCTGACGGCGTCGTAGCGGGAATCACCCCCGGCGGGAAAGATGCCGACGACCACGATGGTGTTGATGGAGTAAGCAAACACATAGAGGCCGCTGAAGATCAGCATAAAGATCAGGTATTCCCGGGCTTGTGAAGTTAATACAAAGAAGGCGGCGGCTGCCGGTCCCAAAAGGGAGAGAAGCCCCATGTGAATGGCTCCCGTCACAAAGGAGATGTGGCAGAACTTTTTTCCATACTCCTTTGCCCGCTCAAAGAGATCCGCTCCCAGCAGTTTTCCGATCATGATGCCGGCTCCGGCGGAGATTCCCTTACAGACACAGGTGACCAGCTCCTGGGCTGTGGAGGCGATGGAGGCTGCGGCCGTGGCATCCGATCCCAGATGTCCCATGATCAGGGAGTGGAGAGAAAAGCCCACACCCCAGGCCAGGGAACTGGCCAGAAGCGGCAGTCCTACACGGAGGAAATCCCGGGTGATGACAGATGAACGCCACTTCAATCCCGTCCGATCCGGACGAATGTTTTCACCCCGCCTGGATTCCAGCGTGCACCAGATCAGGGCCACCAGTTCCACTGCCACCGTAGAGCAGGCGGATCCCACGGCTCCCAGTTTAAAAACATAGATCAGGAAGAAATCCAGAAACATGTCGGTAAAGAGGGTAACCACCGAGATGAGCACGCTTCTGGAGGCTTGTCCCTCCAGCTTCATCACCAGGAAAAAGCACTGGGTGATGCCGGTAAAGACATAGGAGAAACTCACCACCCGCAGATAGGAGGCTCCAATTTCTATCAAAGCCGGTTCCCGGGTGTAGATCCTCATCAGCCGTTCCGGAAAGAGAGCGGACAGGGCGAAAAAGAGCAGGGAGATGGCGGTGCTCCAGCGGATGATCATGCAAAAGATGTTTTTGACCATCACCCGGTCTCCCTTTCCCCAGTACTGGGATAAGAGAACACCTCCTCCTCCCGTCACGGAGCCGGTAAAGAGACTCATGACAAAGGCAATCTGGTTGGCCAGGGACACTGCGGCCACGGAATCCTGGTTTTGCCTTCCCAGCATCAGGGCATCCGTGGCCCCGGTGAGGGCAACCAGCAGGTTTTGCAGACCGATGGGTATGGCAAGGGCGAAAAGCTCCCGGTAAAAGATCCTGTTTTCTGTCCTGTTCATCTGTGTCACCTCGAGGCGTTGTCCATGGCTCTGTAAAGTACGTTATCAGGGACTGATTGACAGATCAGAGAAGAGCCTGCATGTAGTTGTAAACTTTCGGCCCTACATGAAGCTGTTCGGCATACCCTGCCAGTTTGTTCAGGTTTTGGTGTCTGGAAGATGCATAGAGTTTCATGGCAGGATTTA
>CAZJYM010000105.1:7017-9735 GCA_964550245.1 uncultured Blautia sp. | reverse complement strand
TTATTCTGTCTTTGATACTGTCCGTATTTCTGGCAGCAGGAGTTGTATCCACAACCGTCATGGCGGCGGGAGATCCTCCCAGGAGCATAACCTTAAACAGAAAGAAAGTCACCATGGAAGTGGGCGAGAAGGTAACCCTGAAAGTGAAGTCCGTCAAACCCAAAACGGCAGCCAGGAAGGTAACCTGGGAGTCGTCCGATAAGAGCGTGGCAACTGTGGGATCCAAAGGCGTTGTAAGGGCCAGGAAAGAGGGAACCGCTGTTATCACGGCCAGAGCCGTACAGGGGAAAGCCTTTGCCAGATGCCGGATTACCGTAAAGAATGTCTCTGAGGGTAAGACTCTGGTCGCTTATTTCTCGGCCACAGGAACCACGCAGGGCGTGGCAAAGAAGATCGCAGCGGCCACCGGAGGGGATCTGGTTCAGATCGTACCGGAAATTCCCTACACGGATGAGGATCTAAACTACAACAATGACGACTGCCGTGCCAACCGGGAACAGGAAGATGAAAGCGCCAGACCTGCCATCCGCGGCAGCATCCCAGACATGGACACCTACGACACGGTATACCTGGGCTTTCCCATCTGGTGGGGCAGTGCTCCCCGTATCATGGACACATTCGTAGAGGGATACGATTTCACCGGCAAGACGGTGATTCCTTTCTGTACTTCGGGCAGCAGCGGGATTGACAGGGCATCTGACGATCTTAAAAAGCTTTGTAAGGGAAATCCCGCATGGAAGGAAGGCCGGCGCTTTGCAGGCGGCGTTTCCCAAAGTACGGTCAATGCCTGGGTGGAAAGCCTGGGATTAAAGTAGAAACTGCACCTGTTCTCATTTCAGGCCGGGGATCATCTCCCCGGCCTGACTCTTTTTGAGATCAGTTTCTTCCTATTATAATGCAGTTCCTGCCTCCTCCTGGAGTTCCAGCATCCTGCCGAACTCCTTATTGATCTCGATTGAGGCCTCATCAATTACCTCATTTTCAATCGATCCAAACTCCGGATCGGTACAGGGATAGACTTCGCCTCTCTCAAAGTATAAGGCCGAAAACTGGTCAAAATCCAGTCTCCAGTTTTCCGGAACGATTCGGCCCAGTTTCTTCCTGTCCACATCCGCAGCAATCTTATGAGCAAAGAGAAGGTTGTTGAGTGTTCCGAGGATGTAGGGACTGTGGGTGGTCAGGATGACGGTGTTTTCCCCACAATTCCCCGAAAGCGCAATAAACTCCGCCATAAGTTTCTGGGCGTCGGGGAACAGATGAGACTCGGGTTCCTCTATGAAAAAACAGGACTTTTTGCCCTTCAGGAGCTGATAAAACAGGATGTTTAAGAGCCATACCGCCTCCTGCTGCCCGGAGGAAGCAAGATTAATCCTGACTTGGCGGTTTTGCGGGAGCTTGAGATATCCCTCACCGCATGAAGTAAAGTATTCCCCCCGCAGGATCCTCTTCATCAGAAATGCGGCGTCTATCAGCCGTCTCCTGCTGCGCTCTGAAAGATGACAGGCTTTGTCTGTCCGCCATTTAACGTCCTCAGAAAAAGCAGGCTTTATCCTGGAAACCATCTCCAGAAAGTTTCGGGTGCAGGAATCCTCATCCAGGGTTTGGAGCATGCCAGTCGAAGAATCAAACAGGGCAGCCATGCTCCGGCCGGCAGGAATGAAGAATACCTCCTCCTGATCGCCAAACAGGGAATCGACCTGCTTTCTGATCAGAGTTTCTCTCTCATTCGATAACCTGATCTCTTCAGAATAGGAAGATTCAAAATAAATGATCAGGTCTGTTATCTTTTCGCTTAGTTCCACCTGGACATCATGGGGAAAATTCGAGATCTCGACGGACACTCCATCCCCATACCTGTACGACAAAGACATAGACGGCTTACACATGTCCAGGCCAAATGTGCGGGTAAAACTGCGGCAGATCTCCTCATGCACTCTGACTTCCAGGGAAAAGTGCGGGTTAAGAGTGCCTCTGGAAGATTCCTGATCCTGCCAGTACTCCTCCGTCTGCATACAGATCAGGTTTTTGATGTTCTTAAAGAAAAATATGCACTTCGCAGCCGTACTCTTGCCGGAGGAGACCGGCCCGGTAAAAACCATGAACCTTTGTATGTCCAGCTCGCAGTGTTCGATGGGACCGAACCTGTGGATTGAAAGGTGCTGCATCTCGTCCTCCTATCTATGTGCATTTGCCAAAACGGCACCCACATTTTTGCTGTGGGTGCCGGATCTTATTCCCGGGCTTTCTTCTTCAGGCTTCTGCCGGGGTTTCCTCTCCTCTCAGGAAGACCATGATCTCCTCAAAGCTCTTCCCGCTGCAGGCAACGGCATTCAGGATCGCCTCCTGATCCTTGCTGGTCTTTTCACTGTTCAGCTGCTTCAACAGGGCCTTTTTTTCCTTGAGAAGACTCTTCATCTCCGCAATCTCTCTCTGGACCGTGTCCATTCTTTCATCAAGGACTAAAATCTTGTCCTTGTTCCTGGATCCCTTTGTTCTGGGCATGGGAATTTCCTCCTTTTTTTAGGTGTCACCAGCATACCCTATTCCGGAATCTTTGTCAAGAAATATTTTTCTGATTTTTATTTCTGTTATCGCCTGTAATGGTGCAAAATTTATATCCCCTTTTTGCCGCCGGTTCTTGTATTTTATTATTTTATTTCTTCTCTTTTTATCATCATTTAACAACCCACAATATGTGTATTGCACATCCCCATATCC
>CAZJYM010000105.1:5806-6917 GCA_964550245.1 uncultured Blautia sp. | reverse complement strand
AAGATCCGGAAATGAGACGAAAAAGCTTGCCGAATGGAAGTTAAGCGGGGCAGAGTACCTGTCCATCGAGCATGCGTACAAAAACTACATTTACATCTGCGTCAAGGGTTCCTCTGATGCAGTCAGCGGAGGCGGAACTTTGTACTCCGTGAACTGTAAAACCGGCAAAAAGACCAAAGCCTTCTCCTCCCCCATCCTGCCAATGGGTGCCTGTGGGCAGTATCTCTACGGCATGACACCGAAACCGGGATCCGGGCATGAACCCGCGTACATCTGGAAAATCTCCGGGAATAAGCTTAAAAAAGCCGGCAGGCTGGATGCCGGTATGGATCCGGACGGACTGCGGGTTGTGAATAAGAAACTTTATTTTGCCTCCTATAAGGGCTCCGGCAGGGACAACATGACCGTGTATCAGAGTGCTCTCAATGGAAAGGGACGCAAAAAGCTCTTTAATATCACCGAGCCCAACTCAACCATCTATCTGATGGACGTGGATAAAAGCTCCATTACCGCCTTCGTTCACACTGCTAAAGGCTCCCTCCAGTATGTCTACGACATAAAAACCGGTAAACTGACAAAAACATCATAACAAAATACAAATATTTCCCTGTATGAAACCGGAATGCTCCGTTGTGTTTTTTGTATGCCGGATCTTGCTTGTTTAGGGTTCCCTGTCTCTTAAAAAGTCATTGCCAAAGCCCTGTTTCCAGTATATACTACACACCGTTCCTTTAGATTTGTACTCGATTTTAATAATACAGCAAACCCGCCGGAGAGGAGGAATCGATTTGGCAGAGCTTTACACAAAGAAAAGGGCCTGGATCCGGGCTTACACCCGGGAACCGGATCCGAAGTCCTACCCGGACGGACTGGCCCGCAGCATTCATCTGGAGATCAGCCGGGATGGAAGTCATTTCAGCGCCCTGAACCGCAACTACGGGATCCTCTTTGCGACAGCGTCCATTGATGCCCAGGACATCATCCACCCCAAGGGTGTGAAAAATCCCTGGCTGTTTGAAATGCCGGGTAAAGGCTTCGGGATTCTGGCAGTACGGGTAAATGAGGACGGCAGTCCCGATGAGGAAAGCCGCGGAAGCGTGCTTTTCTGGAC
>CAZJYM010000105.1:0-5706 GCA_964550245.1 uncultured Blautia sp. | reverse complement strand
TGTACTCCGACGGCTCTTCCGCAGAAAAGCGGGTGGACTGGGATCTGGACAGGGCGGAATTGATTCGTCCCGGCACCTGGAAGGTTCCGGGAACCGTGATCAATGAACAGTACCCCTTCCCCCTGGCCTGCGGCTTTGGAGATCCGGTTATCTTCCCCTGGGAGGGACGGTATTACTACACTTCCACCAATGACAACCTGGATGACATCGGCATCTATGTGCGGGAAGCCCCGGATGTGGATGGACTCTTCCGGAAAGATACGACTCAGCACCTGATCCTGGGGCTGGATGAAAAGAGGGGATTCGTCCAGACCTTCTGGGCTCCGGAGTTTCACCTGATCGGAGGGGAGTTATATATCCTCTTTGCCGTCAGCGGAAAGCAGTGGGGACCCCAGTGTCACATGATGAAGCTGAAAAAGGGAGGAAGCATCACCGATCCGGACAGCTGGGAAGATCCCATCCGTGTCCGCAGGAAAGATGGTACGTTCCTCACGGAGGACGGAATCAGTCTGGACATGACCTACTTGAAAGCCGGAAATAGTTCCTACGTGGTCTGGTCCTACCGCCGGCACATCGGAACACCCCTGGATACCGGATCCATGCTCTATATCGCCCGCATCGATGAAGAGAAGCCCTGGCAGCTTGTCAGTGACCCGGTGCTGCTCTCCCGCCCTCTTTACGGCTGGGAAAATGTACAGGGTACCATCAATAACGAGGGACCAAACGCCTTTATCGCAGACGGGAAAGTCTATCTCGCCTATTCCGGAGGAGCCGCCAACGGCTACACCTACACCGTGGGGCTTCTTACTGCAGAAACAAAAGCCGATCTTCTGGATCCCTCCGTGTGGAAGAAGCGGTGTGCTCCGGTTCTCTCCCATTACTCCCTGGAGGGGATCTACGGACCGGGCCACAACTCCTTCTTTACCGACTCCTGTGGAAACCTGATGATCGCCTATCACGCAGAGGATGCATTGGATCAACACCTCCGCTGTGATGCCATCCACCGGGTTCATTTCAACATTCACGGGGAACCGGTTTTTGATCTCTCCCCAAAGAGAGATCTGGATCCTTCTCTCTCCCATGTGGAGATGGAAGTATCATCAACGGAAGAACCATAAGAAAAGCCCGTTTACCGGAAAAGTCTGGTAAACGGGCGTTTTTTAAGCTGCCAGTCTGTAGATGGTCAAAATGTAGATTTTCAGGGCCTTCAGCCAGTCCTCAATAAAGAGAACTTCATCCGGTCCATGGGCTCCTCCGTGGCCTTCCGGAAGAAAATCGGGCTTTCCTTTTCCCGGAAATCCGGGGCCGTAGCTGACCGCATCGGGAATCACCCGGCTGTAGGTTCCTCCTCCCATGGAGTAGGGTTTGGCATCTGTTCCCGCCACTTCGTTGTAGATTTGGGTGAGATCCTTGACCACATCGCTTTGGGGATCGATGTAGTAGGGCTCGGACTGGTCCACATCTTCGATCTCGATACCCAGAGGTTTCAGCTTCTTCTCCAGCGCCTCCCGGATCTGTTCTCCCCGGAAGCTTACCGGAAAGCGGATGTCAATGTCCAGCTTTAGGAAGTCTCCTTCCTTTCTGATCACCCCTGCATTGAGGGTCAGTTTTCCCGACTGTTCATCCAAAAAGCCCAGGTCCAGACCTTCCCCGTAGGGAGAGATAAAACCTGTGGAAATGAATTCAAGGGCGGGGAGATGAAGTCCCGCATCCACTGCTGCCCGGGCTGTTGCCCAGATGGCATTTCGTGTCCCTTCCGGGAAAGCCGCATGACCGGATTTTCCCTTTCCGGTGATGATCACTCTCTTTACTCCTGCTGCCTCTTCTTCCCTGACCTCCACGGATGGGTTGTCTTCCAGGGCTTTTTTCACATCCGCCGGAATTCCCCGGATAATCAGTTCAGCCCGGTCCGGCACACTGTTTCTGGCGGTTCCCCCGGTGAAGTCAATGATATCCTCCCCTGCAGGAATGGAAAGGGTGGCATTAAAGCTTCCCTTCTGAGCATAACACACGGGGAAGGAAGCATCGGCTACAATGCTTAACGGCGGAACCTGTCCGTGAAGTTCTTTGAGATAATGGCTGAAATCCTCCATGCCGGTCTCCTCTGCACAGCCCAGCATCAGCCGCAGAGTTTTCTTTAACGGGATATGGTTTTCCTTAAAGTACCGGAAGGCCCAGAGAACCAGTATTGCTGCTCCCTTGTTGTCACTGGCTCCTCTGCCGATGATGTACCCGTTCTTTTCCACCGGGTGATAGGGCTCGTAGATCCAGCCCTCTCCCTCCGGCACCACATCCAGATGGCAGACAAACCCCAGTTCCTCATCCTGATCTCCATAGAGGATGTCACCGCAGTACCCCTCATGGTTTTCCGTGCGAAAGCCGAAGTACCGGCCTCTTTCCAGGGCAAAGTCCAGCATCTCTTTACAGTCCTGCCCAAAAGGAGCACCCTTCTTCCCCAGATCAGCTCTGGAAACGGACGGGTGAGAAACCCAGTCCTTCAGCTCCCGGATCATGCTGTCCCTGTTCTCCTGAATCCACTGATCCAAAAATTCACCGGTGATCACCTCTGCTCCTCTTCCTCCCTGCTTTGCTCTTTGAAGATCACCCATACATCCGGGTCCGGATCGGATTCAGATGGGATCTGTACCAGAACGGTTCCCTCTTCTCCCATCCGGTAGCTGCAGCCTGTTCCGAAGTTGGACTGGTCATCCTCCGTGGGATACAGATAATTTTCTACCGAGGTTGAAATCTCTCCCTCCGGATCACCGCTGTCCTCGTCTGTCTCCTCTCCCGTGGACACATAGAGTCTGCCGTCAATGCAGACAGCCTTGGGCTTCTCCTCGATGTGAAACAGGGCTGCGTCCTTGATTTCCCCCGTATTTTCAAACTCATCCGATTCGTCTTTGATAAACTGCAGTTCCGTCAGTTCCTCATTGATCTTAAATTTGTACACCGCATCCGGATCCTCTTCATTTCCGGCCCGCAGTGTCAAGATACCCATACCCGTATCAATGGTATAGGTTCCCATCGGCACATCGCTGACTTCTTCCCCCTGGGCGTACCAGAAAGTCCTGTCCGTCTCCAGGGTAACCTTTAGAGCCTGCGCATCCTCTTCACCCTCCAGAACATAGGTCCTTGTCTCCAGAACCGTCCGGTACTCGCTGCTGCAGCTGACGGCTGTGGCAATTTCCGCCTCGTCAAAGCCGCATAAGGACAGCACAATGGCTGCGGCCGCAAGACATGCCAATATCTTTTTCATCCCTGTCACCTCCTGTGAATCACCGATGCATCAAAACTCTTCACATCTGAAACTCCTGTGTAGGCCATAACACCCCGCAGTTCATCGGTCATTGATTCAATTTCCCCGCTGACGCCTGCCGCTCCCTCCTCCTTGAGGAAGGGCATCAGGTGATTTCCCACACTTACGGCATCCGCACCCAGGGCCAGAGCCTTGTAGGCATCCATGCCGGATTCAATTCCGCAGTCCACAAAAATATGGCACCTTCCGTCTACCGCCTTCGCGATATCCTCCAGAATCATCAACGGGGGTACTGCAAAGTCCATACGGCCTCCGTGGTGGGATACCACAATGCCGGCTGCTCCCAGTTCCACAGCCTTCAGGGCATCATGGACACTGAGAACTCCTTTAAAGATAAAGGGCAGTCCCGCGAAATCCATGTATTGCCTGTACTGATCCGAAGTCTTGACCTCCATCTCCTCCCCCAGCACCACATCCGGTTTCCCATTGCGGGACAGGAAATGATCGATATCCATGCCCACCGCCACACAGCCCAGCTCCCTGGCGGTTTTAAGCTGTGCAAAAATCTTCTCATTGTCCCTGTAGGGCTTGACAATGCGCACGGTTTTCGCTCCCGATTCCATGTATGAAGCAAAAACCGAATCCTCACACATGCCGATCCAGTGCAGAGTATTGGAGATCTTCGCCCCCAGGGCATACTCGCACATGCCGTCCAGCCGGTCCGGACCGGAGGGACCCAGATGAGAGAGAGCCGCCGTCATGATGGGGGTAGAAAAGGTTTCTCCGAAAAGTTCAATGCCTGTATCGGGAATGCAGGTCCCCATCAGCCGCTGTTCAATCAGCAGGCTGTCAAAGTACTCCCGGGTGATGCGTCTGGAATCTCCCGGCCCTTTCTTTGCCGGGGGACCGGGCTTTCTGGATTCTATCCTGGCAGTCACATCTTTCACGACCTGGCCCACATCCGGGTGATTTCCCTGCCTGCGCAGGCTCCAGATGAGGCAGCCCTGGACATATGCCAAAGGAGCCTCCGCAATGTGCTCCATGACTGAGAGGAGAAATTCTGGAGACACCTGGTTGTCAAGCAGAGACAGTGTCTGTTTCATCTGTTCGTCGTTAAGTTTCACAGCAAAACCTCCTGAAATTTAAATAGGAAAAAATCAAGTGCCCAACAGATCCCAAAAACTTGACAGTAAAGATCCGGCGCCCTACAATAAGGGCATAAAGAAAATGAGGAGGACCACAGCATGTCTTACACAACCGTAGAAATCCATATCGAACCGGAGCTTCTGGAAGCGGCGGAACCCGTGTTGTCCCTGCTGGGTCTTGATCTTTCTGCTGCCGTAAACCTGTTCCTGCACCAGGTTGTTCTCTGCCACGGAATCCCCTTTTATAAGCAGCTCCAGTTCAATGAAGAGACAGTGGAGGCCATGGAAGAGGCCGTTCGCATTGCCCGTGATCCTGATGTGAAGAGATACAGCACCATGGAAGAGCTGAAAGCTGCCCTTGAAGAATGAATCCTATCCCAGAATATCCTCCACGTTTCCATAAGCGATCCGCTCTGCTTCCTCCTCCGTAAAGTCCGCCTGATCCAGGATCTCAAAATAAGAGGGATAGATCTCCTCCGGATCCAGCACTCTGCTGTCCGGATAGTCCGTGGCAAAAAGAAGTCTCTCCGCCCCGAAGCGGTGCAGGATCTCCACCGTTTTCTCCATTCCGTAGGTTCTCACGTAATCCGGAAGGATGGCTGAGATGTCCACGTAACACAAAAGCGGCAGCAGACTTTCCCACCAAAAACCGCTCATGTGGGAGACAATCAGCTTCAGATCCGGGTACCTGTCGGCAATCTTTACAATGCGCTTTGCCGCGCAGACATCGTCATCCGTGTTGGGATAGGAGTGTATGGCTACAGGGATCCCCCTCTTTTCGGCAAAGTCAAAAATGGCTCCATTGTAATCGCTGTCCACGGCCATTCCCGAATTGTTGGGATGGATCTTAATGCCGTCCAAGCCGTAGTTTTCAACCGCCATACAGAGGGCATCCACACTCTTTAAAGACGTGTTGGACACATCGATGTCCGCAAAGGCATACAGCCGTCCCGGGAGCTGTTTCTTCAGCTCAAAAAGATTTTTGTGTACCGCTTCCACCGTGAATTCCATGGACATCATGAGGGGATCGTTAAAGGGCATGATCACAGCCTTTTCAATGTTGTTTTCCGCCATGATCTTCTGATACTTATGTATGTCTGCGTATGCCCAGTCCCCCAGTGAATCCGGATTAGCCGCATGGACCGAATCCGGCAGGATGTGGATATGGGCATCTGTCTTTTTTAAGGACTTCCAGTCTGTACAACCCATGATCTTCCCCCATTTCAGACACTCTTCCCTCTTTTCCCAAGAATACCATACGAATACAGAAAAAGCAATGATGCGAAGGGAGAATTCCGAAAA
>CAZJYM010000104.1:0-9782 GCA_964550245.1 uncultured Blautia sp. | reverse complement strand
AAAAAGCCCGGAAGTGGCTGGATGCCAGGGGTGTGGAGTATTCGGTAAGACCGATAAAGGAAGAAAACCCCACGGCAGAAGAGCTGGCGGACTGGATCCGAAAAAGCGGAAAGGAAGCCAGGAAGTTTTTTAATACCAGCGGTCAGCTTTACCGGGAGATGGGTCTCTCATCAAAGCTTAAAAGCATGTCCGAACAGGAGATGATTGATCTTCTGGCAACGGACGGGATGCTGGTGAAAAGACCGCTTTTAATCACGGATGATGCCGTGCTGGTGGGATTTAAGGAAGAGGAGTGGGAGAGTGCCCTGAAAAGTTGAAATGCCGGGATTACCTGGCTTTTTCCAGGGTAAAGATAAACTCCGTGCCCACCCCTTCCGTGCTGATCACGTCGATGTTCTGGTGGTGGGCGTTGATGATCTCCCGGACAATGGCCAGACCCAGGCCGGTGCCCTTCTGGTCTTTTCCCCGGGAGGAGTCTTCCTTGTAGAACCGGTCCCAGATCTTGGGAAGGCTGTTTCGGGGGATTCCGCATCCATGGTCTTTTACAGATACAAAGACCCGGCCGTTCTTCTCCGTGGTCTCCAGGGTGATCACCGAGTCGTCCCCGCTGAACTTGATGGCGTTGTCACACAGATTGTAGAGCACCTGCTGGATCTGTTCCATGTCTGCGTTTACAAAGAGTTCTTTTCCGTTTAGAATCAGTTCCAGCGTTATTCCCCGCCCGGTGCAGGTGCCCTCGAAGGAGGCGGCGGTGGTCTTGATCACATCGTTGATATCAAATCTTTTGATCTGAAGCGTTCGCTTCCTGGTATCCAGTTCATTTAATTTAAGAAGGTTTCGGGTCAGCTTTTCCAGCCTTTCCGCCTCAAAGTCGATGATCCGCAGGTATTTCTCCTGCATGGAGGGAGGAATGGTGCCGTCCAGCATGGCCTGCACGTATCCCTTGATGGAGGTAAGGGGTGAACGGAAGTCGTGGGAGACGTTGGAGATGAATTCTCTCTGGTATTCCCCCTGGTCGTTGATCTTCTCCGCCATGAAGTTGAGGATCTCCGAGAGCTGTCCCATCTCATCGGGGGAGTGTACGTCGATCCGGTAGGAGAGATTCCCTTTGGCAAACTCGGAGCAGCCGTGGATGATCTTTACCAGGGGTTTGTGCACATACCTTCGAAACATGAGCAGCAGCCCGAAAAACATGAGAAACATCACGGCAAAGAGCATCTGCACCAGAAACATGATTTCTCCCCGGTCCCGGTACAGATCCTCCATCAGGTAGTGGATGGCCACGTACCCCCGGGTGGCCATGTCCTCGGTGATGGGAGCCATGACGCTCATGCGCCGGTCCGGGAAATAGCCGTAGAAATCCCCCACCTGGTAGTAGTTGTTTCCCCAGTCCACCGGGTTGAAGCTTCCCAGGTCGATGGGGGTGTCCGCCGGGATCTCCTGCCGGGTGCTGAGCATAATGTCTCCCCGGCTGTTGATGATCCAGATCACCGCATTCTGAAAGGTGGCCACGGTGGTGAGGCTTTTTCGCACGTCCTCCAGGGAGGCTTCGGTGAGACCGTTGCGGATGGTGTCATTCTCCGCGATGAACTGGGCCTCCCGGTACAGGGTCTCAGAGATGTCCTTTTCCAGGTGCCGCTCCACCAGCCAGGAACCCAGGACTCCCACGATGGTAAAGCCCAGCAGTCCCAGGACCAGGTATCCCGCCAGAAATCTGCGGTACAGGGTTTTCTTCATCGGCTTTTCACCTCGAACTTGTACCCGATGCCCCAGACGGTGGCCAGACTCCAGGCCGGATGATCCTTGATCTTTTCCCGGATGCGCTTGATGTGCACGTCCACCGTGCGGGTATCCCCGATGTACTCATAGCCCCAGATGTGGTCCAGAAGCTGTTCCCGGGTGAAGACCTGGTTGGGGGAAGCCGCCAGAAAGTACAAAAGCTCCAGCTCTTTGGGAGGCATGTCCACCTGTTTGCCCATGTATGTCACCGAGTAGTTGGTGAGATTGATGGTGAGATCCGGATAGCTGACGCATTTCTCTGCCCCTCCCGCGGAGGAATTCCTTGGGGTAAAGCGGCGCAGCACCGCTCTTACTCTGGCCACCAGCTCCTTGGCGTCAAAGGGCTTGATGATGTAGTCGTCGGCTCCCAGCTCCAGTCCCAGAACCTTGTCAAAGACCTCCCCCTTGGCGGAGAGCATGATGATGGGTACCTGGGAGGTGTGCCGGATCTCCCGGCACACCGTGTATCCGTCAATACCGGGAAGCATCAGATCCAGAAGGATCAGATCCGGGGCAAAGCGCGGGAATTCCTTCAGGGCCTGCTCCCCGTCGTTTACAATCTTTGTCTCAAAGCATTCCTTGGTGAGATAGAGGGAAATCAGCTCCGCTATGTTGTTGTCGTCATCTACGATGAGAATCTTCTGTTTGGATGTCATAACTGCACCTTCCTTTCCCCTGGTGCCTCCCGGCACTTATTTCCGAAATTCCACGATGGTGACGCCTGAATCCCCCTCGCCAAACTCACCGAGACGGAAGGATTCCACCTGTTTGACCCGCTTCAGGTAGTTGTGGATCCCCTTTCTTAAAGCTCCGGTGCCCTTGCCGTGAACGATGCGCACGGTTTTTAAGTGAGCCAGGTAGGCGTCATCCAGATATTTGTCCAGCTCTCCGATGGCCTCGTCCACGGTTTTGCCGATCAGGTTGATCTCCGGGGAGACCGTGGCGGTCTTGGACATGGCCATTCCCGAGGAGGAGGTTCTGGAAAGACCGGGTCCGGTGACTCCCGGATCATCCAAAAGCTCCAGATCCGAGATGGATACCTTGGAGCGGATGATGCCCATCTGGACAAAGAGATTGCCTTTGGCATCCGGAAGAGAGCTTACGGTTCCCTTCAGGTTCATGCTGAGAACCTTCACCCCGTCTCCGATGTGGAGATCTTTGGCGGTGAGCTCCTTTTTGGCTTTCTTTGTCCCGGGTGCATCGGACATGCCGGAGCGGGTCTGGGACATGCGTTCCCGGAGATTCTGCCGTTCTCTTTCCAGGGCTGCCATGTCCACGTGATCCGTTTGGTATTTGTGAAAGAGCTTGATGGTCTGATCCGCGTACTCCTTGGCTTCGGCCAGGATGGCATAGGCCTCCTCATTGGCTTTTTTCAGGATCTTATCCCGCTGCTCATCCAGCTTTTCCTCTCTGGCGGAGAGCTTGTCCTTTAATTCCCGGGCTTCCTCCCGGTAGCGCTGGGTTTCCAGTCTTTCCTGCTCCATGGTGACCCGGCTGTTTTCCAGGGAGGTGAGCATGTCCTCGAAGGATTCATCCTGCTCGCTGATCTGTTCTTTGGCCCGCTCGATGATAAAGTCGGGAAGACCAAGTCTGGAGGAGATGGCAAAGGCGTTGCTTTTTCCCGGCACTCCGATCAGCAGCCGGTAGGTGGGACGCAGGGTTTCCACGTCAAACTCACAGCAGGCATTTTCCACCCCGGGGGTGGAAAGGGCATACATCTTCAGCTCGCTGTAGTGGGTGGTGGCCATGGTGCGGATGCCCTGATCATGCAGGTGGGAGAGGATGGCGATGGCCAGAGCCGCTCCTTCCGTGGGATCCGTGCCGGCTCCCAGCTCGTCAAAGAGTACCAGGGAGTCCTGATCCGCCTTCTGGATGAAGGAGACCACGTTGGTCATGTGGGAGGAGAAGGTGCTTAAGGACTGCTCAATGCTCTGCTCGTCCCCGATGTCCGCATAGACCTCCTTAAAGAGAGCCAGTTCTGAACGGTCTCCTGCCGGGATGTGAAGACCTGCCTGTCCCATGAGAGTCAGAAGGCCCATGGTCTTTAAGGACACGGTTTTTCCTCCCGTGTTGGGGCCGGTGATGATGAGAAGGTCAAACTCATCTCCCAGGCGGATGTCGATGGGCACCGCCTTCTTTTTGTCGATCAGGGGATGACGGGCTTTTTTCAGCTGGATCCGTCCCTCGGTGTTAAAGATGGGTTCCGTGGCGTTCATCTCCATGGCCAGGGAAGCCCGGGCAAAGATAAAGTCCAGCTGGACCATGGTCATCAGGTCCTGATGGATCACGTCCTGCTTTTCCGCGATCTGCTGGCTTAACTCCGCCAGGATCTTTTCAATCTCTTTTTCTTCCTTCAGTTCCAGCTCCCGCAGGTCGTTGTTCAGCCTGACAACCGCCATGGGCTCGATAAAGAGGGTGGAACCGGTGGAGGACTGGTCGTGGATCATGCCGGGAACCTGGCCCTTGTACTCGGCTTTTACGGGGATGCAGTAGCGGCCGTTTCGCATGGTGATCACCGAATCCTGCAGGTAGGTCCGGGAGGATCCGTTTAACATGCCGGTGAGCTGGGAGTGGATCCGGTCGTTGACGGTCTTGATGTTTCTTCGCACCTGCCGCAGTCCCGGGGAGGCGTCGTCGCTGATCTCCTCCTCGGAGAGGATGCATCTGCGGATCTCAAAGGTGATGCGGGTGAGAGGATCCAGCTCGTCAAAGAGGGCAGTCAGGGAATCTCCCGTTGTCTCCCCTTTCTCGCTTTTGGAGTAGGCTTTTACCCGGCCGGTGTTTTCCAGCAGGGAACAGATGGAGAGGATCTCCGAGGTGTTGAGGGAACTGCCGATCTCCAGCCTCTTTAAGGATCCCCGCACATCCTTTACGCTGCCGAAGGAGATGCTGCCTTTCTGAAAGATCCGGGAGAGGGCATCCCCCGTCTCCCGCTGGGCCGCCTGGATCTCTCCCAGTTCCTGATAGGGCTCCAGTTCGGCACAGAGCTGCTTTCCCATGGAGGAGGAGGCCTTCTCCGTCAGGCGTTGGATGATCTTGTCGTATTCCAGTGCTTTGTATGCTTTCTGATTCATAATGTCTCCTGTATGTGTTTGATTACAGCGTCGAAAGCCTGATTCCACGGTGTGCCCGCACGCCGGTGGGATCAGGGCTTGTCGACGCGCCCCGACATGAGGAAGAAGTGGGGTTGGGGCCCCGCGAATTCCGAATGCCGGGCAGGATTGTGGAACAATCCGTAATCCCTTTAGACGTTCAACTCATGTGTTTCTATCCTTCCCCGATGGGGAAGGAAGGGGTTTATCCATGCTCTGGTAAACATTTTACATGATTTTGAGCCTGTTGAAAAGAGTATCTTCACACAGGAACAGGAATTGGAAGAAGCGGCACACATCCACTGCCGGCCTTTTGACGTATTGCCATCTGAATCATTAGAATTTTATTCATAAAAAATTCACATCTTTCTGCTATAATGATTTAGAGGTTCCTGCCGCCCCTGTTGGAAAGGGGACGGCTCATACTGGTTTTCACGGGTGAAGCGCCATGAAAGATGATCATCCCTTTATCAGGGAAACCATAAAGAAGGATTCCCCGGATGTGATGTCCCGGGTGAAAAAGATCCTGGGCCTGGTGCTGGGCGGCATTCTCTTCGGAGTCAGTGCGGTGACGGCCATGCTGCTCTTCCTGCCGGCGGCGGAGAAGATCACCGGGGTAAAGCTCCGGTCCCAGACACAGGTCACCCTCCCCTCCGGGGAGGGTGGGGAGGAGGAAACGGAGGTTTCAACTCCCCAGGTTTCATCTGTACCGGAGGATTCCAATACCGAGGAACCCTCCCGGGCTTTGCACTATTACGAACATCTCTATGAGGAGATCCTGCAGAAGACAGTGGAGCCCAGAAAGGCTCTGGTGCAGGTGTCTGCCCTCCAGGAGGGGGAGAACCTGCTGGATGAATCCCTCCTGCACCTGGGGGATGAGGAGGGGATTGTGTTTCTGCAGGGGGAATCAGATTATTATATCCTGTGTACCTGTACTTCCCTCCTGAAATCCGATAAGATTCTGGTTACCTTCTCCGGCGGGGATTCTGCCAGAGGGGTTTTGTGCAAGGCGGATGAGCGCACCGGCCTGGCGGTGGTCCGGGTGCCCGCCGAAAATCTGGATGAAAACCGGGAGGAGAAGATAAAGCCCGTTGTTTTAAGTGATTCAGACAGTCTTCCCCAGGGAAAGCCGGTGATTGCCATCGGCAGTCTCCAGGGGGATCCGGACGGAGTGGGCTACGGCATGGTCACCTCCGTATCGGGAAAACTCCGGGTGGCCGATGCCCAGTATCCGCTGCTGCGGACAGACATGCGGGGCAGTGTGAACGGCACCGGGGTGCTTCTGGACGTGCGGGGGGATGTGATCGGCTTTATTCTTCCGGCAAAAGAGG
Source organism: uncultured Blautia sp. (assembly GCA_964550245.1). GTDB lineage: Bacteria > Bacillota > Clostridia > Lachnospirales > Lachnospiraceae > Blautia_A. The sequence continues at coordinate 3,580 of CAZJYM010000104.1, read as the reverse complement.
AAGAAAGCATGCTGCGGGCCGTGTCCATTGAGGCTTTGCGTCCCCTGATCCAGGCCCTCTCCAACGGGGAGGAGATCCGCTACCTGGGCATCCGGGGCATTGACGTGACGGGGCAGCGGGCAAAAGAACTGGAGATCCCGGAGGGGATTTACGTGGAAAGTGTGGAGGACGGTTCCCCGGCCATGATGGCGGGCGTCTTAAAGGGAGACATTATTACCGGGCTGGAGGAAGAGGATGTGCGCACCATGGATGCCTACTCGGAAGTACTCCAGAATCTCTCCGTGGGAAGCCGGATCGGTGTTTCCCTCTGGAGAAGAGACGCCGAAGGGATCTATGCGGAGACGGAACTGTCCATGACCGTGGAAGGAAAATAGAGTAGAAAGGCGAACAGAATGCGGTTTATCAATGACATTCATGAAGGAGATCGGATCAACGGAATCTATTTGTGCAAACAGCGCCAGCCGGCGGTGACGAAAAACGGAAAGCCTTATGAGAACATTACGGTGCAGGATAAGACGGGCATTCTGGAGGGAAAGATCTGGGAGCCCCATTCCCTGGGCATCGAGGACTTCGCCCCTCTGGACTACGTGGAGATCATGGGGGATGTGACCAGCTATGCGGGGGCTTTGCAGCTGAATGTGAAAAGGGCCCGCAAAGCCGCTGAGGGGGAATACCGTCCCGAGGACTATCTGCCGGTAAGCCCCAACAGCCCGGAGGTCATGTATTCCCAGCTTTTAACTTACGTAAAAAGCGTACAGAACCCCTATCTCTCCCGGCTTTTAAACCTGCTCTTTGTGGAGGATCAGGAGTTTCTCAAGGCCTTTAATTCCCACTCAGCGGCCAAGACCGTACACCACGGTTTTGTAGGGGGACTGCTGGAGCACACGGTGGGTGTGGCCCGGCTCTGTGACTACCTGGCGGGAGCCTATCCCGTGCTGAAGAGGGATCTGCTGATCACGGCGGCTCTTCTCCACGATGTGGGCAAGGTCCGGGAACTGTCCTCCTTCCCGTTGAATGACTATACGGATGAGGGTCAGCTGGTGGGACACCTGGTCATCGGAGCCCAGATGGTCCATGACCTGGCGGGAAAGATCCCCGGATTTCCTCCTGTTCTGGAACAGGAGCTGGTGCACTGCATCCTCTCCCACCATGGAGAACTGGAGTACGGTTCCCCCAAGAAGCCGGCTCTGGCGGAAGCCATTGCCTTAAGCCTGGCTGACAACCTGGATGCCCGCATGGAGACCGTGACGGAGATTTACCAGGGAGATAAGAGCAGGAAGGACTGGCTGGGATACAATAAATATTTCGAAACCAATCTCAGGAGAACGGAAGAGGTCTGATGGGACATGAAGGAATACCGGAAGAATGATTCTGTAACTCTGCAGATCCAGGATTTGAGCGCAGACGGTGAAGGCATCGGCAGGACGGATGGCTTCACCGTTTTTGTAAAGGACGCCGTCATCGGGGATGTGGTGGAGGCAAAGATCATCAAGGCGAAAAAGACCTGGGGTTACGGACGCCTGATGAAGGTTCTCACTCCCTCTCCCTGCCGGGTGGAACCGGAGTGCCCTTATGCCCGTCCCTGCGGGGGATGCCAGCTGCAGGCCATCTCCTACGAACAGCAGCTGAAGTTTAAGGAGAAAAAGGTCCGGGACAATCTGGAACGGATCGGGGGATTTACAGAGGTTCCCATGGAAGAGATCCTGGGCATGGAAGTCCCTTATCATTATCGGAACAAGGCCCAGTTTCCGGTTGGGAAAAGCAGGGACGGACGGATCATTACGGGCTTTTATGCGGGAAGGACTCACAGCATCATCGAAAACCGGGACTGTATGATGGGAGTGCCACAGAATAAGGAAGTGCTGGACCGGGTGATCTCCTACATGGAAAGAAAGGGTGTGGAGCCTTACGATGAGGTTACCGGCACAGGGCTTGTCCGCCATGTGCTGGTGCGGTACGGGTTTTCCACCGGAGAACTGATGGTCTGTCTGGTTGTAAACGGTACATCTATCCCCGATCCCTGGGATCTGGTAAGAACTTTGCGGGAGATCCCGGGAATGAAGAGCATCAGTCTGAACGTCAATCAAAAGAGAACCAACGTGATCCTGGGGGAGGAACTCCATCTCCTGTGGGGGACGGGCCATATCACAGACCGCATCGGGGATCTTGTCTTCCAGATCTCTCCCTTCTCCTTCTTTCAGGTGAATCCCCTTCAGACAGAAAGGCTCTATGACAAGGCTTTGGAGTATGCCGGCCTTACCGGAAAGGAGACGGTGTGGGATCTCTACTGCGGAATCGGTACCATCTCCCTGTTCCTGGCGAGAAAGGCGGCTTTTGTCCGGGGGGTGGAGATTGTACCGGAGGCTGTGGAGGATGCCAGGAGGAATGCCCGCATCAACCACATCACCAATGTGGACTTTACCCTGGGAAAGGCAGAGGAAGTGCTGCCCCGGGAGTATGAGAAAAGCAGGGAGAGGGCAGATGTGATCGTGGTGGATCCTCCCCGGAAGGGATGCGATGAGAAGGTCCTGGAGACCATTGTGGAGATGTCTCCCCAGAGACTGGTCTACATCAGCTGTGACAGCGCCACCCTGGCCAGGGATCTGAAATACCTTCGTGAACATGGCTTTCGGCTGGAGAAGTGCTGCCCGGTGGACATGTTCCCCCAGAGTGTGAATGTGGAAACGGTTGTCTCTTTGAGCTGCCAAAATCCACATGACGGACGCCCAGGGATGTGATACCGCCTGCGCAGCGGCTAAACGACAGCGTCTGCATGAAAGAAGTGTACCGTCTTACCGACAGGCTTAGGGCGTTGCCCTGAGAACCTGCAGGGGACACCATCCTCGGGCTCCGCTCCCTCGCCATCGAAAAGCCGGAGAACATTGGGGCTGGTTCCCTGTTTTTAAGAGGTATGGCTTCAGGACGACGTGACTGCCTGGGGATTTTACGGAGGCCAAACGCAGGGACTTTTTCGTGGAGATCCGGGAAGGGGACCGGTATATCGGGCTGTGGATTATGTTCAGATTTCGGGAGCTGAATCAACATCTGTTCAAAAGGTATCTATATGCTGTCCCAATTTTCCAGCACAGTGTGAATAGTGGAGATGAAGCTTAATGCGAAGTAAGGAAAATAAGCATTCACATATATGGATTATTATAGTTTTTGTGATTTTGTGTTGCTTTTTGACAGTTTTGTTCCTTGCGAATAACTTTAGTTTAATACTTGGTTTGAATGGATTTGAGCAACCGCAAATCATTTTCTGTGGCATTGATGACAACGGTGATGAATACAGGGTTGTACGAGATGGTGCTTCAGATTGTAGGAAGTTAGGCTATTTCGTTGAAAGCGATTTTGGGATATGGAAAGCAACGCAGCTTGCTATATCAGATTCTTCAGAAGAGAAAGTCTTAACTCTTGGATGGATGAAACAGTCAGAACTCAGGAATTATGGAAAGGAAAGATCCTGTTTTTGAATTTGAAGTGCATCAGGTGTATTATGGGTGGAATGCAGTAAAGGAGATTGATGATTTATCGTCGAACTTACCATCAAACGTAATTGTGAGCATATCACAGGATAACG
>CAZJYM010000103.1:0-10180 GCA_964550245.1 uncultured Blautia sp. | reverse complement strand
GAAGCAATCCTGTCAGAAACCCTTAAGATCCGGCGCTTTTGGACCTTTCAGGCGGAAGGCTGCTCTGCCCTGCCAGATTTTCTGTTCTGTGGTCTGTTGTACAGCGTTTGTGAAAAAAGAAGACTATTGAAGTTTCACTTGTAAAATGTTACACTAATCCACGGGGGGATCCCTTTCCCCCTGTGCTTTAACCCTGTGCCCTGAGGGCAGCCTCACGGCAGGAATTTTTCTGTTTCCCGGCGGGAAAAAGAAAGGAGAAACAAATGGAACTTCGAACAGCAGTATCACCAAACGATGTAAAGCATTACACCACGGAGCGGCTAAGAGAGGAGTTTCTGATCCAGAACCTGTTTACGCCTGATGAGATCAAACTGGTGTACAGCCACATTGACCGCATCATCACAGGCGCGGCCACTCCGGTGAACAAAACCCTGGAACTCACCGCAGGAGAGGAGCTTCGGGCTGCCTACTTCCTGCAAAGAAGAGAGCTGGGTGTGATCAACATCGGCGGAGCAGGCAGAATCACCATCGACGGAAAGGTGTACCCCGTGGCGCACAAAGAGGGCATGTACATTGGCATGGGAGCGCAGAAGATCTTCTTTGACAGCGACGATCCGGCCAGTCCTGCCAGGTTTTATCTCAACAGCGCACCGGCTCACCGCAGCTGTCCCACGGTGCTCATCAAGCCGGAGGGAACCCCGGAAGAAGGCGTTGTCATCATTAAGGATGAGAACAAGGTGGAGCTGGGAAGCCTGGAGAAATCCAACCACCGCACCATCAACAAGTACATCCTTCCCGGACAGGTGGAGTCCTGCCAGCTGGAGATGGGCATGACCAGACTGGAGCCCGGCAGCGTGTGGAACACCATGCCCTGTCACACCCATGACAGGAGAATGGAAGTTTATCTCTACTTTGACATTCCTGAGGATGCCTTCGTGATGCACTACATGGGCGAGCCCAATGAGACCAGGCACATCGTGGTGCGCAACCAGGAGGCGGTGATTTCCCCCAGCTGGTCCATCCATGCCGGATCCGGCACCCAGGCCTACACCTTCATCTGGGGCATGGTGGGAGAGAATCAGGACTTTGATGACATGGACGAAGTTGATAATAAAGATTTAAGGTAGGAGGAAAAACATGGACATTCTGAAGAGTTTTTCACTGGAAGGGAAAGTTGCGCTGGTAACCGGCGCCGCCTACGGCATCGGCTTTGCCATCGCGGAAGCCCTGGCAGGGGCCGGAGCCAAGATCGTCTTTAACTGCAGAGGTCAGAAGCACATGGATCAGGCCCTGGCGGACTATGCGGCCAAGGGCATCGATGCCAAAGGCTTCTTCTGCGATGTGACCGACGAGGAACAGGTGGTTAAGATGGTAGCCGAGATCGAGGAGACCGTGGGCACCATCGATATCCTGGTAAACAACGCCGGTATCATCAAGAGGATCCCCATGGTCGAGATGAGCGCGGAGGATTTCCGCCAGGTGGTGGACATTGACCTGAATGCTCCCTTTATCGTATCCAAGGCGGTTATCCCCGGCATGATCAAAAAGGGACATGGAAAGATCATCAACGTTTGTTCCATGATGAGCGAGCTGGGCAGAGAGACCGTATCCGCCTATGCGGCAGCCAAGGGCGGCCTGAAGATGCTCACGAAGAACATTGCCTCCGAGTACGGTCAGTACAACATTCAGTGCAACGGCATCGGGCCCGGATATATTGCGACGCCTCAGACCGCTCCCCTTCGGGAGATTCAGCCCGACGGATCAAAACATCCCTTTGACCGGTTTATCATCGGCAAGACCCCTGCGGCCCGCTGGGGAGATCCGGAAGATTTGATGGGACCGGCCGTTTTCCTGGCCTCCGACGCCTCCAATTTTGTCAACGGACACATCCTCTATGTGGACGGCGGCATCCTGGCTTATATCGGAAAGCAGCCCTAAATTTTCCCCGGGAACGTACTGCATTTTATACAAGAAATTTGTAAAAAGTAATGGAATTTTGGAATTTATGTGCTATAATGCACTTATAAACGGCGCAGCCGCGAAAAAATGTCCGAAATTTCCCGGGCAAATAAAAAGAAAAGGAGTAAAAATCATGAAGGACAAACTGGTTAAACGCCTTCTCGCAACCGGACTGGCTGCCACCATGGTACTGTCCATGAGCGCAGCGGTATTTGCGGAAGAAGGCGCAGCTGAGGAAGAAGCAGCAGTAGAAGAAGAAGCAACCGAGGAAGCAGCAGCTGAGGAAGAGGCAGCTCCCGCAGAAGAAGCAGCAGTTGACTATGATGAGTGCGAAATCACCATCTCCTGGTGGGGCGGCGAGGACAGACACACCGCAACTCAGGAAGCCCTGGACCTCTTCATGGAAAAATATCCCGGCATCACCGTCAGCGCCACCTATGCCGCATGGGACGGCTGGGAAGAGAAGATGGCCACCGCTTTCGTTGGCGGAACCGCTCAGGATGTCAACCAGGTTAACTGGAACTGGATTACCCAGTATGATTCCGACGGCACCACCTTCCTGGATCTGAACACCGTATCCGACGTTCTGGATCTGTCTCAGGTTGGCGAAGCCTACCTGAAGATGTGCCAGATCGCTGACACCCAGGCAGCCATCCCGGTTTCCATGACCGGAAGAATTTTCTACTGGGACAAGACTTCCTTCGACGAAGTGGGCATTGCCATCCCCACCACCTATGAAGAGCTCCTGGCAGCCGGCGAGGCTTTCAAGAACTACAATGAAGACTATTATCCTCTGGCCCTTGGCGAGTATGACAGAATGATCCTGATGGTTTACTATCTGGAGTCTGTTTACGGCAAGGACTGGGTAACCGACAATACCCTGCAGTACACCCAGGAAGAGGTTGAGGAAGGCCTTACCTTCATCCAGGGACTGGAAGACGCTCATGTGATTCCTTCCATCCAGACACTGGCCGGCGACGGAGCTTCCTCCATCGACCAGAACCAGAAGTGGATCGACGGCAAGTATGCCGGCATCTTCGAGTGGGATTCTTCCGCCAGCAAGTTTGAGAAGGCTCTGGCAGAAGGCCGTGAGTTTGTAGTAGGCGACTACTTCCCCGACTTTGGAGACAACAAGGGCGGATTTACCAAGGTTTCTCTGGCATGGGCCATCAACGGCTCCACCGCTCATCCGAAGGAATGCGGCATGCTTGTAGACTTCCTGATGAACGATCCGGAAGCTTCCGAGATCCTGAATTCCCAGAGAGGTATCCCGGTATCCGCAGCTGCCCTTTCCGCTGCTGATTCCGCAGGACTTCTGGATGCCAAGACCGTAGAAGCCAACACCAAGGTTCTGGCATGGGCCAGCAACAACCTGGATCCTCTCTTCGAGGACTCCCGCTTAAAGAGCAGCGACGGCGTATACTATGATGTAATGGCCGGCCTGAGCTATGGCGATTATGATGTAACAGAAGCTGCCGAGATCCTGATTGAAGGCATCAATGAGGTACTGGCAGGCTGATCTGACATTGCGAAGGAGTGGGCTGCATTCGCAGCCCACTTTTCATAAAGTCTTCACTGCGCCAAAGTGTCATGCTTTATCACTATTAGAGAAAGCATGACACTGGGACGCCTTCCGCTGACTTCTCACCGAGGGAGGGGGAAGCCTCCGGTTATTTAGAAATGATAGGGAGGGGGAATTCTCAAATGGCAAAGAAATCCGGCACGGCTCCCGCAGCTCCCAGGAAGAAGAAAACCCTGGGCCAGTTCTGCAGAGACAATATCGGTTTCTTCTTTATTGTGCCATGGCTGATCGGATTCTGCTGGTTTAAGCTCTATCCCATGGCTTCGTCACTGTTTTACAGCTTTACCGACTACAACCTGTTCAAGGGCATGAGTGTGGTGGGTACGCTGGAGAACTATATCGAAGTTTTCACAGACCGGAAAATTACCAGAGCCATGGGGGTTACCTTCAAGTACGCCTTTATCACGGTGCCTCTGAAGCTGGCCTTCGCTCTGTTTATCGCCTACATCCTGAACTTCAACATCAAGGGTGTGAAACTGTTCCGTACCGCTTACTACATTCCTTCCATCCTGGGAGGTTCTGTGGCCATCGCCGTGCTGTGGAAGGCCGTATTCCGTGATGAGGGCCTTTTGAACACGGTTCTGGGATTTTTCGGAATACAGGGTCCCAGCTGGCTCTCGGATCCCAAGTATGCCATCTTCGTGATCTGTTTCTTACGTGTATGGCAGTTCGGAAGTGCAATGGTGATATTCCTGGCGGCCTTAAAGGGAGTATCACCGGATCTGTACGAAGCGGCCGCCATAGACGGTGCCGGCAAATGGCGTCAGTTCTTCTCCATTACGGTGCCTCTTATTACCCCTGTGATTTTCTACAACCTGGTTACACAGCTCTGTCAGGCTTTCCAGGAATTCAACGGCCCCTACATCATCACCCAGGGAGGACCCAGAAACTCTACTACGCTGATGTCGCTGCTGATTTACAACAGTGCCTTCAAGCAGTATGACATGGGTATGGCCAGCGCCATGGCCTGGGTACTGTTTGTGATCCTTCTCGTCTTTACGGTGATCGCGTTCCTGAGCCAGAAATACTGGGTATTCTATTCAGATGAGGACGGGAGGTAAGAAGGATGCATGCTGAGAGCAAATCTAAACATTACTTTACTCTGTTTTTAAGATATGCCGTGCTGATCCTGGTGGGAATCGTGATGGTGTATCCCCTGCTGTGGATGGTGGGAGCCACCTTCAAATCCAATGCCGAGATCTTCTCCGGAATCGGACTGATCCCCAAACATCCCACTCTTCAGGGATACAAAGACGCTCTGAATGACTACGGCGGAGACATCAACATCCTTAAGGCCATGTTCAACACCTTCTCCTACGTGATTCCCAAGGTGATCTTTACGGTGATCTCCTCCGTCCTGACCGCCTACGGTTTCGGCCGTTTCAACTTCAAGGGCAAGAGCATCCTCTTTGCACTGCTGATGTCCACCCTGTTTCTGCCCCAGGTGGTGCTGAACGTTCCCCAGTTTATTCTGTTTTCCAAGATGGGCTGGGTTGGATCCAAGCTGTACCTGCCTCTGGTGGTGCCGACCCTCTTTGCCACAGAGACCTACTTTGTGTTCATGCTGATTCAGTTCCAGCGAAATGTTCCCCTGGAACTGGACGAAGCGGCAAAGATCGACGGCTGCAATGCCATGCAGACTCTTATCAAGGTGATTGTGCCCATGCTGATGCCGGCCATCACCTCCTGCGCCCTGTTCCAGTTCATGTGGTCCACCAATGACTTCATGGGCCCCCTGCTTTATGTAAATACCCCCGCCAAATATCCCATGGCCATCTTTGTAAAGCTCTCCATGGATGCCGACGCGGGTGTTTCCTGGAACCGGATCCTGGCACTGTCCCTGATTTCCATCATTCCTTCCCTGATCGTATTCTTCCTGGCACAGGATCAGTTCGTGGAAGGAATCGCCGAGGGCGGTGTAAAAGGCTGATTATCAACACCTGGAAGCCTCAGGCTTCCGGGTGTTCTGTTTTTCACGAGGAGATGTGTTATGGAGATAAGGGAAATTACGGGGACTCCCCGAAGTGCGGCCTTCTCTTTGGATGACGGGGGGATCTATCATACAAAAAAGCCTTACCGTCTGGTCTTAAACGGAAAAGAGATCAAGACCTCTGATCTTGCCGTCACCAGCCTCTTTGACCTGATTCCGGATACCGGATACCATCTGCAGGTTCTGGAGGAAAGCGGAGAACCCGCAGGTGAGCTGGACTTTCATACTCCCCGGGAGAAGCTCACCATCAATGTGCGGGATTTGGGAGCAGCGGGAGACGGGGTACGGGATGACACGGTTTTCATCCAGTCCGCCATCGCAGCCTGTCCCGAAGGCGGGAGAGTGCTGATCCCGGAAGGAAAGTACCGGATCACCAGCCTGTTTTTAAAAAGCTGCCTCTACCTGGAGCTGGCGTTGGGAGCCGAGCTTTTGGCTTCCACGAACCGGTGGGACTATCCAATCTTTCCCGGAGAGATTGAGCCAGCGGACGGAGAGATGTACCAGCTGGGCACCTGGGAGGGAGAGCCCCGGGCCATGTTTTCCGGGATCCTGACCGGCATGAACCTGCATGATGTGGTGATCTACGGGGAGGGTACCATCAATGGCTGCGCCTCCTTTGACAACTGGTGGCACAATGAGAAGGAGATTGTGGGGGCCTGCCGGCCAAGGCTTCTGTTTTTAAACCACTGTCAGAACGTGACAATCCATGGAGTCCACTTTACAAACAGCCCCTCCTGGACCATTCACCCCTACTTTTGCCAGAACCTTACCTTCTGCGGAAGCTTTATCGAAAATCCCCTGGTTTCCCCCAACACCGACGGGATCAACCCGGAATCCTGCACGGATGTGGAGATCGTGGGAGTCCACTTCTCCGTGGGGGACGACTGCATCGCCGTCAAGTCCGGAAAGTTATACATGGGAAAGAAGTATAAGACACCATCTGAAAACATTCACATCCATCAGTGCCTGATGGAAAACGGACACGGAGCGGTAACCCTGGGAAGCGAGATCAGTGCCGGGGTAAAAAATCTGCTGGCGGAGAAGTGTCTCTTTTCCCGAACGGACCGGGGACTGCGGATCAAGACCAGGCGGGGAAGAGGAAAGGATTCGGTTCTGGACGGCATCATCTTCCGGGACATTCTTATGGATCAGGTGATGACACCCTTTACCCTGAACGCCTTTTACTTCTGTGATGCGGACGGAAAGAGCGACTATGTCCAGTCCCGGGATCCCCTGTCGGTGGATGAGAGAACCCCGGGGATGGGAAAGTTTCTCTTTGAAAACATAAGGGCCAAAAACTGCCATGTGGCGGCGGCCTATTTTGCAGGACTTCCCGAGAGCAAAATCTCCCTTATAAAAATGAAAAACTGCACCATAAGCTTTGCTCCGGAGGCCAGATCCGGCATTCCCATCATGACCCTGGGAGTGGGAGAGTGCTGCAAAAAGGGCATTCACGCCGAAAATGTACAGGAACTGATTTTGGAAAACGTTGCGGTTGACGGAGCTGCGGGAGAGGATCTGGAACTCTCCGGCGTTTCCCGTTTTACCCGCCTGTAATAAAAGGAGGAGGAACCCATGCAGTTAGGAATTCGTTTACATGATGTAAAACCCGCTCCATTGGAGGAGCGTCTGGTGACAGCCCGGGAACAGGGTTTTGTCTGTGCCCATGTGGCCCTCTCCAAGGTGATTTCGGAGTATCCGGTCTCCGACAGTACATTAACCCCCGGATACGCCTGTTACCTGAAAAACCTTTTTGCCAGGAACCAGATCGACATCGCCGTACTGGGCTGTTATCTCAACCTGGGAAATCCCAACCAGAAAAGCTTAAAGGAGACCCAAAAGCACTACCTGGCTCACATCCGCTTTGCCTCCCTTTTGGGATGCGGGGTGGTGGGCACCGAGACCGGTGCGGTCAATGAGAGCTATTCCTTTGAGGAGGCCAACCATTCCGACCAGGCTTTGCAGATCTTTATCAACAACCTGCGGCCTCTGGTGGAAGCAGCCGAAAAGATGGGCGTGATCCTGGCCATTGAACCGGTATACCGGCACATCGTCTACTCCCCCGAAAGAGCCAGAACCGTGCTGGATACCATCGGCTCCCCCAATCTGCAGATCATCTTTGATCCGGTGAACATGCTGGAGATGTGCAACTATCAGAACCGGGAGGAGATCTTTGGTCAGGCCATTGATCTTTTGGGGGATGACATCGCGGTGGTTCACCTCAAGGACTTTGTGATCGAGGACAATAAACTCAAATCTGTGGCGGCCGGCACCGGGGAGATGGACTACGGTCCCATCCTGCGCTTCATGAAGGAGAAAAAGCCCTTCATCCATGCCACCCTGGAGGATTCCCGTCCGGATAACGCGGTGTTTGCCCGCAAATACATTCAGGAGCGCTACGACGCCTGCCGGATTGGGTGATAAGAGGCAGATATGCTGAGCAGAATCTTCAACGTGGACAACCCGGTCTTCCGGGCCATCGGCACTCTGGGAAACATCATCATATTAAACTGGATCTGGCTTATCTGCTCCCTGCCGGTGATCACCATGGGAGCCTCCACCACGGCCCTGATCTACGCCTGCATCAAGCTGCACCGGCATGAGGGCTATGTGTGGAGCAACTTTTTCCACTCCTTTAAGGAGAATTTCAAACAGTCCACCATCCTGTTTCTGATCTTCCTCTTTGTGGGGATCATGCTGGGGGCGGACATGATCCTGGGAAACCAGATGCGTTCCACCGCCGGCAATATTCTGCAGGCTGCGGCCTGTGTGCTGGCACTGCCCTGGTTTCTCACCCTGCTCTACGTCTTTGCGGTGCAGAGCAGGTTTGTAAACTCGGTGAAAAACACCATCCGCTATGCCTTTCTGGTTGCCCTGCGAAACATGGGGGCCACCATACAGATCGCCTTAATCGTGATCCTGGCGGTGTGGTTAAATACCACCATCGTACTTTTTAACTACGCTACCATTTCCGCCGGCTTCGGCCTGGTGGCCTACTGCTGTTCCTTCTATTACGGCCGGGTGTTCAAGAAGTACATTGTGGAGGATGAGCCCAAAACTCCGGAGGAACTGCTGGAGGAGGAATCCCGGGAAACTTATGGGAAAATTGGACAGGAGTAAATCATGGACCGAATCGAGAGATATATCAGGGAACTGATGGAGAAAAGCACGCCGGAGCGCCCCGTGTGGAATCAGGAGAAGATTCTCCAGGGCCAGGTCTCCGGCTGGAACTACATAGACGGCTGCATGATCAAGGCCGTTCTGGAGATGTATGCCATTACCTCCGATGAGGAGTACTTCCGCTTTGCGGATGCCTTTATCGACAGCAAGGTGCATGAGGACGGCAGCATAGAGGGGTATGACGTACAGGAATTAAACCTGGACAACATCAATGCGGGAAAGACTCTCTTTGAGCTCTACGATCTGACCGGTAAGGAAAAGTACCGCCAGGCAATCGATCTGGTCTACAGCCAGATCTGCCAGATGCCGAGAACCAAAGAGGGAAGCTTCTGGCACAAGGCCATCTATCCCAACCAGGTGTGGCTGGACGGCCTGTACATGTGCCAGCCCTTCTACATGGAGTATGAAAACCGCTTTGGAAACCGGGAACACCTGGACGACATCTTTAACCAGTTCTTTACCGTGCAGGAGAGGATGAAGGACGAGCGCAGCGGTCTTTACTATCACGCCTACGACGCTTCCAGGGAGATGTTCTGGTGTGATAAGGTAACGGGACTCAGCAGTCACTTCTGGCTTCGTTCCATCGGCTGGTTTACCATGGCCATGCTGGATACCCTGGAAAAGGCGGATCCCTCTCTGGGAGAGCCCTATGAGAGACTGAAGGCCATGTTTACAGAGCTTGTAGAGGCCATGCTGCGCTATCAGGATCCAGGCGGCATGTGGTACCAGGTGGTGAATCTGGGAGGCATGCCCAGGAATTACCTGGAAACCAGCGGCAGCGCCATTATGGCCTATGCCCTCTTAAAGGGCGTTCGTCTGGGCTTCCTTCCCGAAAGCTTCCGGGAACAGGGAGAAAAGGCCTTCCAGGGCATCTGCGACACGTATCTCACCGAGGATGATGCGGGTCTTCACCTGGACGGCATCTGCCTGGTGGCAGGTCTGGGAGGCGCCAAAATGCGTCCCGGAACCTTTGACTACTACATGTCCGAGCCGGTGGTAAAGGACGATGCCAAGGGAGTGGGTCCCTTCCTGCTGGCTTACACGGAGATGAGAAGACTCCGGAAAATCTGAAAAGACAACTTCAATTAAAAAAGATAAAAAAGATAAAAAAGATAAAAAAGATAAAAAAAAGAAAAAAAGATTAAAGAACAGGGAAACGCCGGTTCCGGCGTTTCCCTGTTCTTTGGAAAGCATTGAGAAAAGAAGCACCAGGAGGGAATCATGTCCAGCAGAATACCGGAGGAAATCAAGCAGTACAGACCGGGGCCTTCTACCATCATCAAAGCCATCAACGGCCACTACTACGTTTACATGTATGAGGCGGCAAAGCTTAAAAGCGGACGCTGGGGAACCAGGACGGGAAAGTGCATCGGCTCCGTGATCCCGGGGGAAGGGTTCAGGCCCAATGATAACTATGAGCTTTACCGGAAGGAGCGCAGCGAAAAGCATCCCAAGCCCCAAATGGAATA
>CAZJYM010000102.1:0-10267 GCA_964550245.1 uncultured Blautia sp. | reverse complement strand
GAAAGCCCTGAGGAAACTTACTCATGGTTTGCACTCCTTTCTTTTTGTTTATTATAAAAAATTTCAGAAGACTGCAAAAGACAGAAGTTGGGGACAGATTACAAAAATTCAGGGAAACTAAGCCTGTTCCCGCCTCCGGTACTGGGCGGGGGTGCATCCCGTCAGCTTTCTGAAGCTCTCGATAAAGTAGTTGGGGGTGTTAAACCCCAGCTTCTCCGAGATCTGCTGCACGGTGAGATCCGTGGAGACAAGCAGGATCTGAGCCCTCTCCACCTTGGCCCGGCGCACATAGTCGGAGATGGACATGCCGGTCTCCTTTTTGAATTTCTCACTGAGATAGTAGTCGCTGTACCCCGCCAGGGCCGCCAGATCCCCGGTGCGGACGGGTTTGTCCAGGTTGGTCTGGATGTAGTCGCAGCACTTCTGGATCTGCCGGGAGTAGTTGGGATTGGTGCGGCAGCGGTGAACCCGGCAGATAAAATCGTCATACATGGTATGGACCAGGGCCGAGAGCTCTCCCTGATCCCGGGAATCCTCGATTGCCTGAATGTAGGAGTCCCCCAGGGAATAAGACTCCTCCGGGGAGAGTCCTCCCTCCATGGCGGCCCGGACAACCAGGCTGGTAAAGACGATGCTGCTGATTCTGGCCTGAGTCAGAGGATCCCGGCCGTGAACCGGAACCCCGCTGCTGATGTCGGTGCTGTTCTGCAGGGCTTCCTGGTAATCCAGATCTCCGTTTTTCACCATCGAAAGCAATGCCTTCTCCGCCATCCACACCCGGTGCCGGTCCCTCTTTCCCTGTGACGGCACCGGGGATAAGAGGGGAGAATCCCCGTTTTCCAGATCGCTTACCATCAGCTGTTCCTGGTTCAGGGCGTTGTGCAGCATCACCGCACAGCGGGTGAAGATGGAGGCGGTCATCACCGGCACCTGATCCGCCCTGCGGATCAGGTCCTCCCTGTATGACAGGCTTAGCTCCCGCAGGCTGTACCGCTTTAATCCGTCCTCCACTTCTCCGGTAGAAAGGGCGTAGTAAAAAGCCGGCCCCAGAAGAAAGATGAGCCTTGTGGCCCCTTTGGCATCACACTCATAGGCGGCTGCCCACTGAAGACCCACCGCCGTGCCGGTTAAAAGGGGACGGGGATGATCCCGGGCCTGGCCGTGTTCTATAATCCGGTCCATACCGCCCTGGGCTCTCAGGATGGTCTGATAGAGATCTCCGTCCGGACAGTCGCTGGCCAGCAGCCTTCCGTCCGGCATGCAGCACCAGAGATACAGCCGGTCGTTGCCGGGAAACAACCGGCGCAGCAGAATCAGGTTTTTTTCACCCTGGGTGAT
Source organism: uncultured Blautia sp. (assembly GCA_964550245.1). Lineage (GTDB taxonomy): Bacteria > Bacillota > Clostridia > Lachnospirales > Lachnospiraceae > Blautia_A. The sequence goes on along the minus strand of CAZJYM010000102.1, from coordinate 8,929 downwards.
CATGTCAGCCATGGGGATTCCTCCTTTTCTTTCTCGGTTTTTTCTTTCCTCTGATTATAACACAAATCCCGATTCAGTTACACTTTTTCCGGAACCTTCCCGGAAATGCCTAAAAATTGTAACTTCTCCCCGTTTTTTGGGTATACCGGGTTTTTGGGCCTCTTTATAATAGGAAGCATCAAAGCTGCACGCAATTAGGAAAAGGAGGAAATTTTCATGGCAAGGCAATCCAAACCAACCCGGAGCGAGATTGACGGCGTCCAGTACCGCCGGGCAAAGCTCTGGCAGATCATCCTGCAGTCCTGCAACGCCCTGGTGGGCATGGGCGTCTACACCCTGATCGGCATGGCCAGCTACAGCGCCAACATCGGCTACGGTGTGGCCATGGCCACCGTAGGCGTGATCCTGGCGGGCACCCGGATCCTGGACGGCATCACCGATCCCCTGCTGGCCTTTGTCTACGACCGGGTCAACACCCGCTGGGGCAAGCTGCGGGTTCTCTTAATCAGCGGCTTTCTCATCGAAGCCGTGGGACTGTTGTGCATGTTTAACTTCTGCTCCGGAAAGGGCTTCGGAGCCGTCATGTTCACAGCCCTGTACGTGGTCTACGTCATCGGCTACACCATCCAAAACATGACCGGACAGACACTTCCCGCCATCATGACCAATGATCCGGGACAGAGACCCACCATCGGTGTGTGGAACACGGTCTTTAACTACCTGGTTCCCATGATCATGAGCATGGTCTTAAACGTGGTGCTTCTTCCCAGGTTCGGCGGGGAATACAACCAGGGCTTCCTGTCCGCCGCCTGCTGGGTATGCGTAGCCATAGGAGCCTTCGGCACCATTCTGGTATGCATCGGAATCAGCGAATACGACAAACCCCAGTACTTTGAGGGCACCAACAAAAAGAAGGAGCCCCTGCGTCCCAAAGACATGGTGGACGTTCTGGCTCACAACCGTCCCCTGCAGTGCTACATCGCCTCCAACGCCTCGGACAAGATTGCCCAGCAGGTCAGCACCCAGGCCATCATCAACACCCTGGTAAACGGCATCATCATCGGAAACATGGGCCTGGCCACCATCCTCACCGTGATCGGCATGCTTCCCTCCATCGCCTTCGCCGCCATCGGAGCCCGCTACGTGGGCAAACGGGGCAGCAAGAAGGGAATCGTCAACTGGACCATGGTGAGCATGGCCATCGCCGTCATCACCTTCATCTTCTTCCAGGTGATCGACACCAGACGCATCGGACAGATGGGCAGCATCGAGATGATCATCTACGTGCTCCTGACGCTGGCTCAAAACGGTTCCAACATGTGCATCACCACCTCCAACTCCTCCTTCATGGCGGATACCATCGACTGGGAGCTGGACAGAAGCGGAAAATACATTCCGGCGGTGGTCTCCGGAACCTACAGCCTGATTGACAAGATCATCACCTCCTTCTCCGCCGTGATCGCCACGGGAGCCGTGGCCTTAATCGGCTACACCGACACGGCGCCTCAGCCCACGGATCCCCTGACCCCCGGAGTCTTCTGGGTAGCCATGGCGGTCAAGTTCGGACTGCCCATCCTGGGATGGATCGTCACCCTGGTCTCCATGCACTTCTGTCCGCTGACCAGAGAAGAGATGGTCAACGTGCAGAAGCGTATCTCCGAAAAGAAAGCGGCCCTGCAGGCAGCGCAGTAAAGAGAAAGGAAGCGGTATCATGCCGGTAAAGGGAATCCAGCAGTTCATGCTGGGAACCGTACTAAACAACGAAAAACAGGCCCGATCCACCCTCTCGGCCTTAAAGGAAGCCGGGTATGAGGGCATTGAGCTGTGTTCCTTCATGATTCATCCCACCGCCCCTGTGGTGCGGGTGCTGACAAAAGCCGCCGGCATGCCCACCGGAAAGGGAGGAAACTTAAACTGGCCGGCTCTCATCCGGGAATCGGGCCTGCAGGTCATCAGTCTGCACACCGATCTGGGAAGCCTGGAAAAAGACCTGGATTCGGTCCTGAAAGACTGTGAAACCTTTCAAACCCACAGAGCGGTCATCACCGGCATGTACCGGTTTGACTGGAAGGATCCGGATGCGGTCAGGGATCTGGCCCGGCGCCTTAATAAGGCGGGAGAAGCCCTCTCCAGACAGGGAGTGGAACTTTTCTACCACAACCACAACTGTGAACTGCTGCGGATCCGGGGCAACACCCGGGTGTGGGACATCCTGATCAAAGAGACCGATCCCGAATACTGCAATTTCGAGTTTGACAGCTACTGGTACACGGAAGGGGGAGGAGATGCGGCTGCCATGATGAGACGCCTGGGAAGCCGCATGAAACTCTGGCACATCAACGACCGGGGCACCCGTCAGAAAGGTCCCGCCATGACTCCCATCCTGAAATCCGACAGCCTGGAGCTGGGAAGAGGAAACATGGACCTGGAGACTCTCTGGAACACAGCCCTGGAAAACCAGATCCAGGCCGTAATCCTGGAGAGCCACCGGAACTGGGTGGAAAAATCGCCCTTAAAGAGTGCGCAGATAAGCGGCAGATGGCTCAATGCCCACTGTTAGAGGAGGGGAAGGAAAATGCAGGATCTAAGAAGGCACTTCATTACCACGGAAGATCCCTTTGTCGAGGGAGCCGTAACTGTCTTTGAACAGACCTTTGAACTGAAGGAGACTCCAAAAGAAGCAGAACTTGCCATCACCGCCCTGGGAATCTATGAGGCGGAGCTGGACGGCGTCAAGGTGGGAGACCGCCTCTTTGCCCCGGGATACACCTATTACCCGAGAGATCTCCACGTGCAGGTCTACGATCTTTCCCGGGCTCTGACACCCGGAACCCACACCCTGCGGGTGTATCTGGGCCAGGGCTGGTACTGCGGCCGCTTCACCTTTAACAACAAATGTCAGATCTACGGGGAAAAGCCGGCCGCGTCCTGGGTTTTAACGGGTAACGGCCGGGAGATCTGCGCCTCTGACGATGAGGGCGTGCTCCAGGTGGAAAGTCCCTATGAGTATGCCGGTTTTTACGACGGAGAGATTTACTGGGCGGAGGGCTCCCGGGAGACAAAAAGCAGCTCTAAAAAGCCCGTTTCCTACACCGGTCCCCTTCCGGAAGTGCTGGAGGAATGCCCGGAAGCGGTAACCCTCCAGGAGGAGATGCCCGTTCAGTCGGTGATCCCCCACGGGGATTGGACCATCCTGGACTTCGGCCAGAACTTTGCCGGAGTGATAGAGATCGATCCCCGCTTTATGAAAGGAGACTGCCTGAAGCTTCGCCACGGAGAGATCTTAAACCCGGACGGCAGTCTCTACACCGCCAACCTGCGAAAAGCCAAAGCACAGACCGTCTATCACAGGGGAACCGAAACCACCCTCTACCGGCCCCGTTTCACCTACATGGGCTTCCGGTATGTGGAGCTCTCCGGAGTTCCCTACGTGGAGGGACTGCTGAAAGCCCGGGCCCTGCATACCCAAATGAAGAGGACGGGATATTTCCATTGTGAGAACAGCGATGTACAGCGCCTCTATGAAAACCAGCTCTGGGGACAGAAGTCCAACTACATCGAGGTTCCCACCGACTGTCCCCAGAGAGATGAACGCATGGGGTACACCGGAGACGGCCACGTGTTTGCCCTTACCGGCAGCTACAACTTTGACACCGAGGAGTTTTGGGCCAAGTTTTTAAAGGACATCCGCTACAGCCAGATGGACAACACGGAAGGGTACGTTCCCTCCACCGTCCCGGCTCAGGGAAAGGAGGGCATCGGCTTTCTCTCCATGCTGGGCTGGGGAAGCTGCGTCACCATCGTGCCGGAGATGCTTTATGAACAGTACGGCACGAAAAAGTACCTGCAGGAACAGTATCAAAGCATGAAGACCTACGCGGACTGTGAGATCCGCCACATGGGAGACAAAAACCTCTGGCTTTCTCCCAGCCTGGGGGACTGGCTCTCCCCGGGAAAGGACACCGCCTACATGGCCATGCACAACGGCCCGGTCTCCAATGCCTTTGTGGTCCATGACCTGGAGACTGTAAGCCGTACGGCCCTGGATCTGGGAAAGACGCAGGAAGCCCAAAAATACCGGGATCAGCTGGAAAAAACCCGCAGGGCCTACCTGGATCTCTTTGTGGATCCGGAAGGCAGGATGACAGACGACTACCAGGGGGCTTATGTGATGGCTCTTCGTTACGTGATCCCCGAAGGTCCTCTCTGGGAACGGGTCTTTGCCCATCTGGTGGAGGATCTCAAAGAAAACGGCATGCAGACCGGCTTTTTCGCCACCGCCCATCTCCTTCCCCTGCTGGCTGATCACGGACAGGAACGTCTGGCCTTTGACCTGCTGCTCCAGCCCGACTGTCCCGGATGGATGTACCAGGTAAGCCGGGGAGCCACCACCATCTGGGAGAGATGGGATGCCCTGCGCCCCGACGGCACCGTAAACGAGACAAAAATGTCCTCCGACAACATGGTCAGCTTCAACCATTACGCCTTTGGAAGCGTGGGAGCCTTCTACTACCGGTACATCCTGGGGATCCGTCCCCAAAAGCCCGGGTATTCAAAAGTGCTCATTCACCCCTTTGTGGATGAACGGCTGGGAAGCGTCTCGGGAAGTTTTGAAAGCAGAGCGGGACTCATCCGCTCCGCCTGGAAGGTGGAGGGAGATACGGTAAGCTTTGAGATCACCACCCCCGTTCCAACGCAAATCCTTCTCCCGGACGGCACCGATGAGGAGGTAAACCCCGGAACATACCACTATGTCTGCAAAAAAGGAGATACCCCATGAGAATCCTTCATGATGATGAACTGGGTGAAATCCGACTGGATCAGATCCCCCTTCCGGAACACTTTCACCTGGAACCCGCCGGGATCTACACATACTCCGGCAGGGTGGCCATTCAGTATAAACTTTCCGGAGAGGAACCGGAAAGACTGCACTTTGCCACGGTAAACGACGACGGCACCGGATTCCAGGAGATCTTTGACGGGATCGTCCACCTGCTGCCGGAAGGGAACGGTCTGCGCTTCATGCCCTTCCCCGATAATAAAAGAGCCCTTCTGGGGGATTACGTGCTGGAGTGTGATCCGGACATGGACTCTGCCGATCCCCAAAAGTCAAAAATCATTCCCATCCACTACCCGGATCAGATCAAGGCCATGCCGGGACTCTGGAAGGTGTGGTCGGAGATCGTGATCTCCCCGGACAATGAGCACATGGGCTGGAACGGCCTGGGTGCCGCAACGGGTGTCTATGTGGGCAGACTTCGCCGGGGAGAGAGTGAATACTTCCTGGATGAGGTCCAGACCATAAGCGGTCAGAGAATCGATCCGGATCCTGACCATCCGGGCTGTCAGATCCCCGGCCCCCAGAGAGGCGGAGAGATCAAGCAGTTTACCAGAGGAGGCCTTTCCCTCTCCCTGGTGGGAGGCGGCAGAGGACCCGGCGGATCCGTGGAACAGGCCCTGGACTCGGAGGACTTCCGGCAGATCACCCATTCCCCCGGATACGATGAGACCACCATCTTCTCCCCGGACAACCGTCTGGGAATCACCATGACCACCCGGTTCTCCCCAAAGACCGGTTCCGCTTTTATCGGGCTGATCCCCAGACGGGGAAATGAGCTGACCAAGTCCTGTCTCACAAACATGGCCTACATGCTGGGCGTGTCAGAGGTACGCCTGGGCGGTGAAGGCAGCATCGGTCCCGCTCTCATCGACATCGACCGTTCCGTATCAGATGAGAACTACACAGGCGTGGATCTCTCGGATCCGGAAGGAGAATGGGTCTACTACTCTCCCATGTCCTGGCATCCCTCTTCCAGAAAGGTTCTCTGGAACGAAGGGCAGAAAAAATCTCAGGGAAACGGCTTTCGTCTCACCATTGCCACCCTTAAGGACTACACGCCCGGGAAAGCCTGTCCTCCTTCTCCCCTGCCGGATCTGATCCCTTACGCCTACCCGGGCGTAGATCCCAGAGGCGCTATGATGCACGCAGGAAAAGACATCAAGACAGCTGGGAAGGCTTCTGGCTTTGTCACCTGTACCATCAGACAGAATGGCACAGCCACCACCTCGAAGACTCTGTATGAAAACTTCAGCGATGACGGGAAGAGCTTTTTAAACGGCTGGGAAAGTGCCAGCTCTCCGGGCCTGATCACCCCCGGCGATACCGTATATGAAGCTAGACTGGAACTTACCGGAGAGCACACCGGGGAGATGGATCTCCATGTGATCTACCGGATGTCTCCCCAGGGAAGAGTCACATTGCAGGAGCCAAAGGGTTTTGTCCGATACGATGATCAGATCATCCGTCTTTAAGAAATTTAAAAAAGGACAGACTGCGTCTGTCCTTTTTTAAGATAGAAAAAGTTGAGTTTTCGTCCAATATGCTCTATAATTGGACAAAACTAATAAAAGCTGGACGAAAGGAGTTCCTATGAGATCGTTTGACTACTGCCGGCTTGCCGAAAAGACATGGGATACGGACATCTTAAACCTGGTGGCCCGGATCCATGAATACAAGGGAAGGCAGGAGGTATTTACCCGCGAGAGCCATGTGGAGCTGAAACGCCTGTCCGAAACGGCAGGACTGCAAAGTACAATAAGCTCCAACCGCATGGAGGGTATCGTTACCACAGACGCCCGAATGAAACAGCTTTTTAAGGGGAAGACAACTCCCCGGAACCAGGACGAAGAGCAGCTCATGGGGTACCGGGATGTACTCGTTGCCATTCACGAGAACTGCGGGGCAGCAGTCACCCCTTCCCTTATCCTCCAGCTTCACCGGGATCTTCTGGAAAGAGCCGGTTTTTCCCATGCTGGACACTATAAGGATGTCCAGAACTACATCAATGAGGTGCGATCAGACGGAACGGCTGTAACCAGGTTCATCCCGGTTTCTCCCCGTGATACTCCGGATGCAGTTTCAAACCTCTGCAGTGCTTACACGCAGGCTGCCGCAGTTGAAAAAGTAGATCCCCTGATTCTGATTCCCGTATTCATCTGCGACTTTCTCTGCATCCATCCTTTTCAGGACGGAAACGGAAGAATGAGCAGACTGCTTACCCTGCTTCTCCTGAACAACAGCGGATTCGCCGTAGGAAAATACATCAGCATCGAAAGGCAGATCGAGGAGACTGGGGATCTCTATTACGAAGCGCTGGAACTTTCTGACTCCTGCTGGCATGAAGGAGAAAACAATCCCCTGCCTTTCATCCGCTACATGCTGCAGGTGATTCTGGCATGCTGTACGGAGTTTGAAAAACGCACCGGGTTCGCATCAAAAAGTGAAAAAGGCAAGGCTGATGATATCGTGAAGGCATATGTGGAAAGTAAGGTGGGCAAATTCACCGGAGCGGATGTGGTGGAACACTGTCCCGGCATCGGAAGATCATCGGCTCTGACGGCTTTAAAGAAGCTTACGCAGGAAGGCATCATCGTCCGCAAAGGATCGGGGAAAAACACCTTTTATGTCCGGGCAGACTGCATCTGATTTTTCGTCCAAAATACAGATACAATAAGTGTACAAAGAAGAGAGGCTTCAGTATCTCAACTTCCTGCTGTGACCTGTACTGTGGAATCTAATTCGACAGTACGGCCGTTTCCCTCAGGTTCGCCAAACAGGTGTTCCATTCTCGAAGGTCCAGTTACATACTGTGCGCAGAACTTTCAGGACGTCATTTGTACTGTAGAGTTTTTCGACAGTACGCCCATGATCTTCAATCAACCCCCAAACCCATGAGCCGGAATCAGACGGAAATTGGCCTTCTTGAGAAGGGAATAAAACTGATCCTGGGTGATGGGAGTCATTTTCTTCGTGGAATAACTCATCTGATAGAATGTATCATAATCGGCAAGCAGGATGGAATTGGGAGCGAAGCAGACATTGTTGCCCAGGTAGTAGATGTAACCATACTTTGACCTGTCAAGCTTTGTCTTCATCATAACCTTCTTGCTTTTCCCCTTATAGGTGCAGCGGGTAACGGTAAGGGTAAAGTTCTTGCCCCCGTCCGCTTCCTTTACTGTTCCGTAGTACAGCTTCCCGTTGGCGATCTTGTAGCCGTCGTATCCGCATTTCCCGATGGTATAGCACTTCCCGGTGGGAATATCCAGAGAATAGAGTGTGTTCTTTTCTATCCAAAAGTAGTAGCGATCATACTGGTATCCTTCTGGGTTGGCGGTTCTCTTCAGGTTCACATTTTTGCCGGTCTTCCGGTTGTACAGATAGAGATTAAAGTCTCTCCCCCAGGTGCTTCCGGAGACATACTCACCATTTGTCTTTCCCAGCAGGAGGTAATTCCCGTAGATTCCCAGCATCTCCCCGTTTGCGGAAGGATAATGTCCCGCCAGGGTGCTCTTATCCGTGTAATAATCCATGTAGTACAGATCCGTGGTATCCGATCCCCGTTTGGTCATGGTGTAGTAGATATTTTTTCCCTTGAAGATCAGGCTGGCACCCGGCTTCTGATCCGCAATGCCCCCAATCGTAATGCGGATCGGACCGCTCTTGTTGTCGTGAATGGATGCGCCGTACCGGTCTGTTCCCGGATCGTCGTAGCAGAACCGACATCCTCCCTCCACATAAAAGAATGCCTCAGAATAGGGGTTAATAGCTACCGTGGTTCCCATGTAAGTCTCTTTTTTTGCAGCCCTGACTCCTGTCGGCATCAGAAAGATTCCAGCTGCAATAAAGAGAAGCAAAAGCAGGACATGGGGAAATGTTCTTTTTTTCTCTGCCATCTTCATCTTCCTCCTTTAGATTTAGCATCAAAAAGTGATACAGACTGCTGCGCTGCTTCACCGTTCACATGTCGGGCACACCCGTGCGCCTTTCTTCTTATTAAAGGGGACAGGCCTTCGGCCTGTCCCGTGTCTTACATTTTCTTTGAGTTTCTGATCTTCTCCTGAAGGATCTCATAGTACCGGTCATCCGGGA
>CAZJYM010000101.1:1246-10352 GCA_964550245.1 uncultured Blautia sp. | reverse complement strand
TGAGTTTGATGCCCTCTATGACAGGGAGCTGGAATACATCTATGACAGTTAAAGTGTCAGCCAGGAAGTGTATTGACGGCCCCCGTTGCTTCAACCATAGAACCTTAGAACCACATGCTGGTTTTTAAGTTTATGGTCCTTGATATGGTCAATATTCTGTTCAATCATAAAAAGAGCCCCATACAGGAACGAAAGATCCGGCATGGGACTCTTCCCTGCATTCTAAGATGCCCTGGTTTTGTTATGAGGCCTTAGACAGTTTTCCTGTTTTTGTGTTATATTTATACACGATTTGACTGTTATCTATGTATTCAACCACTGTTATTATATTATTTTTATTTTCTGTCACAAAAATCTCTCCGCCTTTTGACTTCAAGGTAAACAGTTCTTTGCGTCCCTTGCCATTTAAATTGCTGCTGTACACGTTTAACATACTTGTATCTCCACCCGGATTCGTCCCGTAATATATCTTCTTATTCATAATGGACATGGAGCCTGACATATAAGTACACAGTTTTCCGATTCTTTTCATTTTGTTGCCGGATGCCTTCCAGATGTATACCGGCTGATAAAAAGGGTCATAATTGTTGTCAACGCAGCCGTAGATATACGGCCCGTACGTTGCGAAAGGCCATAAGGATTTAATCGCCTTCACCTTTTTACCTGTTTTGTAATTGACGGTATATAATTCCTCTCTTATTTGTTCGTTCGGCAAATAATGTACGACACAAACGTTAATGTTGTTCTTATACCCGCTGATGATTGAAAGATTGTCGTATCCGGTAAGATCCCACTTCGCTATCACCTTTTCTTTGCCGTTGGCCCTCCTGTACAGAGTGTCGCCTTCGACAAAATACTCAGTGTCACCGTCCTTGATCAACGTGGGGTTGCTCAGTTCCCAGTTCGGCGCGGCATCAACGCTGACGCAGCCGAGCGCCAGGACCAGTACAAGCCCCATAAGCAGAATAGATGTAAATCTGCGGTGCTTTTGCCAAAATTTCATAACAGCTCTCCTCCTTTGTATGAAAAAAATACAACCTTTAGAAAAGTGTAGCACGAAAAGTTTAAACCCGCAATGCTTAAATAGTCACAAACTGCAATGATACTGAACATTTCTGTTTCCATATCGGTGATAGACAGAAAAAGAAAAAGAAAGTAAGAGCTGATGGGCAAACGACTGAAAATGAGACTGTGAATTGAGGTAGAATTGACTTTTACAGAGTAATGGAAAGAGGATAAGGATATTCCGAAGGAAAATGAAACATCATAATGTTGCGGAAAATCCGGACATTATTCAAACTGGAAGTTCCTGCCCAAAGGAGATGATTGGCCTGTATTGCTGTTCTTGACTGACGCCATAACTGAAAAACCACGATTTGTTATGATTTTCCCATAAAAAACAGGAAGACAAAACCCCGGAGGCCTGTCTTCCTGTATGAAAGAGCTGTTGACTTAATACTCAAATCCGTGATTCTTAATCACATCCCGGTACCAGAAGGCACTCTTCTTCGGTGTTCTCTCCAGCGTTTTGAAATCCGTGTAGTGGATCCCGTAGCGCATGAAGGTTCCCACGTTCCACTCAAAGTTGTCCAGCAGGCTCCAGAGGTAGTATCCCCGTACATCGATTCCGTCCTCCATGGCTTTTGCCAGCCACTTCAGCACCTCTTTCAGATAATCGATTCTCTCGTCATCCTCCAGGAAGTACTCTTTGGGCTTGTCTCCGAAATCCAGCTGCAGGGATCCGTTCTCCGTCACATAGATGGGGACCTTCACCCGGTACTTCTCCACCAGCATGTGCAGGACATCATAGATCGCCTCCGGATGCTGCTCCGGCTTGTCCTGGTAGTTGCCGCCGCCCTGCTTTTTCTTCTTCTCTTCCAGTTCCCGGTCCTTCTCCACATTGTCGATAAGGCCGTTGTAGAAATTCAGGCCGTAGAAATCGATGGGTGTGCGGATGGTCTCGAAGTCCCCCTCTTCCACTGCGGGCATCAGATCGTTTTCCCGGCAGTACTCTGTTAATTCTTCGGAATAGCCTCCCAGAAAGAGGGGATGCAAAAACCAGCCGTATCCGTTAATCTCATTGGCCTGCAGGGCTGTTCTCTCATCTTCCTCATTGCCTGGTCTTCCGGCCCTGTGTTTCCAGATGTCCACCACAATCCCGATTTTCCCTGTCTGTTGACTTTCCCGGAAGAGCTTTACCGTCTCTCCGTGGCAGACCAGCAGGTTGTGCAGGGCCTGTCTCGCGTACTTTTCATCCGTAAGCCCGGGAGCAAAGGTTCCCAGGCCGTAGCCCACATAGGTGGCAATGGGTTCGTTGAAGGTCACCCAGTAGTCGATGTCCTCTCCGAAGTTGTCCAGGAGAACTTTTGCGTAGTCCGTAAACCATCTGACGATCTCCCGGTTTCCCCAGCCGCCTTTGAGCTGCAGCTGGTAGGGAAGATCCCAGTGATACATGGTGGCGTTGGGAATGATGCCGTTCTCCTTCAGGCAGGAGATCAGCCTCTTATAGTAGTCAATGCCCTCCGGGTTTGCTTCCCCTGTGCCGTTGGGCAGAATCCTTGGCCAGGAGAAGGAAAAGCGGTAGCTTTTGATTCCCAGCTCCTTCATGCGTTTAATGTCTTCCTCATAGCGGTGATACTGATCACAGGTCACGTCCGGCACCTGACCGTCCCGGATCTTTCCGGGTATCCGGGCAAAGACATCCCAGATGGAAAGTCCTCTCCCGCCTTCAAAGGCAGCTCCTTCCACCTGCTGAGCAGCGGTTGCCGCACCCCAGAGGAAATCTTCCGGAAAGTTGATTCTCATCCCTGTACCTCCCCCGGGATCTCCCGGCCCACTTTCTGCATGGCGGTGGGTCCGTACTCATGAACCTCGATCTTGTTGCCGTCCGGATCATGAAACCACATGGACTTGTTTCTGTCGATGCAGGGCTGGGGCGGGATGTCCACATACTCTCCTGCTCCTTTATCGATCAGCATCTGATAAAAGCCCTGTATGTCGTCCACCACCAGTCCGAAGTGGGTGTACCCGTACTTGGTGTCATCCGGCAGGTTTTCGATATGGGCTTTCAGCTCGTTAAAGAGCTCGATAAAAAAGCCGTCTCTCCACTCCAGATAGATGATCCAGCGCACATCTTTGTTTTTCTCCAGTTCTTCCAGACGTGCGGGATCCATTTTTGCACGCATCTCCGGATCCGGGGGGATCATGTCTCCGTAGTAGAGGGAAAACTTCTCTTTAAGTCCCAGCACATCCTCGTAAAAGCGGATGCTTCTGTCCAGATCCTTACAGTTAAAGCCGATGTGAGAGTTTGCCTGTACAATCATACGTCTCTCTCCTTTTCTACTTTGTAATCAGGGAGCTCTCTTCCGTGTCTTTGGGCACCAGGGGCAAAGCCCTCTCCGCTGTGGTCTCCACCGTGACAAAGGCCCCGTTTTCCTGATCGCTTTTTACCATGCACTCCTGAATGTCCAGCACATGCAGAGCAGTCCAGGCGCTGGCTCTGGGTTTTCTCCCCTCCCGGACGGCCACGGCCAGATCCGCCAGGCCCACACCCCGGGAATCCTTTCGGAAGCCAAAGGGATTATCCGGCACGATTCTTTCCGGTGTCTCCGCTTTGGAGAAATCATAGGTGTTGCGGTAGATGCTCACCTCTCCCGGGAACCAGTCCGGACAGCCGCCGTAGAGGATCCCCTTGTTTCCATAAATGGCAAAGTAGGTCTGATCAAAGAAGACGCTGTCTGCATTGATGGACATGGTGCCGGTGATGCCGTTCTCCAGCTCCAGAATGGAGTAGAACTGACTCTCATTGGGGGTGTCAAAGGTCTCCCCGAAGTGGGGTGAAAGTTCAAAGCTGTTCACATGGGTGGGATAGGGGGCTTTGATGGTGGCGCTGACCCTTTTCACCGGTCCCAGCAGGTTGACCAGCATGGTCAGATAGTACACGGAGTAATCCAGGATGATGCCTCCTCCCGGTTTGGTCATGTACGGCATGGCGGAAAGGAGTCTCTCGTTATCCCGGTTTCCCACCATGGCAAAGCCGGTAATGGTTCCCAGCTCCCCGGAATCGATGATGCGCCGGGCATTCTGGGCCCAGCCGGAAAAGAAGGTATCCGGGGCCGTTCCCAGGTACTTTCCCTTATGATCGGCCAGTTCACAAAGCTCCCGGGCGGTTTTCACATCCAGCGCCAGGCACTTTTCCGTGTAGGCATGCTTACCGGCATTTAAGATGTCGGAGATAATCTTTTTGTGTACCGCCGGAGGGGTGAGATTAAGCACAATCTCAATCTCCGGATCCGAGAGGATCTCCTCATTGGTTGCAATGCGAAGGTTGTAGCGCTTCGCAGCGTCGCTTACCGCACCTGGATTCAGATCGGAAATGGCATCCACCTGGATGTGGGGAAACTTTTGCGTCAGGGTATCCAGATAGGTATGGCTGATCATACCCGCTCCGATGACACCCACATGTGTCTTTTTCATGTCCTGCTCTCCCTCGATTAGAATAGTATCATTGACTGGTTTTATGTTCAAGACTCTTTCTCCCCGGTCATCCACTGTATGGCCGGCTCGATGTACCGGTTCCAGAAGCCGTAGTCATGGCTTCCCGGGCTTTCCAGGTAGATGTGGGGAACCTGGTGGTCTTCCAGGAAGGTGTGGAACTCCCGGTTGTGCTCCAGAAGAAAGTCCTCCGTTCCGCAGGCCAGGTAAAGCCCGGGAATGGGTTTGCCCTCTCTTAGGAGGTCCAGGATTAACTGCTCCGGGTTGTTGGAGCTGGTAAGAACTGTGTCCAGATCCCCGAAGATCCTTCTGTAGCGGGCATAGTCTCCTCCCCCGTTGGTAAATCCCGGTCTGGCCCCGGCGATCTCATGAACGATGAGAGCCGAGGAAAGAGCTGCAATCTTACTGAAGAAATCCGCGTAAGCAAGCCCTGTATGCAAAGCTCCAAAGCCGCCCATGGATAATCCCATCACCAGATGGTCCTCTCTTTCCGTTGAGAGACCAAAGGTTCGGGTCACATAGTGCATCAGCTCATCCCCCACGAAGTCTGCGAAGTGATCGTCCGTTCCCTCGCAGTTTAAATAGAAGCTGTTCTCTCCGCTGGGCATGAAGACCGCCAGGTTGTACTTCGTCGCCAGATCGATGATCCCGGTATGGCTAAGCCACTCCAGGTTGTTGTGGGTGGCACCGTTTAGAAGAAGCAGGGTTTTCGGGGGTCTCTCATAGTGGGGATTTACCGTTCCGTCGAAATTTCGGGTAAAGCGGGGATCATCCGGAAGAAGGAACCGGATCTCCATGGTCCTGTTTACCGCCTTAAAGTAGTTTTCAATCCGTCCGAATGACATGTTTTCTCTCCTCTTTCATTAACCCTTTACGGCTCCTACCGTAATGCCCTTTACAAAGTACTTCTGCAGGAAGGGATAGATGATCAGCACCGGAAGAATACCGGTCACCGCGATGGCCATCCGGGCTGTGGAAGCCGGGAAGGAAATGTTGGCCACCTGGGTGGAAGCCTGCAAAAAGGCGATGCTGTCGTTGATCTTGTTCAGGATCAGCTGGACCGTGTAGAACTGTTCCCCGTTTCTGGAGGTCAGGTAATACAGGCCGTTGGTCCAGTCGTTCCAGTAGGCCAGTCCTGTCATCAGGCCGATGGTGGCGTTGATGGGAACGGAAAGGGGCATCACGATCTTGAAGAAGATCAGGAAGGTGGAGGCTCCGTCCACTCTGGCCGCCTCCAGTAAGGATGCGGGAATGCTGTTCTTGTAGTAGTTCTTCACCAGGGTTACGTTAAAGGCGTTCATCATCAGGTTGGGCAGGATTAATCCCAGGTAGGTGTCCCGGATCTTGAAAACATTGCTCCAGATGTAGTAGCTGGCCACCTGTCCACCCGAGAACAGCATGGTAAAAATCACCAGGAAGTTTAAGATTCTTCCCCCGGGGAGATCATCCTTGGCTAAAGCATAGGCCAAAAGGCTGGTGATGATGATGCTGGCCGCCGTTCCGATCACGGTGACCACGATGGTGTTGAAATACCCTCTCCCGATCATGGACGCATTGCGGGCGATATAGCCGTAGGCCTCCAGACTGAGTTTGGCGGGAAAGAAACTGTAGCCGTGGGATAGTGCCCACTGTTCATCCGTGAAGGAGGCCACTACCAGCAGGATAAAGGGAATCAGAGCCACCAGGGCGAATACGGCAAGAACTCCGTTTGATATAATCTGCCATTTTGTATTGTCTTTCGATTTCATATGCTTATCTCCTGATTCGGTAAATGGAAAATATTTTGGGTTTCTCCGGGAAGGAATACCTTCTCAGAAGAGAGCGCTTTCCGCATTGTATCTTCTTACGATTGCATTGGTAATCATCACGAAAGCGAAACCGACAATGGACTGGAAGACGCTGGCCGCCGCCGACATGGCGAAGTCCGAGTTCTTCATCAGGGCGTTGTACACGTACACATCCAGCGTCTGGGTGACGGAATACAAAGCTCCGGAGTTTTTGGGGATCTGATAGAACAGACCGAAATCGGAGGTGACGATTCTTCCCAGGTTCAGGATCAGCATGGTAATCACCGTGGGTTTGATGAGAGGCAGGGTGATCTTGCAGATCTGCTGCCATTTGGTGGCTCCGTCGATGGCGGCCGCCTCAAAGTAGTCATCGCTTAAACCAACCACACTGGAGTAGTAGATGATCATCATGTAGCCGATGTTCTTCCAGATGTAGCAGAATACCAGGATAAAGGGCCAGTAGGACTTCTCCATGTACCAGTTGATGGGAGTTCCTCCCAGGGGCTTGATGATGGAGTTGTTGATGATGCCCACATCCTGGGCCAGGAAGGCGTACACCAGGTAGCTGGCGATAACCCAGCTCATCAGGTAGGGGATCAGGATCAGGGACTGATACAGCTTACCCAGCTTTTTGGAGCGGACCTCGTTTAGAAGGATGGCCAGAGCCACGGCCAGGGCTGTGCCCAGCACCAGGAAGACCACGTTGTAGACGATGGTGTTGCGGATGATCTGAATGGTGGATTTGGTCTTAAAGAGAAATTCGAAGTTCTTGAGACCGACCCAGTCGCTTCCCAGGATGCCCTTTGTCACATCCAGCCGCTTGAAGGCCAGCAGTATTCCAAACATGGGCATGTAGTTGTTGCAGATCAGATACAGAAGGCCCGGGATGGCCATGATGTAGTAGGGGATGTACTCCCGCATCTTCAATCTGGAACGGTTGGCTTTTTTAGGCGCACTCATTTATTTAACCTCCCGATATTCATAAAAAGACATGTTTTTCATGTTTTCAGGCATTTTCATCCTGTTTCCGGTATAAAAATGCTCTGCCGCATCATTTCCCTTATGATGCGGCAGAGCCGCAGATGAGTCATCTGTGTCCTGATATTTTATCCTTATTCGGCTTTGGAGGCATACCACTCGTCCAGCTGTCTCTGGTTCTCGGCGATGATGTCGTCGATGCCCGCATCCTTTAAAGCCGCGATGAATTCAGGCAGCACTTCCTCGGGATCGGCCGCGCCGTAGCCCACCAGGCCCCGGTACTGGGAATTCACGTTGGTGACCGCCGCCACCTGGGAGGACACGTTGTAGGGATCAAACACGTAGCCGAAGGCATCGGTGATTCTTCCGCTGTCCAGGATGGCCTGATTGAAGGCATCCCACTCGTCGTAGATGGAGGCGTCGTTGGGTGTAAGCCTGGGAAGGGTAAACATATCTCCGTAGAGGTCATTGGGAACCATGGTGGTCCAGTTGCCGGTTCCGGGGGAAACGATGGCTTTGCTGCCCTCCAGCTGTTCTACCATCTCATAGCTGACGCCTTCCAGTCCCAGGGCCAGAAGGGTATGTACATCGTTCTCATGATCTCTCTCCTGATAGAGGAGGTTTAAAAACTCCATGGTCTTTTCCGGGTTCTCGCAGGTCACCGGGATGGTCCACAGGGCTGTGGAGGCTGCGGTGGTGGAGGCATAGGGCTCTACGATGGGGAAGAGCTCAAATTCTACACCCACGCTGTTCTGCATGCCCACGGCGGAGCCGGGGTTACTGGTTCCGAAGCTTCCCAGATAGTTTCCGCTCTTTAACTGGGAGGTCACGTCATCGGCAATGGTGTTCACATCCGGGTTGATGTAGCCATTCTGGAACCACTCATGGACAGCCTTGCAGTATTCCATGTATTCGTCTGTCTCAAAGAGGTCCACCACCGTGGTGTTTCCGTCCAGACCTGCATTCATCAGGACTCCGTTCACTCCGGTTCCGCCCAGGGTGTCCAACGGGCTGAAATCGGCATATATGTCCATTCCGGCTCCGAAAAGAGCGATGGGGTAATGTCCGGCCCCGTATTTATCAACGTAGGCCTGGAAGATCTCCGCCAGGTCATCCATGGTGTAGTATTTATCCGGCTCCGGATGAATTCCCAGCTCGTCCAGGTAATCCTTTCTGGCGAGGAAGGAATTTCCCAGACCGTAGGCGGACTTGGAGGGAACGGCATAGAGGGTGTCGCCGATGTAACCGAGGCTGATCTCCTCTCCCAGGCACTCTTTGGCATCGGGGGCATACTCATCGAAAAGCTCATTTAAGGGACGCAGCATGTTTTTGGATGTGTAGTTGGCCAGGCTGTCCATGCCCTGGTTGAAGGTATAGACGCACATCAGGTCCACCTTCTCGCCGGAGGTGATGGCCATGTTGGACTCATTGATCAGATCCCAGGCGGCGATGGGATTTAAGGTGACGGTAGCTCCGATCTCCGGCTCAATGATGGCGTTGATGGCGGCTTCCACGTCTGCGATCTCATCCGGGGCGGTTCCCCAGGTCACGATCTGCATGTCAATGTTGTAGGGTTCGTCTGCCAGCACCGCGGTGCTTCCCAATCCGGTCAGGAGTCCCGCTGCCGTAACGGCACTCAGCAATACGCAGCAAAGTTTCTTTCCTTTCATTTCCTTTTTCCTCCTTCAGACGCAGATCCGTCTGCGTCATGTCTTATGAAGGCCCAATCGGCCTTTCCGTTTCCTGATGATGCCATGATACAACGGCTGATTCCTCTTGAACATTCAATTTTTCAACTCCGGTCTTTCAAAAAATCAACTTCCTGCCTGCAGGAAGGTTGACGAACC
>CAZJYM010000101.1:0-1146 GCA_964550245.1 uncultured Blautia sp. | reverse complement strand
CTCAAGGAGGGGCAGTCATGAATCATACCCGGCATTCATCCAAAACCCACAGCCTCATGTTTCAGACCACGGTGATCCTCTGCCTCATCATCCTGCCCTTCAACTTCATGTCCATCCTGATGAGCTTTCGGATGATAAGATCCCTGCGTCAGTCCTACCGGCAGTCGGTGATGATCTCACTTAATACCTATACCAGCATGCTGGATCAGCGGATGGACAACGTAAACTACCTTCTGTACTACTATCCCTCCTCGGATTCCACCTTTATCCAGATGCTGACGCAGAATCAGGACTGGCACTACGATCTCTACCGCTACAATGTAACCTCCTCCATGATCACCACCATGAACATCTCCGATTCGGCCGACGGCATGCTCTTTTACATCCCGGAAAGAGACGACTTCTCGGTTCTGGTTAAGAACAACTTACCCTTGCGGATCCCGGAGGACCATCTGCGGGAACTGGTGACGGATCCGGAGACAGCCAATGGAAAGTGGAACCTGTACGAATACGACCATAACCAGTACCTGCTGCGGATTGTCTCCAATGAACAGTACCTGATCGGAGCCTACATCCAGTGTACCGACATCTTAAACCAGCTGCGGGAGGATCTTCTTGAGGAGGAGATCCAGGTCTTTCTCTCCAATGATACTTATGAGGAAGAAAGAGGGAATCTCCTGTGTTCCCGGCTTCTCTCCAACAAGACCACCACTCTCTACTGCCTGGTGCCCAATTCCGTGGTCTACAGCCATATCTCCTTCGGTCTGGCCTGCCTGATTGTGTTCTTTTTGCTGTCCGTACTGATGGTTCCCGGCTTTCTTCTGTTCTTCCGCAAACAGATGAACCGGCCCCTGCGGATTCTGGAAAGCAGCTTCCGCGAACTGGAAAGCGGAAACGAGGACTACCGCATCACGGAGAAGGCCAGTTCCAGTGAGTTTGAGCATACCTTTCACTCCTTTAACACCATGGCGGAGAACATATCGCTTCTTCGGAAGAAAGCCCTGGACAAGGAAAAACAGCAGCATGCCCTGGAGGTCCACAACCTGAGCCTGCAGCTGGACAACCTGCAGCTGCAGATCCGTCCCCACTTTCTCCAGAACATGATGAACCTGCTCTTTACCCTGGTTCAGAACCACCAGGAGAACG
>CAZJYM010000100.1:8386-10356 GCA_964550245.1 uncultured Blautia sp. | reverse complement strand
CATCCACTGGTCATAGTCAAATTCGTTGATGTTGTTCGCAATGTGGGCATCCCGGTAATCCTGACCGTTGCCGGGGAAGTGTTTGGCTGCGCAGGCAAAGCCGGGTACGGAATGTGCCCCTTCCATGTAGGCCAGACTCATGGCCGCCACCCGTTCGGGATCATTGCCGAAGCAGCGGGAGATGACTTCCGAGTTCTCCCAGTTGTAGTGGATGTCGCACACCGGTGAAAAGGCCATGTTGCAGCCGATGGCCGCAGCCTGCAAATTGGCATCCCGGCCCAGTTCCCGGGCATACTCCACGTTTCCGGTGGCGCCGATCTTGATGCCGGAGCCGATGTTGGTGCCGTCCGAGCAGGCTCCGTCCCCGCCGGCTTCGGTGTTGCAGGCGATAAAGATCGGGATTTTCGCATACTTCTGCAAAATCCGGTTCTGTTCCAGCACCTTTTCCCCGGGCATGCCGTTATAGCGGCAGCCTCCCAGGTGGTACTTTTCCATCAGCTCCTTGAGATACCCCTCTTCCTGGCTGGCCGTGAGCTGGAAGAACAGCTGACCCACCTTTTCCTCGTCAGTCATGCTGCGGATGGTATCCTCCACCCATGCAATATCCTCATCGCTGAGATTATAGGGCTTCGCTTTCATGTCTACCATGGCTTTACCTCCTCGTAGATCGTTCCTGCAGGGTTAACGGGTTCCTTGTTTTCCCGGGAGAGTTTTTTCAGCCTCCCAGGTTTTTGATGAAGGCCTCCAACAGTGTCTGCTGATAGGCTCCGGCATAGCTTCCATCCAGCAGCCTGTCAAAAGCCGTGTCCTTGAATTCCTTCCAGCTTTCTTTCTCGTGGCGGACACAGATGGGATAAAAGAAGATGCCGTTATGCTCCGCTGCATCCCGGTCTCCCGCCGCATCCCCGCACATGAGGGCATGATCCGGGGCATATCCCTTACGCAGCAGTTCCTCGATGCAGTGGGCCTTGCTGCCCACATCCTGGGCGCAGATCACATCGGTACAGGGCAGCAGCTCATATTTCTCCCATTCCTCCAGCACGGCCTCCGGGTTGGCGCTGGAGACAATGGCCACATCTGCCCGCTCATGGGCAACCGTCAAAGCCTCCTTCACCCCCGGGAAGGGCAGCTTCACCGAATCGGGCAGGGCATTGATGGCCGCATTGACATTCTTTGACCAGTGCAGGGCTTTCTTAAGCATGGGACTGTCCGTCCGGCGGATGGCCTCCTCCAGAGCATCATTACTGGGAGCCGCCCCGGAAGCAATCCAGGCGTTCAGATCCTCCAGTCCCTCAATGGGACGGTATTTCTGACTGATCTCCCCCAGGGCCATGGACAGGCCCCGAAAACGGTTGATGCCTCTGGTCATGGTGTACAGGTTGATTTCGTTCCAGCGGGAAAGAATCTCATCCGACCACTCCTCCAGGGACCATTCCTCCACCATGCAGGGACCGAAGCAGCGGATGTGCTTCACGTCCATGGTGTCCATGGCGCAGCCGTCGCTGTCCACGCAGACCAGATAATCCTTTCTTTTCCTGAAATCTTTGATTGTGCCCATAAGTTTCCTCCCGTGTTTCGCTTTGTGGAAATGTGCCGGGCAAGATCCGCTTTTGAGGGCGGATTTTGCATGTTTTGCAGATACTGGAAACGCCGTACGTCTCAAATGTTGACATTTTGCACGTGTTTCGTGAAAAAGACCGGGGGAATTTAGGGAATTCCCCTGATTCCATTATACAGGAAAGGGAGGGTTTGTCAATGAAAAAAAGTTTCAAATGGAGCAATTCCCCGCAATAATTCGAAAAGGAAAACATTATACAAAGCCGACAGTACCAGAAGGCAGCTCTCCAGGATGTGAGGGACGGAATCCGGATCCGGTCCACCCTCTCCGTTTTCAATGCTGCTTCGGAAGCAGGAGTCCCAACTGCACTGTTTTTCAGAAGCTCCTCACAACCGCTTACCGTCATCGAAGA
>CAZJYM010000100.1:1326-8286 GCA_964550245.1 uncultured Blautia sp. | reverse complement strand
ACACCTGCCTGAGCTGATGCCTGCCCTGCGTCCCACCGCCAGGAGATGCTCTTTCCCCGGATTTTTCCATTCACCATCCACACCGGTCATATGTTCTCCCAGAAATCCGCTGCCTTTTGTCAGGTCGTAGGCGGGGCTTAATCTCCAGCGGTCTTTCTCCTCATCATACAAAAAAGAGAAGTTTTGGAGGTGATCGTCTCTGTTTTCTGCAAAGACGTTAAAACACATCCTCCGAAAGAGCTGCTCCAGATCCTCCCGGGAATCCCGCGTCAGGATTTTGGTCAGCTTCATCAGCGTATGGTAGTCCTGGGAGGGCTCCTGAATGTCCTCCTCCAGGATGGCGGCCGCCGAGAGCATGTGAACCCGCTCTCTTTTCCCGTCAGCTCCCCGGATCCTGTCAAATCTGCGCACCCCAAAGAAACCCCCGCACTTTTTCGAGGGAAAAAGCCGGGTCTGCGGCATGGCAATTCCACAGTCCTTTGCACACAGAGAGTATTCATACTCCATTTTCCCTGCATCTGCGTCATCGGAAGGTCCCGGAAACTTGATAATCCAGTCTTCTCCCCCAATCCTGGTCATGATCTTGGGTCTGGAACCTCCGCCGGTCCCTCCCAGACGGTACAGCTCCTCCGGATCCAGGGAAGAGAAAGCGGGGAGAGGATCATATCCGGGGTGAAAGGTCAGAGCTCCCCTTCCGGAAGAACCCACAATTGCCAGCCGGTCACAAACGTCCAGTCTTCCCGGATCGATTCCCTTTTTCAAAAGCAGGCGGTTTAACAGAAGATTTCCCCAGGCATCCGGCAGACTGTCCGCGAATACGCCGAAAAGCCCGGAAAAGCTGTACTTTTCCGGGATGAAAACCTGCCGCCGCAGGGGAAGGGAAAAGGGACTTACCGGAAATCCCTCTTCCAGCCACCCGGGAGCATACTCAAAGGCTGTTTTCCCATTGGAGGCCGGGGCAAGTGTTCCCACATCCCGGTTCTTATACCGCACTTTCAGAAACTTACCGGTTTTCAAGGGATCACCTCCTGACTTTTCTCTCCCCCGGGCCTTCCGGTTAAATTTTGACAAAAACCTGCAGGAAAAAGACATGGAATTGGGGAACCCCAAATGCTATAGTAGTTAAAATATGGAAAGGGGGCGCTTCTTTATGAAAAAGAAGTCATTGTGTCTGTTATTAAGTCTGTCATTATGCCTGAGTCTGCCGTTGGGCGGACTGACCGTCCAGGCGGATGACGGCAGCTCGGAGGGAGTGACGCTGACCTTCCTGGCCAGCCAGGACTGGGTTTACGACGCGGAGATGGAACTGGGGCAGAAGTTTGAGGAAGAGACCGGGATCGCCATTGACTACCAGATCATTCCGGCCGATCAGTATTTCTCCGTTCTGATGACCAGGCTGAACGGCGGAGAAGGTCCGGACATCTTCGGCGGACAGTCCGGTGCTTTTGACATTGTTTCCCAGTATGACGTCCAGAAAAACGCGGTGGACCTGACGAATGAGCCGTGGGTCGAGTATTATGATGAATTCGCGAAGCAGCAGACTTCCGTAGACGGCGTCGTGTACGGCTCCACCTATTTCGACACCACCACGGACTTCTACATGGTTTACAACAAAAAAATCTTTGAAGAGTACGGCCTTGCCGAGCCGGCCAGCTATGCCGAGTATCTGGATGTCTGCCAGACTCTGCTGGACAACGGTGTGATTCCCTTCTATGAATGCGCAGGCGACGGCTGGCATCATGTCATGTGGTTCTGCGAGATCGGCGGGAAATTCGAAGAACTGATTCCGGGCATTGTCGATCAGCTGAACAACAATGAGATTACCTTCGCCGAGGTGCCGGAATTCAAGACCTGCCTGGAGCAGATCAAGGAGATGGCGGACAAGGGATATTTCGGCGACAATTATCTCTCCGATGAATATGTGGATATGCCGGTTGCGCTGGGCAGCGGAGAGTACGCGATGACCATGGCCAAGCCGGGCACGATTTCCGAGATCGCGGCTGCTTCCGACGGCGCCTACACGGAAGATGATTTCGGCATGTTCATGATCCCCACGATGGACAATGACGTGCTCAACGTTCATCCCTGCGGCCCCACCCGCTTCATCTATTCCGGTTCTCCCCACATCGAGGAAGCAAAACAGTACCTGGCGTTCATGACCACCCAGGAGAGCATCCAGTACATGATCGACAATGAGCCCAAGGTGGAAAATCTCCCCTATGATGCGGGCCAGACTCCTGCCTACAGCGAGTATACCAGAAACTTCCTGGAATCCCAGGAGAAGTCCGGAACCGTATTCCAGGACAGCATCAAGTATCTGAATCCCCAGTGGTTTGATTTCGGCCAGGACATTGTAGCCATGCTGATCGGCGACATGACCGCCGACGAAGTCCTCCAGAATGTGGATCAGAGAAGGATCGATCAGGCACAGGCGGCCGGAGATCCGGCCTGGAGCTGATGATCTGACACCGCTTTTGCCAGAACAGAATAGCCAAGGAAAAGAATAGCCGTTTCCCTGTCCGAGGGGACGGCTATTCTTGCACCGTCATGAACCGGTCGTGGATCCTGACGGAGACTCTTTCTGACTGCTGCGGTAGGTGCTGGGACTGATCCCCACCGTCTTGCGGAACACCTTGCTGAAATGAAACTGATCGGAATACCCCACCTTTTCCCCGACTTCCTTGATGGAAAGGGAGGTATTGGACAGCAGATGCCTTGCATGACAGATCCGCAGATCGGTGAGATATTTGATGGGGCTGCACCCCTTGTATCTGTTGAAAATCTTGGTTAAATAAGAAGGGCTGAACCCCAGCTCCCTCGAGAGTCCGGCCAGATCGATCTCCTCCGGATAGTGGTTCTGCATGTAGAGGGAGACATATTCAATGGTTTTCTCCGCATTGTGGGAAGAGACCAGGGTGTCTTCCTCCAGCTCATACTGCCTGCCAAGCTCCAGTTTGACCCGCGTCAGCGATTCGCAGAGGTCTTCCTCCGTCACCGGTTTGAGAAGATATTCCGAGACATGGTTCTTGACCGCCTGCTGGGCATACTCAAACTCCGCATACCCGGTCAGGAGAATGGACCGGGTTTCCGGGTACTTTTCGCTGATGATGCGGGTCAGCTTCAGCCCGTCCATCACCGGCATCCGGATGTCTGTAATGCACAGGTGAATGTCCTGGGAGGCCAGGACCTCCAGGGCTTCTTCTCCGTTGCGGCACAGGGCGGCCACATGGAAACCCATGTCCAGGTTTTCGACGCGACGGGCAATACTCTTCAGAAGAAGCTCCTCATCTTCGACGATCAGGACATTGTAACTGCTCAGTCTGTCCGCCATAAGCACTTCCCTCCGATCACTACAACAGCTCCGGCGCCCGGCTGCGTGCCGGCGTCAAAAATGAATCCATCCCTGTAGAGCAGGTAAAAACGCATATAGATATTCAAAAGGCCCATGCCGTTCAGCTCCAGGCTGGGGGAAAGCCCGCTGGTGTGAACCTCCTCGATCTGGTCGTGAAGCCTCTGGAGCGCATCCTGGGAAAAGCCGGGGCCATTGTCCAGAACTTCGACAATCCAGATCTGCTCCAGGCGCTGTCCCTGGATCTGAATCTGCCAGGGAGGGGACGCTTTGGAGGCAAACTTTCCGGAATTCTCCACCAGAAGCTGAATGGAGAGTTTGGGAATCATCAGTTCCAGCATCTCATCCGGCACATCGATCGAATAGGAAAGGGAATCGCCGAAGCGCAGCTTCAGACAGTCCAGATACCGGTCGCACTGCTCCAGTTCCTCTTCCAGGGTGGAGAGCGTGTTCTTATCCGAAGAGATATACCGCAGGATTTCCGTGATATTCAGACACATCTGCTGGATTTCCCGGGTCATTCCCTCCTCCGCCATGGCGTGGATCGTGGACAGGGCGTTGTAGAGAAAGTGCGGGTTGGTCTGGGACTGGAACGCCAGGATCTGGGCCCGGGTCTTCTGTTTTTCCAGCAGCAGCAGGGAATTCATGGAATCCATCTGCCGCTGACGGAACTCGTTGAGGGAATCCCGCAGCTTGTCAATTTCCTGCACATGAGAATCCGGCATCTGAAGGGCTTCCCATCTGTGCGCAAAGTCCGTCTGATCCAGATAGTGATACATGAAAACCAGCGGACTGCTGAGTTTCCGGGACATCCCCCAGGCAATAAAATAGCAGAACAGAGCGGCAAGCACAAAGATCACCAGCATGGTGGAGAGCTGCCGCAGGATCGGAAAGAAGGCCTGAATGCGGTCTACCGTGACAACGGTGGTAAATCCGCCGCTTACCGACGCCGTAAAGATGTACTCCCAGCGGCCGGTATAGGAATTGAACACGGAACTTTTCCCGGAAAGAGCGGCTTCCAGATAGTCAAAATGGCCGGCGGCATCCTCGTCTCCGGAATAGGAGAGATTTCCCTGACCGTCGTAAATATGTACGCGGATGTCATAAGTGCTGCCGTGATGGATCGCCGAGTGAAAGGCCACGTCCTGATACTGCATGACCTGGACGATGCCCAGGGGCTTATGGTAGTTATCGTAAAACACCCGGCAGAGCGAACTGTAAAGCCTGGTCGGGGCAGCGCCGGAACTGCTGGAATACAGCGGATTGGGGGCACTGGGAGGATAGTAGGCGAGCCCGCCCTGGGAGAAGGTATCCTCATACCAGGGCATCTCAGTCACGGAGAGGTCCTGATACCCGGTATAATTGCCGGTGCAGTAGCAGCCTTTCTTCAGATCATAGAGAATGATCTGGCGGATGTCATTGTTCGTGCCGCGGATCGAGTAGAGCAGGTCGCTCATGGAAGTCTCCAGGGAGAGCCGTTCCTTTCCGGAAGGGGGATCCTGCTGGGAAAAATAGCGCTGAAAAACACCTTTCAGCTGCGTAGAGTACAGAATGTTGACGCTGACCGTATTCATCAGATCCAGCTGTTCGCTTACCTCCCGGGAGATCCCGGAACAGGTTCGCTGAAAATGCTCGATCAGAGATTTTCGCATGCCGGCATATTCGATCGCGGCAAACAGAAGCGAAGCGGCCAGCAGGATCACAAACATCAAAATCCAGTACGTAGAGCGCAGGATATTCTGGATACTTTTGCTTTTCTTCATCCCAAACCCCTCCGCCTGCGTTTTCAAAACACTTTTCGCTTCAGTGACACTTCCATCATACCACGCACAGGACAAAAATGCCAGACGGAGGTTAAAAAACCCGGACGTGGAAAATCTCCCGGTACACAAAAAGATCACGTAAAGTTTACAAAAACTGGTTGGGAGGAATTTTGTGAAAAAATCAAAAATTTATCCTTGGTATTTTCTGGTGGGGGCCCTGGTCATTTACACGGTGCTGTATGTGCTCCCCGGAATCATTGGAATCGGGTTCTCCTTCACGGACTGGACCGCGTATTCCAAAGAACTGCATTTTGTGGGGCTGAAAAACTTCCAGACGATCTTCAGCCCGGATGAGAACTATCTGAAATACATCAGCAATACGCTTCTTTTTACTGTGGTGACGACAGTCTGCAAAACCGGGCTGGCCCTGGGGCTGGCGGTAATCCTGAGCAAAGGGATCCTGGCTTTGAACTTTCACAGAGGTGTGCTCTACATGCCGTCCGTGCTGTCCATTCTGGTGGTGGGTCTGATTTTCACCTCCATTTTAAACCCCAAAAACGGCCTCCTCAACGAGATGCTGGGCAAACTGGGGCTGGAATTCCTGCAGCGTAAATGGCTGACGGACAGCCACATCGCCTTCTGGTCCGTGATGGCGGTGGACATCTGGCGGGGGACCGGGTATATCATGACCATCCTGATCGTGGGCATCCTCTCCATCTCCACGGACTACTATGAAGCGGCCAGCATCGACGGGGCCGGGGGATGGGTCAAATTTGCCCGCATCACACTGCCGCTGCTTCGGCCCACACTGGCGGTGACCATCGTCCTGAACGTGCTTTACGGGCTGAAAGTTTTCGATATCGTGTATGTGCTGACCAACGGCGGTCCCGGTCATGTGACCGAAGTGATGTATACGGCGGTCTTCAAGCAGTTCTCCCTGGGAATGTACTCCACCGGTACGGCGATCAGTTCCGTCATGTTTGTCTTCATGGTACTGATCGGAATCTTTATGATCCGCATCCTGACGGGTGAGGAGGTGGAAGAATAATGGGCGCCAGAAGAAAACGTCTGCTGATCAGTATTCTGAAAAACGCCCTGGCCTGGTCGCTGTCCCTGATCATGCTGGTGCCGATGGTCCTGGTGGTGATCAATGCCTTCAAGCCGGACGAGGAAGCCCTGACCCTGTCCCTGACTCTTCCGAAGCAGTGGACTCTCAGTAACATCAGCACCGTCATTGAGAAAGGAAAACTGGCGGTCAGTTTCGGAAACAGCATGCTCTATTCCTGCTGCGCCACCGTCCTCACGGTACTGCTGGCATCGATGGCGGCGTACGTGCTCTCCCGCCGCAGCGACAGCAAACGCATCCGGGCTCTGTACATGTATCTGGTCCTGGGAATTGTCATCCCGGTCAACTATGTGGCTCTTTTGAAGGTCATGCAGGTGACGCAGCTGAACAACACACGGCTGGGCATCATCATGCTCTACACCGCCATGCAGATTCCGCTGATGGTGTTCCTGCTCTACAGCTTTGTGGCGAGAGTACCCCGTGAGCTGGATGAGGCGGCTGTCATGGACGGCTGCGGGCCGCTGCGCCTGTTTTTCAACATCGTCCTGCCGCTGATGCGGCCGGCGCTGATCAGTGCCGCGGTGCTTTGTTTCCTGAATACCTGGAACGAGTTTATCATGCCGCTGTATTTCCTGAACTCCACCACCAAATGGCCCATGCCGCTGGCGATCTACAATTTCTTCGGCCAGTATTCCCGTTCCTGGAATCTGATCTGTGCCGATATCCTGCTGACCTGTGCTCCGGTGATCCTGCTCTACATCTTCTGCCAGAAATACATTGTG
>CAZJYM010000100.1:0-1226 GCA_964550245.1 uncultured Blautia sp. | reverse complement strand
AGAAATGGGAGAACTACTGGAAAAGGTGCAACACCGGGCGTCCTCTGATGCGGGTGATCGCGCGAAGGCCCGAGATCGAGCCCTTCTCCGACGGAAGGCCGGTGGAAGGAGGCTGTCAGGACATCCTCTGCCAGGGTCTCTATTACAATCTGCCGGAAGATCTGAAATGGAAGGACATGGAGGACAAATATCAGAATCCGGAGCGGATAGTTGCCCGCTACCGGCAGTTCTGCGAGACCCATGAATTTCTGGGCGAGAGTTTCCCCAACCTGGATATCGATTTCGGCCCCGGTTCTCTGGCCGCATACCTGGGTTCGGATATCCGCTTCCGGGAGGACACGGTGTGGTTTACACCCTGCATCTCCGACTGGGAAACGGCTCCGGAACTGTGTTTTGATGAAAGGAACCCCTGGTTTGTCCGGCATCTGCAGCTGGCGAAGCGGTGCAAAGAACTGGCCGGGGATGATTTCTACGTGGACATCCCGGACCTGATGGAAAACCTGGATACGCTGGCTTCCCTGCGGGGATCACAGGATCTGCTCTGCGACATGATCGAAGATCCGGATGAGATCAAAAAGCGGGTTTCCCAGATCGACGATCTGTACTTTGAATACTATGACCGTTTTTACCAGGCTTTGAAGGATCCCCAGGGAGGAAGCGCCTATACCGTCTTTCAGATCTGGGGGCCGGGACGCACCATCAAACTCCAGTGTGATCTCTCCTCCATGATCTCCCCGGCTGCCTTCCGCGAATTTGTCCTGGATTCTCTTAGAAAGCAGGCCAGGAATGCGGACTTTGTGCTGTATCATCTGGATGGACCGCAGGCAATCCGCCACCTGGACGCGCTGATGGAAATCGAGGAGATCGACGCACTCCAGTGGACCAGCGGGGACGCCGGGCCGGACGGGACTCTGGAGGACTGGGATGTGATCTATGACAGGGCGAGAGCCGCCGGAAAAGCCCTCTGGATCAAAGTGTATTCCGGAGAATTTGAGGACTGGATCCGCCATGTAGACCGACTGGTGAAAAAATACGGTTCCCACAGCATGTTCCTGTTTTTCCCGGAGATGTCTCATGAACAGGCAATAAGGCTTTTGGACTACGCGGAGGAACACTGGAGCGACATCGAAGGGAGCTTTTGTCCTTAAGAAACTGCCCGAAAACCAGAAACTGCAGGGTCGGACTGTCCCAATCCCCCTGCAGTCTTTCATAAGTTCCAATTTCCA
>CAZJYM010000099.1:8310-10372 GCA_964550245.1 uncultured Blautia sp. | reverse complement strand
AGGATCCGGTTTCCGGCCGGGACAGTGTAAAATCCCATCTTCCCTTGAAAAGACTCCCGAAATATGTTATGATTTTTTACAGGATGCAAGCTTCAAAAGGTGATTACGGATTGTTTCGCGCTTTGGAAGCCGGACAATCCTGCCGACATTTGGAATTTTGGGGTGAATCAGAAGTACAGCGGAGGTAGAACAGATTCATGAAAGAAAAATTTTATATCACCACACCCATTTACTACCCTTCCGGCAATCCCCACATCGGCCACTGCTATACCACCGTGGCCTGCGATGCCATTGCCCGCTACAAGAGGGCCAGAGGGTATGAGGTGCTGTTCCTGACCGGAACGGATGAGCACGGACAGAAGATCGAGCAGAAGGCCAGGGAAGCGGGGGTTACGCCCAAGGAGTACGTGGATGAGGTGGTGGCCAACTTTAAAAAGCTGTGGGATTTTATGGACATCAAATATGACCGGTTCATCCGCACCACCGATGACTATCATGTGGAGACAGTCCAGAAGATCTTCCGGAAACTTTATGATAAGGGATACATTTACAAGGGAGAGTATGTAGGGAAGTACTGTACTCCCTGTGAGAGCTTCTGGACGGAGAGCCAGCTGGTAAACGGCAAATGTCCGGACTGCGGAAGAGATGTGATCGATTCCAGAGAAGAGGCATATTTCTTTAAGCTCTCCGCCTTCTCAGACAGGCTTAAAGATCTGCTGGAGAACACCGACTTCTTAAATCCCAGTTCCCGGGTTCACGAGATGGTGAACAACTTCATCAACACGGGACTGGAGGATCTGTGTGTTTCCAGAACCAGCTTCAAGTGGGGAATCCCGGTGGACTTTGACGACAAGCACGTGGTCTATGTGTGGGTGGACGCCCTCACCAACTACATCTCTGCCTTGGGATATGAGAACAGCGCCTATGATGACTTTGACCGCTTCTGGCCGGCGGATGTCCATGTGATGGCCAAGGAGATCGTCCGTTTCCATTCCCTGGTATGGCCGGCAATGCTGATGGCTCTGGATCTTCCCATCCCCAAGAAGATCTACGGACACGGATGGATCACCTTCGGCGACAAAAAGATGAGCAAGTCCGTGGGGAACATTGTGGATCCCTTTATCCTGGGAGAGCGCTACGGGGTAGATGCGGTCCGCTATCACATCCTCAGAGAGATGCCCTTCAGCGGAGACTTCTCCTTCAACAACGAGAGCATGCTGGTGAGGATGAATACGGACCTGGCCAACACCTACGGCAACCTGGTCTCCAGAACCACCGCCATGATCCAGAAGTACTTTAACGGAGTGCTTCCTGCAGGAAGAGAGAGCGCCCCGGAGGATGCGGATCTGATCGCTACCGTCAGCGCTCTGGCCGATTCCTATGAGAAGAGCATGGACGACATCCACATCCAGGATGCGGTCACGGAAGTGATGAAGGTCTTAAGCCGGGCCAACAAGTACATCGACGAGACGGAGCCCTGGGTTCTGGCCCGGGATGAGGCGAAGGCCGACCGTCTGGCCACCGTGCTTTATAATCTTTTAGAGACCATCCGCATCACCACCATCACCCTGGAGCCCGTGATGCCCTCCTCCGCCCTGGAGGTCTACAAAAGGATCGGCATCCTGGAAAGAGAGGATCTCCGGGCCTGGGATACCATCCACACCTTCGGAGCCATGGACGGAAGCCTTCCCGTGCAGACCGGACCGGCCCTCTTCCCCAGAATCGACATCTCCAAGGAGATGGAATACCTGGAGTCCCTGTCGGAACCCGCCCAGGAGGAGGAAGAGCCCCCAAAAGAGGAAAAGCCCCTCATCTCCATGGAGGACTTTGCAAAGCTTTCCTTCCAGGTGGGAGAAGTCCTCTCCTGTGAACCCGTGAAGAACAGCAGCAAGCTTCTGTGCAGCCAGGTAAAGGTGGGAGAGAGGACCATGCAGATCGTCTCCGGCATCCGGGGCAGCTACAGCGCTGCTGACCTGGTGGGCAAGAAGGTGATGGTGCTGGTGAACCTGAAAGCGGCCAAGATCGCGGGAGTGCTCTCCGAGGGCATGATCCTGTGTGCGGG
>CAZJYM010000099.1:4775-8210 GCA_964550245.1 uncultured Blautia sp. | reverse complement strand
ACCACCAGGATGGTATCCGCATTCTGGATGGTGGAGAGCCGGTGGGCGATGACGAAGCAGGTTCTTCCCCGCATCAGTTCCCGCATGGCTTCCTGGATCTTGATCTCGGTACGGGAGTCCACGTTGGAGGTGGCCTCATCCAGGATCAGCATGGGGGCATCGGAGAGGAAGGCCCGGGCGATGGTGATCAGCTGTCTTTGTCCCCGGGAGATGTTGACGCCGTCATCGGAGAGGATGGTGTCATACCCATCCGGCAGGCTCTCGATGTAGGTATCAATCCGGGCATCCCTGGCCGCGGCCTTCACATCCTCCATGGAGGCATTCTCCCGGCCGTAGCGGATGTTTTCGGAGATGGTTCCGTGGAAGAGCCAGGTATCCTGCAGTACCATCGTGAAGGCTTTTCTAAGTTCCTCCCGGTGCAGCTTCAGGGAGGGCAGGGAATCGATGCGGATCTCTCCGGATACCGGATCGTAAAAGCGCATCAGCAGATTGATGATGGTGGTCTTTCCGGCTCCCGTGGGTCCCACGATGGCGATGACCTTTCCCGGAGAGGCGTTTACGGTCACATCCTTCAGGATGGTCTTTTCCGGGGTGTAGCCGAAGGTGACGTGATCGATCTCCACTTTTCCCTGTACCTTGCCGAGAGGCAGGGCATCCGGGGCGTCCGCCGGCTCCGGATCCTCATCCAGAACCGCAAAGACCCGCTCGGCTGCGGAGAAGGCGGACTGGAACTCGTGGAGGATGTTGGAAAACTCATTGATGGGTCCCGCAAACTTCCGTGAGTACTGGACAAACTGGGCCACACCGCCCAGGGTGATAAAAAACATGGACCCCTCACTGATCCTTCCGCTCTGGGAATACATGTACAGAATGCCTCCCAGGATGGCCACCATGGAGATGGACACGTTGTTGATCAGGTTGATGCTGGGGAAAAGCAGGGCCGCATTGTACTCCGCATTGTAAAAGGCGTCCATGGCGGCCTCGTTGTGCACGTTGAACCGTCCGGAGATCACATCCTCCCGGCCGTAGGCCTGGATGCTGCGCACACCCGAGAGCATCTCCTCCGCATAGCCGTTCAGTTCCCCGTACCGTTTGGAACGTGCCCGGAACAGAGGCCGAACCTTGCGGGAACGGTAGCGGGTAAAGACGTAGGAGATGGGAACCGTAAACACGAAGATCAAAATCATGGGCCGGGAAATCTGCCACATGAACAGCAATGAGCCGATCACCGTGTAGAGACTGGTCATCACCTGCACCAGGTCGTTGGTCAGGGAGCTGTTGATGGTATCGATATCATACGAGATGTGGCTGATGATGTCTCCGGTGGCATGGGTGTCAAAATATCCCACCGGCAGGGTGTTCAGCTTCTCAAAGACCTGCTTTCTCATCCGGTAGATGATGCGCTGACTTAGGTTCAGCATGATCACCGCCAGAACGTAGGCCAGCAGGGCGGATCCGGCGTAACACAGGATCATCAGGATGACATTTTCCCAGACCACGGGAAAGTCCACTCCTCCGGCGCTTTCGATGGCATCAATGGCGGCTCCCGAATACCGGGGTCCCATTAAGGAGAGCTGGTTGGAGAGCAGGGTTACCAGCACGGCCGGTAAAAACAGCTTCCACTGGTCCAGCACATAGCCCGCCAGACGGACAAAGATGCCGGTTTTTCTTTTGCGGTTGGGATTTTTCTGCTTAGTCAACGAAGGCACCTCCCATCTGAGAGTCGCTGATCTCCTTGTACTCGGGACAGGTCTCCAGCAGTTCCTCATGGGTTCCCCGGCCGATGATGCGGCCCTGATCCAGAACCAGGATCTGGTCACAGCTCTTGACGGAGCTCACCCTCTGGGCCACGGTGATCACCGTGGACTCTCCGGATTCCTCCCGGAGAGCTTTTCGAAGGCTGGCATCGGTCTTGTAGTCCAGGGCGGAGGAGGAATCATCCAGGATCAGAATCTCCGGACGGGCCGCCAGGGCTCTGGCGATCAGGATCCGCTGCCGCTGTCCTCCCGAGAGGTTGGTTCCGTTGGCGGAGAGCTGGTGGTCATACCCCTCCGGAAGTTTGGAGATGAAGTCGTGGGCCTGGGCCACTTTGGCAGCCCGGATCACCTCCTCCATGGGGATGTCTCTTCCGAAGCGGATATTTTCGACAATGGTATCGGCGTAGATAAAGTCGTTCTGCAGGGCCACACCGAAGAGGGAGGTGAGTTCCTCCCGGGTGTAGGAGGCGATGCGTCTTCCGGAGATGCGGATCTCTCCCAGATCCGTATCGTAAAAGCGCAGCAGCAGCTTGACAACCGTGGACTTGCCGCTTCCGGTGGCTCCGATGATGCCCAGGGTTCCCCCTCTGGGAATGGAGAAGGTAATTCCCTCCACGTTGTTTTTCTTTCCAAAGTAGGAGAAGGACACATCCTGGAAGGAGATGTGGTCATCACCCTTTATGGTTTTATCCTTTTCCACGTAGAAGCTGTCCGGGGTTTCCAGCACCTCGGCGATTCGTCTGGCGGAGGCCGCAAACCGGGTGTACATGGCAAACATCCGGGAAAGGGACAGCATGGCCATGGAGATCAGGGTAAAGTACTGCATGAAGGCGATCACCGTGGC
This sequence comes from uncultured Blautia sp., assembly GCA_964550245.1. Classification (GTDB taxonomy): domain Bacteria; phylum Bacillota; class Clostridia; order Lachnospirales; family Lachnospiraceae; genus Blautia_A. The sequence goes on along the minus strand of CAZJYM010000099.1, from coordinate 5,609 downwards.
GGGAGAGGAGGTACCTCTGGATACCCGCACCGCGGCCACGGCCACCACTCCGGCGATGCCCAGGTTCATCAAAAGCGTCATGATGGGGTTTACGATCTCCATCACTTTCCCCACCTTGATCTCTCTTTTGGAGAGCTCCGCATTCACCCGGTCGTACCGGCGGTTTTCATACTCGTTTTTGGAGAGTGCCTTGATCACCCGGATTCCCTGCACGTCCTCCCGCACCACCCGCACCATCTGGTCCAGGGATCTCTGTACGTCCCCATACATGGGAACACCCCTTCGGGAGATGGTAAAGACCGTGATGCCGATCAGAGGCAGGGTGGCGATCATCACCAGGGCCAGGGCCCTGTCCATCACCAGGGTGATGATGATTCCCCCCAGAAGGAGGAAAGGAGCCCGAACTCCCATCCTCTGCATCATGGCGATGAAGTTCTGCACGTTGTAGGTATCGGTGGTAATCCTGGATTCCAGGGAGGGAATGGTGAAGGCATCCGTATCTCTGGCGGAGAAATACATGGTCTTTCTGAACAGGTCCCGGCGCATGGCCAGGGAGAAGTCCGCCGTCACTTTGGAGGCCATCCGGTTGGCCACGATATTCCCCACACAGGCCACGATGCTGCAGAGCACCATGAGAAAGCCGTAATAGATGACTCTTTGCACATCCAGGGCGGCAATCACGTTGTCCAGAATGTAAGTCAGCAGAAAGGGCAGCAGCAGTTCTGCCACCGTTCCGGTGACCTTCACCAGGAAACCCAGGGCAATGCTGGTTTTATATGGCAACAGATATGAAAGAATACGCTTCATTGGTGATTCCCCCTTACTCCGCGTTTT
>CAZJYM010000099.1:0-4675 GCA_964550245.1 uncultured Blautia sp. | reverse complement strand
CCGGGATTCGCAAGAACGGAAAAAGGTGAAAAAGGGGCTTTTTTCCCGTACTTGACGGTGTCGTTAAAGTCCCGCAAAAAGCAGGTTTTTATCACGGGTAGAGGAAATGGGGATCTCTCAGTCTGCGGGGGGCGGAAAGTTCTTGTAATTGCCCCGGTTATTATATATAATAAATCCAGTACCAAACCCTGGATGCTTTAACCTTATTCATATCTAAAAAGGGAGACTGTTATGAAACTGCTTCACACCTCCGATCTCCACATTGGAAAGCGGGTGAATGAGTTTTCCATGCTGGAGGATCAGCGGTTTATTCTCAACCGGATACTGCAGATTGCCCGGGAGGAAAGGCCCGACGGGGTGATCCTCTCCGGTGATATCTATGACAAGCCCGTGCCTCCCGCCGAGGCGGTGCAGGTCTTTGACGGCTTTTTGACGGGACTTGCGGATCTGGGACTGCCGGTCTTTGTCATCAGCGGCAACCATGACTCCGCGGAACGCCTCTCCTTCGGCTCCAGACTGATGGAGAGAAGCGGGGTTTACGTGTGTTCCCTCTACGACGGAAATCCTTTAAAGGTATCGCTTACCGACTCCTGGGGAGAGGTGGACATCACCCTGCTGCCTTTCCTGCGGCCCTCCATCGTCCGCCATGCCCTGGATCTGGAGGTGACCGGCACCCAGGAGGCAGTTGCGGCTGCCCTGGATAGACTCCATATCGATCGGAATAAGAGAAACGTGCTCGTTGCCCACCAGTTTGTCACCGGAGCCGCCCGCTGCGATTCCGAGGACGTGTCCGTGGGAGGCCTGGACAACGTGGACGTTGATCTCTTTGATGCCTTCGACTACGTGGCCCTGGGCCACATCCACAGTCCCCAGAGCGTGGGAAGGGAGACCGTGCGCTACTGCGGAACCCCCTTAAAGTATTCCTTCTCGGAAGCCGGTCAGGAAAAGTCGGTGACTCTGGTGGAACTTCATGAAAAAGGTGTGGTCGATATCCGTACCATCCCCCTGATCCCCTGCCGGGACATGAGAAAGATCCGGGGCACCTACAGTCAGCTCTCCTCCCTGGACTTCTATAAGAACTTCAACCGGGAGGACTACATTCAGGCCACCCTCACCGATGAGGAGGACGTGCTGGATGCCATGGCCAGACTGCGGGTATTCTATCCCAACCTGATGGCTTTGGAGTACGACAATAAGAGAACCCGGGAACAGGCCCGGGTGGAGGGTCCGGAAAGCGTGGAGGAAAAGTCGGAGCTGGAACTCTTTCAGGAATTCTATCAGATGCAGAACAATCAGCCCATGAGTCAGTCCCAGGAGGATCTGGTTCGAAGCGTAATAGAAAAGATTCAGGAGGAAACCGGGTCATGAAGCCCTGTAAGTTAGTGATCAGCGCCTTCGGTCCCTATGCCGGCACCGAGGAGATTGATTTTGAACAGCTGGGGGAAAGCGGCCTCTATCTCATCACCGGGGATACGGGAGCCGGAAAGACCACCATCTTTGACGCCATTACCTTTGCCCTCTACGGGGAGGCCAGCGGTCAGGTGCGGGAATCGGGCATGTTTCGAAGCAAGTATGCAAAAAGTGATACCCCCACCTTTGTAGAGCTCACCTTTCTCTACCAGGGAAACCGCTACAAGGTCCGCCGAAACCCGGAGTATGCCCGTCCCAAGGGAAGGGGAGAGGGGATGACGCTGCAAAAAGCTGACGCCCTTTTGGAGTATCCGGATGAGAGACAGCCGGTGAGCAAAACCCGGGATGTAACAAAGGCTGTCACAGAGCTGATCGGACTGGACTACCGGCAGTTTACCCAGATCGCCATGATCGCCCAGGGTGATTTCCAGAAGCTGCTGCTTTCCGGCACCCAGGAGAGATCCGAGATCTTCCGCCAGATCTTTCACACCCGGATCTATCAGGACATTGAAAATGCCCTCAGAGAAGAGGCCAACCGGAAAAACAGCGAATACGAAAAGATCCGCACCGGCATCAGCCAGTACCTCTCCGGAATCCGCTACGTTGAACAAAGTCCCCTTACTTCTGAGCTGGAGGAGTTAAAGAAAACCGGCTTTAAGGGAACCGTCCAGCGGGGGCTGGAGATCCTGGACATCCTTCTGGATCAGGAAGAAATGCTTCTGTCGGACATCACCGAGAGGGAAAGACAGCTGGGAGTGCAGATCGAGGGGGAAAACCGTCTTCTGGAGAGAGCCGGACAAAAGAAGAAGCTGGAGGAGGACTTAAATCAGAAACGGACCTCCCTGGAGGAAGCCCTTCCCCGGCTGGAGGAATTAAAAAAAGATGCACAGACGGCAGCCGAAGAAGCCGGCGAGTGCGATGAGATCCGGCGTTTCCTGCAGGTGACGGAGACGCACTTAAAAGAGCTGGACGAGCTGGATAAGAGCCGCCAGAACCTTCAGAGTAAGGAAAAGGAGATGCAGGACTGCCGTGACCTTCGGGAAGCGGCGGAAGCGAGACATACCCGGCTGGAGGAGGAGATCCGGGAAAAGAAGGAAACCCTGGAATCTTTAAAAGATACCGGGGAGGAAAAGGAACGTCTGGACCGGCGGATGGAAAACGTCACCTCCCGAAAGTCCGAGCTGGAAAAACTCCTGCTGGATCTGGACACCCTGCAAAAGGAAGAGGAAAAGACCGAGAAGTTTCTTGCCGCTCAAAAGGAGAAGGAAGAGGCCCTTCGCATCTCCCTGGAGGATTATGTGCAGAAAGGAGAGGAGTTCTCCGACCGGGAGGTAATCCTTGCCAGGCTGGAGAGTGAGAAGAAGGAAGCCAAGGAAAAGAGAGATTCCCTGCGCCAGTTAAGGAAGAACCTGGAGGAAAACCGGCAGGCAAAGGCACAGGAAGAGGAGAACTTAAAAGACGTTCAGAAAAGACTCCAGGAACTGATCGACGGGGATCTGCAGGAACTTCTCTTTAAGGCCCGGCAGCAGGCCCGGGACTGCCAGGAACGGGAAAAGGCCATGGCTGACCTGAAGACTCTCCTTACCCGGCTTAAGAAAAGGGGTACTCTCTACCGGGAAGCTCAGAAGGCCTATGAGGATTCCTCCGCCCTCTGGGAGGAAAAGCGGGACAAGGTGGGAGCCCTGGAAAAGCTCTACCTGGATGCCCAGGCGGGGATTCTGGCCACAAGGCTGGTGGAAGGGCAGGAGTGTCCGGTCTGCGGTTCCACCTGTCATCCCCACCCGGCTCCACTTCCGGAGCAGGTGCCGGAGGAATCGGAATTAAACGGGGAAAAGGAAGACCTTTCCCGAATGGAGACTGCCATGCGCCAGGCCAGCCAGAAGGCGGCGGATCAGCGAGAAGTGCTGGTGCGGGAGGGATCCCCGGCGGCAGTAAGCTCTCAGAGTCTTCTGGAGATGGAACCCCTCTCCGGGGAGAGCCCGGAGGAGCTGATTTCCTACCTGGAGCAGGCGGGAAAGATCCTTCCCGGAAAGCGGAAGGAAAACCTGCAGAATCAGACCCGGGCCGAAGAGACGGCAAAGAAGCTGGAGGACAGTCTTGTCGAATCGGAGGAGCTTCGCAAAAAGGAACAGGCCGTCCGCAAAAACCTGGATTCCCTGGAAGGAAAGGAACAGGCCCTTCTCTCCCAGATCCCGGAGGGGATTGGCGGAGAGGGAGAGGAACTGATCTCTGCCCTTGCCCTGGAGACCGACCGCCTTTCCAGGTCCATACGGGAAACGGAAAAGCAGGAAAAGAAAGCCCGGGAGGAAGCCGCTCTCCGGGAGGAATATAAACGCCAGGAAAAGCAAACCCGGGATACCCTGGAAAAGCAGAAGGAGGAGACGGAAAAGAAAAAGAGTTCCCTGCTTCTTCTCACCAGCCGCAGGCAGGAAAAGCTGGAAAAACTTCAGGAGGGTACCGCTTTCCTTCCGGAGGAAGAGAATCTGCCGGAGGGAATCCCCAAAGCTAAGAGAGCCTTAACGCTTCTCTCCGAGGAGGAAGGACGTCTCACCGAAGCCCTCTCCGAGAATGAAAAGAGGAGCCGGGAAAAGAAAAAGCTGGAAAAGGACATCCCCAAAGAGGAGAAGAAACTCTCCGATCTCTCCCTGGAGATCCAGAACACCCTGGTGAAGCTCTCCCGTCTGCAGACGGAAAAGGAACAGGCGGAAAAGGAGATCCGGGAAGGACAGGAGCGCACCGGAGGGGCCACGAGAGAAGAGCTTCTGGAAGAGAAGGCCAGAGGAGAAAAGAAGATTTCGGATCTCACCGCCGCCCGGGAACAAAGCGCCAAAGCCGCTCAGGAGTTTACCCTGAAGGTGGAGGGCCTGCGCTCCGCCATCACTTCCCTTTCTTCCCAGGCGGAAAACCTGGGGGATCTGGAAGCCGAGGAGGAGATCCGAAGGAGAAAGGAAGATCTGGAGGCGAAAAAGGAGACGGTTTCCAGAGACAGGCAGGAGATCTACACCGCCTGCAACGTAAACCGGGGGATCCGCAGATCCGTCCAGGACAGCCAGCAGGCCATGGTGGCGGTGGAACAGGAATACGGTCAGATCAAGGCTTTATCGGATACCGCCAACGGAACCCTCACCGGCAAGCAGAAGATCGAGCTGGAGACCTACGTGCAGATGGCCTTCTTTGACCGGATCCTCCGCCGTGCCAACATCCGCCTCCTCACCATGAGCAGCCGCCAGTATGAGTTAAAGCGGCAGGAGGAGGGAGCCAAAGG
>CAZJYM010000098.1:2921-10462 GCA_964550245.1 uncultured Blautia sp. | reverse complement strand
TTGGAGTAGTTGATGGTAATGCCCGGCTGTACGTTGTACACAAACACATGGAAGGAAATGGCTGCGCCATTATCCTCCACGGAGGCTGCTTCCAGCTCTACTCCCCTGGCCAGCAGTTCACTTCCCTGGAAAACAGGGGTGGACCTGTACAGCACATGGTTTCCGGACTCCTTTACGTAGTCGGCCACCATGTTTTCAAAGGGCAGCATGCCTTCCACGTTCATATAGCGGGTACCGGTGATCAGGTTTCTGTTATTGGCGTTCTCTCCGCTTAACTGATAGCCGATGAGGTGACACCGGTTGTACAGGTACTTGCCGTCTATGTTGTCATACTTTACCGTATGCCAGCCGGTAGGCTTTACGGATCCGATAGGACCCCGCTCCTCCGTGGGCATCAGATCCCGTCCCACACTGGCCACGGCCGGACCGCAGCGGCCTGCACTGTCTAACGGGCTGTAGGTTTCATAGGATTTCCGGGCCTGGGTGTACATCCAGGAGGAGAAGGAGGGCTTGTTCCCCCGTACGGCTACATAGGGATCTCCATTCCATGCCGGTACGCCGGAGAGATCCAGGGCGGTATTTACCGAGCCCGATACAATGCCGCTCCAGGGACCGGTCTTTCCTCCCTTTTTGGCCCGCACTTTGTAATAGTAGGTTTTGTTCTGTTCTATCTTGCTGTCCACATAGGTCAGCTTCTTGACGGTTGCAATCCTCTTAAAGCCGGTGTTTTTGGAGGCAGAGCGGAACAGGACATAGCTTCCCGCACCCTTTACCTTCTTCCAGGAGATTTTCAGGCCTTCATACCCGGAGGTCTGGATACTGGCGGTTGGAGCACCAAGGGTGGAAGCAGCATAGACTGTCTCCACGGCCGTCTCATCGGTGAGCGGCAGTACCCCGGCCATTCCAAAGCAGAGGATAAAGGCCATCAGGAATGCCAGAAGTCTCTTTCTCCACTCCCTTAAGCGTCTTTCATTCTCTTTTTTCATGGTTCTTCCTTCTTTCTAAAAAAACCGGTAAATATGTGCCTGATCTGATGTTATCATGATTTTCCCCCAATTTCAACTCCTCCCTTCTCTTAAACAGAAAGATCCCCCGCGGGCTGCGCCCGGGCGGGGGATCTTTCTGTGAGTCTATGTTGTTGTGTGAGTCTATGTTAATTTTAGCCTGTATTGTAATGTTCGTCTATGCTCTAATGTTGGCTGTCTATGCTATTATGTTGGTCTTACTTCACTACGAAGTTCACAATCTTCCCCGGCACATAGATCTCCTTGACAATCTTCTTGTCTCCCACGGCCTTCTTCACCTTCTCATCGGCCAGGGCGATCTCCAGCACCTGATCCTTCTCCCCGTCTGCAGGGATGACCACGGTGCCCCGAAGTTTGCCGTTTACCTGAACCCCGATCTCCACGGTGGCATCCACGGTCTTGGATTCATCACATACCGGCCACTGGGACAGGGACAGGAATCCCTCTCCGCCGATGGTCTCCCAGATCTCCTCGCAAAGATGCGGGGCGAAGGGGCACAGAAGCTTGATGAGGATGGTCAGATCCTCCCGGTTGATGCTGCCGATGGCATAGATGTCGTTCACCAGAGTCATCATGCTGGCGATGGCGGTGTTGAACTTCATGTCCTCGATGTCCGCAGATACCTTGCGGATGGTCTTGTGAAGCTTGGACTGGAACTCGGGAGTGGAGGGCTCATCGGTAAGTCTGTCGGTGAGAGCCGCCACTCTTTCCAGGAAACGCTTGCAGCCCTTTACAGAGGCGTCGCTCCAGGGAGTGGCCACGCCGTAGTCGCCCATGAACAGCACATAGGTCCTGAGGGTGTCAGCCCCGTACTCCTCCACGATGTCCAGAGGATCAATCACGTTGCCCTTGGACTTGCTCATCTTGTCGCCGTCGGGGCCCAGGATCAGTCCCTGCGCAGAACGCTTGGCGTAGGGCTCGGGAGTGTTGACAACGCCGATATCATACAGGAACCGGTGCCAGAACCGGGAGTAGATCAGGTGTCTGGTCACATGCTCCATACCGCCGTTGTACCAGTCTACCGGCATCCAGTAGTTCAGCTTTTCCGGGTCGGCCAGGGCTTTATCGTTATGAGGATCCACATACCGGAGGAAATACCAGGAGGAACCTGCCCACTGGGGCATGGTGTCCGTCTCCCGTCTGGCATCTCCGCCGCACTTTGGACACTTGCAGTTTACAAAGGAATCAATCTTGGCCAGGGGGGATTCACCCTCGCTGCCCGGTGCGAAATTCTCCACGGGCGGCAGTTTCAGAGGAAGCTCCTCATAAGGCACTGCCACGTCTCCGCATTTGGGGCAGTGAATGATGGGGATGGGTTCACCCCAGTACCTCTGACGGTTGAAGGCCCAGTCCTTCATCTTGTACTGGACGCCTCCCCTGCCGATGCCTCTCTTTTCCAGCTCCTCGATCATGCGGGCGATGGAGTCCTTCTTGTTGGTGTAGCCGTTGAGGTACTCGGAGTTGATCATCTCTCCGTCTCCCGCATAGGCTTCCTTCTCGATGTCTCCGCCCTTGATCACCTGGATGATGTCCAGACCGAAGGTTTTGGCGAAATCATAGTCTCTCTGGTCATGGGCGGGTACGGCCATGATGGCGCCGGTGCCGTAGCCCATCATCACATAGTCGGCGATGAAGATGGGAACCTTCTTGCCGTTTACGGGATTAATGGCTTCCAGTCCCTCCAGCTTCACACCGGTCTTGTCCTTCACCAGCTGGGTTCTCTCAAACTCCGTCTTCTTGCTGCACTCCGTGCGGTAGGCCTCCACCGCATCCATGTTTGTGATCTTGTCGGAGTGTTTGTCAATCAGGGGATGCTCCGGAGCGATGACCATGAAGGTGACTCCGAAAAGGGTATCCGGACGGGTGGTATAGATCTCCAGCTTGTCCTCAATCCCGGTAACGGAAAAGTCCACAAAGGCTCCGGTGGACCGGCCGATCCAGTTAATCTGCTGCTGCTTGATGTTCTCCGGATAGGAAACCGTCTCCAGTCCTTCCAGCAGCTTGTCCGCATACTGAGTGATCCGCAGATACCACACATCCTTGGACTTCTGCACCACCTGGCTGTGGCAGATGTCGCACAGGCCTCCCTGGCTGTCCTCGTTGGAGAGAACCACCTTGCAGGAGGGACAGTAGTTCACCCAGGCCTTATCCCGGTAAACCAGGCCCTTCTCAAACATCTTCAGGAAGATCCACTGTGTCCACTTATAATAATCCTCATCGGTGGTATCGATGACTCTGTCCCAGTCAAAGGAGAAGCCCACGCTCTTTAACTGTTTGGTAAACCGCTCTATGTTTTCATCGGTGATAACCCTGGGATGGGTGGCCGTCTTGATGGCATAGTTCTCCGTGGGAAGACCAAAGGCATCAAACCCGATGGGGAACAGCACATTGTAGCCCTCCATCCGGCGCTTTCTGGACACCACCTCAATGCTGGAATAGGCCTTGATGTGGCCCACATGCATGCCTGCCCCGCTGGGATAGGGGAATTCCACCAGGCCGTAGAATTTCGGCTTGTCCACCCCGTCCTCCGCGCGGAAGATTTTGGCATCCTCCCACTTTCTCTGCCACTTGCTTTCGATCTTCTTAAAATTGTGTTTCATCTCTGACCTCCCTTGTGGTCCGGCGGTATCAGGCCCGCCGCCTGTTAGACCTTGCTTCGTCATTCAATTATCCTATTATCTTACACTCCGGGGTAAAAATCAACCATTATTTTCCTCTCTCTTGCCCTTCTCCGCCTCTTCTATCTCCCTGCTTCTTCTACTTCCTCACTCCCCTGCTCTCCTTTTACTTCCTCTTACTCTTTCTCTCCCACACACAAAAGGAGGTCCATGTGCCTCGCACATGGACCTCCCAAAGCCCAAAGGGCTTATTATTTCTCAATCTCAATCAGTCTGGCATTAAGGCTTTCCAAAAAACCGTCGGGAACCAGGGCTGCGCCCATGCCGATGGCGGATTCAGGCGTCATGGACTTCATCATGTCCCACATGCCCTCACCGGGGACCAGCTTCATGTTGGTGGCCAGCTTCACGGCTTCCGCTACCAGCTCCAGGGCTTTCTCGGATTTGGCGATCTCCTCCATGGTATCCCGTACACTGTAGCGTCCTTCCGGGAATTCCATGGGAGCCTTCAGATCCAGCTCACCGGAGAGCTTGAACCAGTTGGCCACACCCTCGGCACGCTCGGTCACCTCAGGCAGCACGTAGATGGCCGGTTCCTTCTCCACCTTCTCCAGGGTGATGCTGTCCTTCGCAGGACCGGCTTCGGCTACGAGGATGTTTGAGCCTTCCTTTAAGGCCACGGTAAAGACGAACACTTTCTCGGCCTGGAGAGTTTCCACCTTTTCTCCGTTGAGGGTAAGGGTTACCTCCGGCTGATTGGAGTACACCCGAACCTGGGTGGTCTCCCCGGCTCTCTGGGCATAGCGGCGTCCGCAGATGTGAACCATGGGCTCCTCGGTCCAGTAAGCCTGGTAAACATAGAAGCTGTCCTTCCTGGTCTTTCTGTCCATGGTCATCAGGCCCTTGTTGTTCCTTCCGGAAACACCGCCCTCATCCCGGGCGGCACAGCCGAAGTCAAACATGTTCCAGACATGGCTGGACCAGATCCAGGGACGGTCCGCCAGCACTTTGGCCATGTGCTCGTGGTACAGGGCCTGATACTCCTCGCTGTAGTCCTTGCAGGCCGGGTTGGAGCCGTGGTAGGTGATAATTCCCTCACAGCCGTACTCGGAAAGTCCCAGACAGATGTCCGGATGAAGCTCATGGAAGTTGTCAAGCCAGGGGCCGTTGTCCTCCATGTGTCCGCCGTACCAGCCGAAGTAGTGGTTGTAGCTCTCCACATCGGTGATGTGATGCAGAGGACTGTCCAGAGGCGTCATGGACACATGGGCGATGGTGGTAAGCCTGGTAGGATCCAGTTCATGGCAGAGAGCATTGAGCTCCTTATGGTTTTCCACCAGCTTCTCGGAGATTCCGCCGATGAGGATCTCATTGGAGACACCCCAGAAGCAGATGGAGGGATGGTTGTAGTTCTGAATGATCAGTTCCTTCATCTGGCTGATGCAGTTTAAGTGAGCTTCCGGATCCTTGTTGAACACGCTGATAAAGGGGATCTCCGCCCAGACGATAAAGCCCAGCTGATCGCAGGCATCATAAAAGTCCTGAGAATGCTGATAGTGGGCCAGACGGATGGTGTTGGCTCCCAGCTCTTTAATAAGGAAGGCATCCTGGAAGTGATCCTCCCGGGTAAGGGCATTGCCTTTATAGAGCTGGTCCTGATGACGGCTCACACCCCGCAGCGGGATCTGTTCTCCGTTGAGGAAAAAGCCCTTCTGGGGATCACAGGAGTAGCTTCTCACACCTGCGTCCACACCGATCTCATCCCAGGCTTCGTTTCTTCTCTGTAAGGTGGCGGTCACATGATAGAGGTTGGGAGTACGGATACTCCAAAGCTCGGCATCCGGCACAAAGATGGTCACGGCCGTATCATCCGCGGGACGAACGGCGGCACCCACCTCCCGGCCATCCTCATCCTGGATGGAGTAAAGGACGGTGAAGTTTTCATCCGGGTTGGTAACCCAGGTCTGGATGTCAAAAATGGCTCCCCCTTCTACAGGTTTGGGGGTTACCTGAATGCCGGGACCTCCATAGTAGTCCAGGTCAAAGTGGGTATCCGGAACGGAAATGAGGTTTACGCCCCGGTAGAGACCGCCGTAGAAGGTGAAGTCCGCAGACTGGGGGTACACACTGTCCTTGTACTCGTTGCTGCACTCCACGACCAGCAGATTTCCCTCATCCCGGCAAAGATCCGTGATGTCGGCCCGGAATGCGGAATATCCCCCTTCATGGTACACCACTTTGGTGCCGTTTACATAGACGCTCGCCTGCTGCCCGGCGGAGAGGATCTCCACATAGACTCTTCCTCCAGCGAGAGGCTGACGGGGTGTGGCAAACTCCCTGGCATACCAGCAGGTGCCCCGGTAGTAGCCGCCGTTTCCGTCATGGCCGTCGATGGCATTCCAGGTGTGGGGCAGGTTTACTTCCTGCCAGTCCGTGGGAAGTGTCTGCGGCAGTCCGGCATTTTCACGGATAAAGCGCCAGCCGCTGTTTATGTTGATGATGTTGCGCATATTTTCCTCCTCGTATCGTTTGATTTCTCATTGCTTTCTCTCCCTGAATGAGGGATAATAGGGGAACAGCAAAAAACCCACTGGAGTTTTTTGTTTTCCAGCCCTTTTTTGGAGGTACAAAGGATGCAGCATGAAGCAGAGCTTTTCTTTTTCAGGGACGTACTCATTAACTCCCACATTCCCTGCCACATCATGGATGTGTCCCGGGGAGCCATCACCTATCTGAAGGAGCCGGAGCCGGCGGATGAGGCCTATGACCTGGGGCTGCGGGCCCTGGTGGAGCCGGATCTGAACTACACCCGGCTGTTTCTCCGGCTGTGCCGGCATCACGCCGCAGACACGGTTTACCGGGTTCAGGATCCCTTTTTCTGCCGGTACTTTTTCTTCCGCCTGCCCGATGAGCAGGATGTCTATGTGCTGGTGGGCCCCTTCACCGAGGATGAAGTAACCCGTCAGGACATCATGCACATGGCGGAGCGCCACGGCCTGCCTCCCTCTCTGGTGGGCAGGTTTGAGAAGATCTTCCGCATCATTCCCATCGTCCGGGACAGTTCTCCCCTGCTGGCCCTTCTCACCACCCTGGGGGAAAGACTCTGGGGAGAGACGGAGAGGTTTTCTCTCCAGGACGTGTTTGACTACAGTTTTCCCAGGCTGGAGCCCGTGGCCATCCGTCCCGGAGACCGGGAGCCGGATGACGGCTATCAGTCCATGAAAGCCCTGGAAAAGCTCTATGAATCGGAAAACGCCCTGATGCGTGCCGTCAGCCATGGAGAAACCCATATCTCCGAGAGACTTCTGGGCGCCCTTCCCCAGGCCCATCTGGAACGCCGGGCCGTTAACAACCTGCGGGATCTGAAAAACTATGCCATCATTGCCAATACCCTGATGAGAAAAGCTGCTGAGTACGGCCATGTGCACCCGGTCCACATCGACAACCTTTCCTCCCGGTTTGCCCGCTCCATCGAAAACGCCGCCTCCAATGAGGAGATCTACCGGCTGGTGCGGGAGATGGGAAGGAAGTACTGCCTGCTGGTCAAGAACTATTCCCTGGGGGGATATTCGTCTCTGGTGCGCAAGGTGCTGGTGCGGATCAACTCCGACCTGACCGCCGACCTGAGTCTGAAAACCCAGGCCGTCCACCTGCATGTGAGCGCCAGCTACCTGTCCTCCGTCTTTAAGAAGGAGACCGGCACTTCCCTCACCGAATACGTGAACCGGAAGCGGGTGGAATACGGCGTCTTCCTCTTAAACTCCACGGATCTGCAGATCCAGACCATTGCCCAGCACTGCGGGATCCCGGATCTCAACTATTTCTCCAGGATTTTCAAGAAATACATGGGGATGACGCCCAGTGACTACCGGGGGACCATCCACTCTCTCCAGGATGA
>CAZJYM010000098.1:0-2821 GCA_964550245.1 uncultured Blautia sp. | reverse complement strand
TCAAACCAGGATGTTCCCGTTCTCATCCGGGGGGATGGGGATCACGGTCAGGAGATCAATGATGGTCATGGCCAGAGGGAACCCGGTCCAGAAAAAAGCCAGGTAAAGGGCTCCCAGGAAATACTGCTTCGCCATGAAGCGGTGTCCCCCGCACCAGCCCAGAAGCACCATGACCAGCAGGTACTTTTTCCGGCTCACCAGAACCTTTTCCCGGTTCGCTCTCCAGTCAAAGAAACGGGAGACCATGCGGGACAGGCCTTTTTCCTCCGGCTCCACGCCGTTCTCACGGCGAAGCTGCTCCAGTTCCATGGAGGCATCCAGAAACTCCTTCATGGAAACTTCCTGATCCGCTTCCTTCTTTTTTCGGGACATGCCGGGGATCAGCCTTCTTCCATGGCTTTGGCCTTGATGGCCGCAATCTCGTCCTGAATCTCCGCCATGTATTCCTTGGTCAGAGGATAGAACTTCAGGGCCACCACGTTGCACAGAAGTCCGATGATCACCACGCCGAAGGCCAGGAACAGAGCCACACCGGGAAGGGCATCCACATTGATGTTCTGGTACACGCTTCCCGGCGCATTCAGATCCGCCATGGTAGTAGTAGCATCCGGAAGCACTTCCTTAAAGCCGATGGCTGACAGGGCCACACCGGCAAGGAGAGGCGCAAATGAGGAAACCAGCTTGTCCACCAGGGAGAAGAGGGTCCCCATCAGGCCGGGTACATATTTCCCCGTTCGGTACACCTCGTAGTCGGCGCAGTCGGCTGTCATGGGAATAACGATGTTGCCCGAGATTCCCTGGAAGCCGGCTATGGCGATCGTCAGTAAAATATACCCGATGCTGAAGTACCCCCAGTGCAGGCTGCCGTCTGCGTTGCTCATGGATGTGGGATCACCAAATACCCACAGCAGAATCATCATTACGTTGAGTACAATGCCGCCCCAGGAACCGATCAGCATGGCCTTTCTCTGTCCCAGGGTGGTGGCCAGTCCCGCCACGAACACCATACAGATGATCGTAGAAGGAATGGTGGTCAGACTGGTCATGGTTCCATACAGGGAGTAGTTTCCGACCATCAGTCCGAAGAGCACGATGTACACGGAGGAGGTCCTCATGGAGGTGGCCAGCTTGTCGGAGGAAGCGGAGACGATCAGCATCTGGATGGCCCGGTTCCCCTTGATGGTATCCCAGTAATCCTTCAGGCCCACCTTTACGGGCTTGCCGGTTCCGAAGAACTCGGTTCTGTCCTTGGGAGCGATGGAGATCACGGCGATAATGGTAAACACTGCGGATACACACGCGGTGATGATCCACAGAACATTCCAGGTGCCCTGCTCATAGTAGCCGCCGTAGCGGGTGGACACGTTGGTGAAGACCACAGCCGCCATTGCAAACAGCAGGGTGTTGTAGGCGCCGTCAAACATGGTAAACAGCGGTCTCTGCTTGGGATCGTTGGTCAGACAGGTCTGAGCGGACTTGGTCACCACGCACTGGAAGGTGTAGCCCACGTAGTAGACGGCGGAAACCACGATGAAGAAGGGGAACCGCAAAGCCTGTGGTATCGAGGGCGTGATGTGAAACAGAATGAAACTGGTTACACACAGGATCACCTGGCCGATGATCATAAAGGGCCGGTTCTTTCCAAACTTTCCGTTGGTCTTGTCCACGGCGAATCCGATGAAGGGATCCGTCACGCCGTCCCAGATTCTCATGAACATGGAGAAACTGGAGGCTGTCACCACGGCCACACCAACAAAACCGGTAAGATAGTACGCCACATAGTTCATCAGGAACAGATACATGTTTGTGGCGGTATTGTTCAGGGCGAATCCTGCAATACGCCACAGTGGAACCCGGTGAACACCGTTGGGTCCGTAATACTTATCCGGTAAACTTCTTGTCTGGCTCACAAAAAATCTCTCCTTTCTAACTGCTTTGTCAACGGGTTACGGGCTGTCTCCCCAAGAGGCGGCAGTCATTAAAGGACAACAAAAGCGCAGGTAAGAGGCGCCAGCTCCACCTTTCCGGCAGGAACGGCCTTTCCGGACAGATCCGGCAGTTCCCAGGCGGGGCCCAGCTTTAAGGGCTGACCGTTAAGAGTCATCACCGAAGAGCGCTTGTCGCCGTTCTCTCCGGCGAGCACATAGATCTCTCCCTCTTTGGGAAGCTCCAGCGTGGTGGTCTCCTTCTCGCTGTTGTTGATCACCAGGTAAACCAGTCCCTCTTTTCCATCCTTCCGGCTGTGGGCGTACACATGGGCACCCTCTCGAACCGGCTCTCCCGTGTCGTACACCGTCTCTCCCATGAGCCGGTCCCAGAGCACGACCGCGAAGTAGTTGGGACGGGGATCATGGTTGTTCCGGTCCAGGTAGGCATAGTCGGAAGCCGTCAGGGTGTTGTGGAAGATAATGCCCCGGGTAATCCGGCTGAAACCTCCGGCCTCGTTAAGGGTACGCAGAACGTCCAGGTAGGTGGAAGCCCAGGTATCCCCGCCGCCTCCGGCATCTCCGGATTCGGTGACCCACATCTCTCCTCCCGGACAGTAGCGGTCCCGGATGGGAGCGTAGGCTGCGGCACAGTTGGGAGCCACCGCCAGATACTCCTCCCCGTTGGCCTCCTCGGGAAGCCAGTGCATGCTGGGCATGGCTCCGGCCAGTCTCTCGGAGACTCCGTTGTAGTAGTGATAGCTGAACACATCCAGCGGGCAGGGATCCTCACCCATCAGGGAGGGAGTATCACAGTTTTCTCCGGTGAGCACTTCTACTCCTCCGCCGCCTCCTTTTTCCGCAGGACGGCCCATGCTGCCCTCCGGTCCCACGGA
>CAZJYM010000097.1:0-10483 GCA_964550245.1 uncultured Blautia sp. | reverse complement strand
GAAACTTCCCCGGAAGAAGAGAAAAAAGAGGAGGAGACTCCTTCAGAAGAAGAAAAGAAAGAAGAGCCCAAAGCCGAAGATCTGATCAAGGACAACGGCAACGGGCTGGACCATGATCTCTCCGCAGAAGAGAGAGAAGAGGAAGAGCGGGAGAGAGCGGATCAGGCCGCCTATGAGGCCAGGAGACAGATCCGGGCGGAGAGGCTTAATAAGAGGAAGCGCAGAAGAAAGCTGCAGAAAGCGGCCTGGACTGTGCTGCTGCTGGTCATCGCCCTGGCGGCAGCCGGGGCGGGAGGGATCTATCTGGGATACATCAAGCCGGAGACGGTGCAGTCCGTGGTGGATGCAGCCAAAAAGGCGGGAAGTACCCTGGTGGAGAAGGTGTCTTCTCTGGTTAAGCAGGAGGAGGAACCGGAGATCTACAACATTCATATCTCCGATGAGACGGGAAAGGTGGATGTGGACCGGGTGGGAGGCGAGGATGAAGAAATTGTGACGCCTGTGCCGGTCACAGAAGAAGCCGTGTATGAACCCACCCCGGAGGATCAGGAACTGCTGGAGGAGGCAGAGCTTTTGGCAGCCCAGTACTCCTACACGGAAGCCATCCAGCTTTTAAAGAACAGTGAAAACTACAGCCAGAATGAAGAGATGAAGGCGGCGGTGAAGGAATACCGGCAGATCCGCAAGACCTGTGTGTCCTGGCCGGTGGATCAGGTCACCCATGTGTTTTACCATACCCTTATCCATGATCCGGCCAGGGCCTTTGACGGAGACTTTTCCGCAGACAGCTACAATCAGATGATGACCACCGTGGAGGAGTTTAATAAGATCACCCGCATCATGTACAGAAAGGGCTATGTGATGGTGAGCCTCTACGATCTGGCAACGGTGAATGAGGACGGATCTGTGAGCAAGGGCAAGATCCTTCTGCCTCCGGGCAAGATCCCCTTTGTTCTCTCCCAGGATGATGTGTGCTACTACCACTACATGGAGGGAGACGGGTTTGCATCTAAACTGATCGTAGATGATGAGGGAAAGGTGAAAAACGAATACGTGGAGGAAGACGGAAGCGTTTCCGTGGGGGACTATGATCTGGTGCCCCTGATCGACCGCTTTGTGGAGAAGCATCCGGACTTTTCCTACCACGGAGCCAAAGGAATCATTGCCTTAACGGGTTATAACGGAATACTGGGGTACCGGACCGATATCAGCTACGAAACCAGGCCTGATGATCTCAATGACGACAAGGTGGAGTGGCTGGATGCCCACCCGGACTTTGACCTGGAGGAAGAGAGAGCCGGAGCCAAAAAGGTGGCGGATGCCATGCGGGAAGAGGGCTGGATCTTTGCCAGCCACACCTGGGGACATAAAAACGTGGGAGAGGCTTCCATGGAGCGGATCATTGCGGATACCGAGAGCTTTAAGGAGAACGTGGATCCCCTGATCGGAGGAACGGACATCATTGTCTTTGCCTTCGGTGCGGACATCACCGCGGACCGGACCTACTCCGGGGAGAAATTTGAATATCTCAAGAGCCAGGGATACGACTACTTCTGCAACGTGGACTCCAACGTGTACTTTGAGGTGTACGGAGACAACTACTTCCGCATGGGCAGAAGAAACGTGGACGGATACAGAATGTACTACAATCCGGAACTGCTCTCGGATCTCTTTGACGTGGAGAAGGTCTTTGACAAGGCAAGACCGGTTCCCGTTCCCGAGATGTGAAAGAAGGGAGACGCTGCATGAGAAAAAAACTGGTCCTGGGAGTCCTGATTGCAGGGATGGCCCTGACCCTCTCTGCCTGTACAGGTCCGGAGGGGGAGACTTCCGGGGAGGAGACTGCTCAAAATAAAGAGGATCCCGGCTCCGGGGAGGAGACCTCCACCCCGGAGCCGGAGGATGAAGCAGTGGGAAATACCCGGCTGGTGTCCGTAGAGGACATTCAAAGCTATATCAACCTGGGTCCCTACCGGGATCTGGAACTCTCCCGCACGGTGCAGGAGATCACCCGGGAGGATGTGGACCTGCGGATCCGCATGGAACTGGAGGCCAACCGGGAAGAGGTGACCGGGAAAGACGAGACCGTGCAGGTGGGAGACCAGGTGACCATCAACTTTGTGGGCACCATGAACGGAGAAGCCTTTGAGGGAGGTACCGGCAACAACTACGATCTGGTAATCGGAGAGGGCAGCATGATCGACGGCTTCGAGGACGGCATCGTGGGCATGAAAAAGGGAGAGACCCGGGATGTGCCTCTTACCTTCCCGGAGGACTATGAACCGACTCTGGCCGGAAAGGATGTAAACTTCCAGATCACCCTTCTGTCCTTTGCCCGTACCCCGGAATTCACCGAGGAGTGGGTAAAGAACAACACCACCGCCGCCACGGTGCAGGCCTACCGCTCTCAGATCCGAAAACAACTGGAGGATGAAGCGGCCCAAAGCGCTGAAACGGAACTGACCGGCACCGCCTGGAACATGGTCTGGTCTTCTTCCCAGATGATCGAGTATCCCCAGAAGGATATCGACAACTTTATCAATCAGTACAAAAAGATCAACGAGATGTATGCCGCTCAGGCAGGGATGACTCTGGAAGAGCTGATCGAGGCCCAGGGATACACCGAGGAAAACTTTGAAAAGGACTGTCAGCAGTATGCCGAGTACGTGGTCAAGCAAAACCTGATCGTCCAGGGGATTATGGATGCGGAAGGTCTTAGCCTTTCCGATCCGGAATGCCTGGACATCCAGAAGGATCTGATGCAGGAATACGGGGCTTCGGATCTCAACGAACTCATTGACACCTATGGCAAGGAAAGTGTAGACCAGTCCGTAGGCCTGATCCGGGTGGAAAACTTCATCGTGGAACATGCGGTGATCACCGACCTGGTGGCCAACGGCGACATGGTGGGGGTCAATGAAAACGGGGTGACGGAGGATGAGGCTTCCGAGAACATCGAGGATACTACCATGGACAGCGGGGAATATGAATCATGATCATAAGAAACGGACAGGTGTTTGAGGAGGACGGTACCTTCTCCCAAAGAGACGTCTACGTGGAAAACCACCGGATTGTGGGAAGTGAATCGAAAGTAAGTGATAAAACCGTCCTGGATGCGCAGGGCCTGCTGGTGCTTCCCGGTTTTATCGACATCCACAGCCACGGGGCGGTGGGATATGACTTTTCCGACGGAGATCCGGAAGGCCTAAAGGAGATCCTGCGCTTTGAAAAGAGAAGCGGCGTCACCTCCTGGTGTCCCACTTCCATGGCTCTCTCTCCGGAGAAGTTAAGAGAGATCTTTTCCACCGTAAAGGAAGCGGAAAAAACCCAGGACGGATCAAAAGTCCCCGGCTTAAACATGGAAGGCCCCTTCCTGGATGAGAAAAAGCGGGGCGCCCATGAAGCCCGGTATATCATTCCCCCGGATGTGGACCTTTTCCGGGAACTGAATGAAGTATCGGGAAACAGAATCAAACTGGTCACCCTGGCCCCCAATACGCCCGGGGCGCTGGACTTTATTGATCAGCTGAAAGGTGAGACCTGCATCTCCCTGGGACACACCGGTGCAGACTATGAGACCTGCAGGCAGGCTCTCCACCGGGGAGCTCATCATGTGACTCATCTTTACAACGCCATGACGCCCCTGGGACACCGGGAGCCGGGGCTTCCCGGAGCTGCCTTTGATGATCCGGAGTGCATGGTGGAGCTGATCAGCGACGGAATACATGTGCACCCTTCGGTGGTTCGCTGGACCTTTGCAGGCTTTGGACCGGAGCGGGTGATCTTAATCAGCGACTCCATGATGGCGGCAGGCATGGAAAACGGACGCTACACCCTGGGAGGACAGGACGTCTCTGTGCGGGACGGAAAGGCAGTGCTGGAAGACGGCACCATCGCCGGATCCGCCGTATGTCTTTCTGAGTGTGTGAGAAGGGCGGTTTCCTTTGGGATTCCCATTGCCGAGGCTATCTTTGCCGCCACCCGGAATCCGGCGGTGAGCATCGGCATCTATGATCGGACCGGATCGATCACCCCGGGAAAGGAAGCAGACATCATTCTGACCACGCCGGATCTGCAGGTCCGGCAGGTTTTGTAGACATTTTCTCCCTGACACGGATAGTGCAGCAGGCAGGATGAGGGGATATGGGAGATGGATAAAAGGGTACTGATGGAGCGGAAGCGCAGAAAAAGGCGCCAGATGCTGATACGGCGGGCCGTGCGGCTGGCGGTCTGCGCCGTGGCCCTGGTGGCGGCCGGCGTGTTTTTGGTCCGGGGAGTGATTCTTCCCATCGCCGGCCGCCTCCGGGGGAATGATAACTCCGCAGCCGAAGGGGCAGAGGAGGAAGTCTTGAACAAAACAGCCGTTTCCAATCCGGACGCAGCGGTGCGTCAGCCCCTTCGGGGAGCGTCCGATCTGGGAAAGGTGACCCAGCTCACCCCCGGATGGCATGAGGACGATCAGGGGCGCTGGTACCGGAACCCGGACGGCACCTACTTCAGCTCCGGGTTTCAGGAGATTGACGGAGTCACCTACTGTTTTGACGACAGGGGATACATCGAGACCGGGTGGGTTACCCTGGGCGTCCAGGACTACTACTTTAACGAGGACGGATCCTACAACCCGGACATGAAACGGCCCATGCTGGCCCTGACCTTTGACGACGGTCCGGGACAGTACACGGAAACTCTGCTGGACTGCCTGGAGGAGAACAACGCCCATGCCACCTTTTTCATGCTGGGCCAGAACGTGGAGCTCTACCCCGAGATTCCGGTGAGAATGCTGGAGCTGGGCTGTGAAGTGGGCAATCACTCCTGGGATCACTCCAACCTCTACAACCTGAGCACAGAGGACGGGATCAGCCAGTTTACCATGACGGACAATGCCCTGATCGAAGCCTGCGGCCAGGCGGCCACGGTGGCCAGGGCTCCCTACGGCAACTGGACGGAGGATGTGGTGGCCGGGGTGGGCAAGCCCTTCTTCATGTGGTCCCTGGATTCCCTGGACTGGAGCTACATGGATGTGACCATGGACTACAACTCGGTGATGGAGGGGGATCTGACCGACGGCAGCATCATTCTCATGCACGACATCCATGAGCCCTCCGTACAGACCTGTCTGAAGCTGATTCCCGACCTGATTGAAAAGGGATACAAGCTGGTGACGGTGAGCGAACTGGCGGCCGCCAAGGGAGTTTCCCTGCAAAGTGCGGTCTACACCGACTTCTGGGACAGCTCTTTAACCGCCGGCAAGGTGGCCGGGTATGATCCGGAGGCGGTGACGGAGTTTTCCGGGAACTCGGAGGAGGATATGGATACTGCAGAGGATACCGGTACAGAGGATACGGAACCTGCAGTGGAAGAGGACACCTCTGAGGATGTTGTTGCGGACGAATCAGAATAAAAAAGACAGTTCCCCCCGGGGGAACTGTCTTTTCCTGTGGAAAGTTGAAAGAGGGCGAAGGATTTGATATACTCTGATGTGATATCGGATCCGGCCTGCCCTGGAGGGACTGTATGAAAAAAGAAAAGCTGATCATAGACTGCGGCCCGGGCCGGGATCAGGAGATCGGCCTGATCTACCTGGCTGCCAGAAGGGAATCCTTTGACATTCTGGCTGTGATTACCGGCAGTACGGACGGAAAAGTGAAGGATGTCACCAGACGTGTTCTGGGACTTTTACATTTCCTGGGGCTTTCCGTTCCGGTGGCCGCAGGATCCGGTGTTCCCCTGGTGCGGGAGCCCCTGGAGATGGAGATACCCGGACCTTCCTCCCTGGAGGGATCTCTGGAGGAGGCCCAAAAGGAACAGGGGGTACTCTTTTTACACCGGGTTTTAAATGAACTTCCCGGGGGAGAGAAGGCCACCATTGCCGCTTTATCTACTCTTACCAACCTGGCTCTTCTCTTACGGCTCTTTCCGGAGGATGCCATGCGGATCCGGGAGATCGTGTTTTCCTGCGGGGCCTGCATGACCGCTTCGGCACAGAGTCACCTGTATGCGGATCCGGAGGCCGCAGGGATCGTGTTTCAAAGCGGGATTCCTCTGGTGATCTGCGGCCGGGAAGCCGGGAGTCGGTGTACGCTTACCAGAAACCAGATCCTCAAACTCTGTCAGTCCAAAAGCCCCTTTGCCAGGCTGGCCGGGGATCTGGCCGGATTCTCCCTGGAGAACACCTCCGACCGCTACAGAGGAGAGACCGGTATTTACGGGGCTGTACCGTTTGTGTATCTTCTTCATCCCGGTCTTTTTACCGGGGAGAGAACCCTTGCGGACGTGGACTGCTCCTGGGGAAAGGGCCGGGGAACCGCCCTGTGTGATCTTCGCTGGTGGGAACATGAGCCGGAGGATATGAATGCCTCTGTTTTGCTGGGGGCCGATGCCGCAGGATTTCAGGAGGAGCTGATTACGGCTTTTTATGAACTGGGGGATGAAAATCCCGGTTAAGGAAAGGAACCAATGAACTACATTGTGTTTGATCTGGAATGGAATCAGAGCCCGGAGGGCAAGAAGTATTCCAACCGCCGCCTGCCTTTTGAGATTATCGAGATGGGGGCGGTGAAACTGAATGAAAAGCTGGAGATCGTGGACAGCTTTCACCGCCTGATCCGGCCCCAGGTGTACAAATGGATCCATGAGAGCATCCGTGAGGTGATCCATGTGAACTTCCGGGACCTGGAAAAGGGGGTTCCCTTTCAGACCGCCGCCGGGGATTTCCTGGAGTGGTGTACGGATGACCGCATGTTTTTTACCTGGGGCTGCCAGGATGTGATGGAGCTGCAGAGAAACATGAAGTTCTACGACCTGCTGGACCTGCTTCCCGGTCCCGTGGAGTACTACGACGTACAGAAGCTCTATGCCATGTTTCTGGACGGGGATCATCAGACCAGATCCCTGGAGTACGCCATCCGCTCCCTGGAGCTTTCCGGAGACGAAAACTTCCACCGGGCTCTCTCGGATGCCCACTATACCGCCCGGGTGCTGGAAAAGCTGGATCCGGACCAGTTTAAGCCCTACTACTCCCTGGATGTGTATCAGAATCCCAAGTCCAAAAAGGAAGAGATCACCCTGACCTACCCGGAATCCATGATCTTCATCTCCCGGGAGTTTCCCGACCGGGATGAACTCTTAAAGGACCGGCAGGTCTGCAGCACCTCCTGTCCCCTGTGCCGGCAGAACACAAGAAGAAAGGTGCGCTGGTTCCAGAGCGGTGCCCGCAATTACTTCAGCCTGTCCCAGTGCCGGCAGCACGGGTACGTGGAGGGAAAGATCCGGGTCCACCAGACCGAGGAGGACCGGTTCTTTGCCGTCAAGACCATGCGGACCGTCACCGAGGAGGAAGCCCAGGGCATCCGCATCAAGGCTGAAAACTTTCACAACCGGAAAAAGAAAAAGTAGATCTACAGCAGGAGATCCCGCAGGATCTCCTGCTGGTACTGCATGGCCCATCCCACCGTCCATCCGTTAAAGTAATACTTGGACTTCAACCGGGGCATCCCGGCGACATCGGGGAGAAGGGCCTGTTTTCTTGTGAGCTGATGAAGTTTTGTACCAATGGGCACCGTGGCATAAAAGACCCGGGTGGAGTAGAAGGGGTAGGTGTTGCCCCCGTCTTTAAGTACATACTTGAGACAGGGAAGCATCTTTACGGGCTCCGGGTTTTTGCTGATGCGCACGTTGATGCGTTCAAAGCTGGCAAAGCCGTAGTCCAGCAGGGCTGCGGTATCGGCATAGGCTCCTCCTACGGAGTTTAAGACTACAGCCGCCAGGGTCAGGCCTCCCCTTCTGGCATAGGTCACCAGGGTGTTGCCGGCTGCCACCGTATAGCCGGTTTTTCCTCCCAGCACGCCCTCATAGTAGTGTTCCTTTCCTTCCATCATCCCGTGATGGTTGAGAAGATACCGGGTTTCCTTCTGGACGTTGGTGGGGGGAATCTCATAGTAGTCGGTGGTCACATACCTTCGAAACATGGGATTTAACCAGGCCGCCCGGGCGATTTTGGCCATGTCGGAGGCGGTGGTGTAGTGGGTTTCATCGGGCAGGCCGTTGGGGTTGTTGAAGTGGGTTCCCGTGCATCCCAGTTCTCTGGCCCGCTCATTCATTCTCTCTACAAACTTTTTGGTAGAGCCGTCGATTGTCTCCCCGATGATTAAGGCCATCTCGTTGGCGGATTCCAGCATCAGGGCCATCATCACCTGCTCCGGGGTAAAGATCTCTCCCGTATCCCCGTAGATGGAGGAGCTGCCGGGTTCGATGCCGTAGGCGGCGCTCTCGCTCATGACGATCTGCTGTGTGAAGTCCAGGTTTTCACAGGCCAGAAGCCCGGTCATGATCTTGGTGATGCTGGCCGGATACTGCTGTTTGTCCGGATTCTTGGCGTACAGCACGGCCTCGGTGTTGATATCGATTAAGACCGCCGATTCCCCCTCGATCAGGGGTCCTTCCGGCCAGTCTTCAAGGTCATTGGTCTCCGGTTCCTGATAGTAGTAAGCCGTATGGGGATCCGGTGTGGGGGTGGGATCCTCCGAGGCCTGTATGGGAACGGAACTGTTTATCAAAAGAGCGGCAGCCAGAATCACCGCCGTTTGCTTCCTGAGTTTTTTCAGCATGTTTTTTCCTCGCTTTACTGCTTTCCAAAGGGGCGTAGGGATTATTATAACACCATTTATCAGTGAAAACTACGGGACGGGCTGTTAAATTTTTGTGATTTTGCCGATTTTCTGACAGTTTCGAAAAAAAGCTTGACAGATTCAAAATCACAACCTTATAATGTTAAAACACGCGGAAGCAAGAAACCGCACAACAGTGTAAAAACCGTGAAGGAGACAGTACTTTGCCGGAAAGAGCTCCAGCGAGCCGGGGATGGTGAAAGCCCGGTGCGATGCCTGCAACAGGAAGATCACTCCGGAGTTTCCGTTTCGAAAGGGTGTACACCCCATGTAGAAACAGACGGCCTTCCCCCGTTACCGGGAACAGGACCTTCGTAACAGGTGGTGCGATTGGAGAAACTGCTTTCGTCCTTTTACAGGGCGGGGGCTTTTTTATTTTGAGTGAATATCGGGGTAAAATGGTACGGTTTACAAAAGCCCCAAAGGAGTATGAACAAAGGAGGGAAACGCTTTGTACCAGAAAGTCGATACAGACCTGAATTTCGTTCAACGGGAAAAAGAGGTCGAGCAGTTCTGGAAAGACAATCATATCTTTGAAAAGAGCCTGGAAATCCGCAAGGGCGGGCCGATTTACACCTTTTACGACGGACCGCCTACCGCCAACGGAAAGCCCCACATCGGACACGTGCTCACCCGGGTGATCAAGGACATGATCCCCAGGTACCGGACCATGAAGGGATACGAGGTTCCCAGAAAGGCCGGGTGGGATACCCACGGCCTTCCCGTGGAGCTGGAAGTGGAGAAGATGCTGGGACTGGACGGCAAGG
Organism: uncultured Blautia sp.; assembly: GCA_964550245.1. Classification (GTDB taxonomy): domain Bacteria; phylum Bacillota; class Clostridia; order Lachnospirales; family Lachnospiraceae; genus Blautia_A. Next base: position 1,050 of record CAZJYM010000097.1, on the reverse strand, counting down.
AACAGATCGAGGAGTACGGTCTGGAACCCTTTATCAAACACTGCAAGGAGAGTGTGTGGCAGTACAAGACCATGTGGGAGGATTTCTCCAGCACGGTGGGTTTCTGGGCCGACATGGAACACCCCTACGTGACCTATCATGACGACTACATCGAGTCGGAGTGGTGGGCCTTAAAGAAGATCTATGAGAAAGGTCTTCTCTACAAGGGATACAAGGTGGTGCCCTACTGTCCCCGGTGCGGAACTCCCCTCTCCAGCCATGAGGTAGCCCAGGGCTACAAGGATGTGAAGGAGCGCTCCGCCGTGGTGCGCTTTAAGGTAAAGGACGAGGATGCCTACATCCTGGCCTGGACCACCACCCCCTGGACCCTGCCCTCCAACGTGGGACTCTGCGTCAATCCCGCAGAAACTTACGCGAAGGTAAAGGCTGCCGACGGCTACGTCTACTACATGGCCCAGGCTTTGCTGGATTCGGTTCTGGGGAAGCTGGGTAAGGAAGACACTCCCGCATACGAGGTGCTGGAGACCTTCTCCGGAAAGGATCTGGAATTCAAGGAGTATGAACCCCTCTACGACTTCCAGAAGCCCCTGGTGGAGAAACAGAACAAAAGAGCCCATGTGGTGGTCTGCGACGGGTATGTAACCCTGACCGAGGGCACCGGCGTGGTGCACATCGCCCCCGCCTTCGGCGAGGACGATGCCAGGGTGGGAAAAATCTACGACCTGGCCTTTGTGCAGCTGGTAAACGAAAAGGGAGAGATGACCCAGGAGACTCCCTGGGCCGGAATGTTCGTCAAGAAGGCGGACATGCCCATCCTGGAGGATCTGGATAAGAGGAAGCTTCTCTTTGACGCACCGAAGTTTGAGCACAGCTATCCCCACTGCTGGAGATGCGATACGCCGTTGATCTATTATGCCAGGGATTCCTGGTTCATCAAGATGACTGCGGTAAAGGAGGACCTGATCCGCAACAACAACACCATCAACTGGATCCCCGAAAGCATCGGCAAAGGCCGTTTCGGGGACTGGCTGGAGAACGTGCAGGACTGGG
>CAZJYM010000096.1:0-10572 GCA_964550245.1 uncultured Blautia sp. | reverse complement strand
AAGAAAATAAAGACATTAAAGATTCTGTTACATTTGCCAACATACAGTTCGGAAACCGCTCCCCTTCAAGAGCTTCCCGGTAATTTCCGACGCCTGCTGCCGGCCGGGCAAATCCCCGCTTTTGACAAACGGAGACACTCCCGCTATTTTCTCTCAAAGTCTAACATACCGCGCCGATTTCGTCAAGAATTCGACTCTAATTTCATACATATTTAAGAAATTTGTAACTTTATGTAACAATTAGGGCGTCCGATTTGGGGAATAAAGTGACATCTTTGGATCTAAATCAGGCAGATTTGACTTGAATTGAATTTCTCAAGCACTCCTGTTGGGGTGCTATAGAGGAGAAATGCCGCTTTAAAGCCCTGATCATTTCACAGATTTTTTCCGTACATGTTACAAACTTTAAAAGAACGGATACTGCATTCTGTATTTCGTCCTGTTCCTGAATTTAGACTCAACTACGCTAAACATCAGCTGTTTTCAGATCATTTACCCTGCAAAAAACCCTGGCCTACATGACCAGGGTTTTTAGCGCACAATTAATTATATTTACGTTTTCTTGCGGCTTCGGATTTCTTCTTGCGGCGAACACTCGGTTTTTCATAGTGTTCTCTCTTGCGGATCTCCTGCTGAATACCCGCCTTCGCGCAGCTTCTCTTGAATCTGCGGAGCGCACTATCCAAAGTCTCGTTCTCTTTTACGATAACATTAGACATAGACTCACACCCAACCTCCCTCCAGTTGTAGATTGTGCTAAAATACAACTGTCCGGGTATTTTACTTGCACGGATTCATTATAGCAACAACTTTCCCGTTCGTCAACCTGTTCAGACACATTTCGCAAAAATTTTGGGGGCTTCTATTTCAGCTGTCTCTCCAGGATTTTTGCCGCGGCGGCAATGGCTTCCCCGGCCTTCTCCGGCTTCTTTCCTCCGGCCTGCGCCATGGCCGGCCGGCCGCCTCCGCCGCCTCCGGCGATGGATGCTACCTCCCGGATCAGGTTCCCGGCATGGGCTCCTGCCTTTTGGGCGGAATCCGTCACCATGGCCAGGAAGTTCACCTTGTCTCCGTTGACAGCGGCCAGGACTACCACGCCTTCTCCCAGGCGGCTCTTTAACTGGTCTCCCAGATCCCGAAGGCCGTTCATGTCCACGCCTTCCACTTTGGCGGCCAGGAGCTTCACACCCTTGACCTCTACTACCTGGTCCATCACATCCCCCAGGGCTCCCTGGGCCAGCCTGCTCTTTAAGGATTCCTTTTCACTGAGAGCCGCTTTTAACTCACCCTGGAGATGGGTGATCCGGCTTACCAGATCAGAGGGAGTGGTCTTTAAGGTCTTACAGGCCTCATTCAGGATCTCTTCCTGCTTCCTATAGTATTCCAGCACGCCGTCTCCGGTCAGGGCCTCAATCCGGCGAACCCCGGCGGCAATGCCGGATTCGGAGAGGATCTTGAAGTTGCCGATGGTATCCGTGCTGGTCACATGGGTGCCTCCGCACAGTTCCCGGGAGTAGTCTCCCATGGAGACAACCCGCACCTTCTGATCATACTTTTCTCCAAAGAGAGCCATGGCTCCCGTCTTCTTGGCATCCTCCAGATCCATCACATCCGTTCTGACAGTGAGTCCCGCCCGGATCTCCTCATTCACCTGGGCTTCCACCTGGGCAATCTCCTCCGGGGTCATGGCCTGGAAGTGGGCAAAGTCAAAACGCAGTCTCTCGGGTGTCACCAGAGAACCTTTCTGTTCCACATGAGAACCAAGCACATTTCGTAAAGCCTTCTGAAGCAGATGGGTTGCACTGTGGTTTTTGGCGGTGCGTCCCCGGGTAACCGGGTTCACTTCCAGGGTTACCACATCTCCCACGGAGATCAGACCGGACTCCATCACGCCCACATGCCCGAACTTGCCGCCCCGCAGCTTGATGGTATCCTCCACCCGGAAGCTGCCGTTTTCGGTGTGAATTACACCCTGGTCTCCCTCCTGTCCGCCCATGGTGGCGTAGAAAGGTGTCTCTTCCGTGATAATGGTTCCTCTCTGACCTTCCATCAGGGAGGGTACAATCTCGGTAAGGGAAGTGAGTACCGTCACAGTGGAATCACACTTGAGGGTGTCATAGCCCACAAAGGTGGTGGTCAGGGCGGCATCGATCTCATCGTACACGGTGGCATCGGCCCCCATGTAGTTGGTCACCTCTCTTGCCTGCCGGGCGGTGGTGCGCTGTTCCTCCATGGCGGAGGCAAAGCCGGCCTCGTCGATGTCGTATCCCTTTTCGGAGAGGATCTCCCTGGTCAGATCCAGGGGGAATCCGTAGGTATCGTAAAGCTTGAAGGCCTGATCCCCGGAGAGTGTCTTTTCTCCTTTGGCCTTCATCTCCTCCTCCATGTCGGAGAGGATCCGCAGGCCCTGGTCAATGGTCTTCTGGAACTGAGTCTCCTCATTGGTGAGAACCTTGAAGATAAACTCCTTTTTCTCCTCCAGTTCCGGATACCCTCCCTTGGATCCCTCGATCACCATGGCGCTGAGTCTGGCCAGGAAGTTTCCGGAGATGCCCAGGATCCTTCCGTGACGGGCAGCCCGGCGGATGAGACGGCGGAGAACGTATCCTCTCCCCTCATTGGTGGGCATGATGCCGTCGGAAATCATAAAGGTAGCCGAACGGATGTGGTCCGTGATCAGCCGGATGGAGATATCATCCTGCTCATTCTTGCCGTATTCCTTGCCGGCCACCTGGCATACCAGATCCCGCAGGGCACAGATGGTGTCGATGTCAAAGATGGAATCCACCTCCTGCACCACCACCGCCAGTCTCTCCAGGCCCATGCCGGTGTCGATGTTCTTCTGGCTCAGTTCCGTGTAGTTCCCGTTGCCGTCATTCTCAAACTGGGTAAACACGTCGTTCCAGACTTCCATGTAGCGGTCGCAGTCGCAGCCCACGGTACAGGTGGGCTTGCCGCACCCGTACTTCTCACCCCGGTCATAGTACACCTCGGAGCAGGGACCGCAGGGCCCGGCTCCGTGCTCCCAGAAGTTGTCCTCCTTCCCAAACCGGAAGATCCGTTCCGCCGGAATGCCGATGTCCTTGTTCCAGATATCAAAGGCCTCATCGTCATCCAGGTAGACGGAAGGATAGAGTCTGTCCGGATCCAGTCCCACCACTTCGGTGAGAAACTCCCAGGTCCACTCCAAAGCTTCCTTTTTAAAGTAGTCTCCAAAGGAGAAGTTTCCCAGCATCTCAAAAAAGGTGCCGTGGCGGGCGGTCTTGCCCACGTTTTCGATATCCCCGGTACGGATGCACTTCTGGCAGGTGGCCACCCGTTTTCTGGGAGGAATCTCCGCTCCGGTAAAGTAGGGTTTCAGGGGAGCCATCCCCGCATTGATAAGAAGAAGGCTCTTATCCCCCTGGGGTACCAGGGAAAAGCTCTTCATAATAAGATGTCCCTTGCTCTCCATGAAGTCCAGGAACATCTGACGAAGTTCGTTCACTCCATATCTGTTCATTGCCTCTATCCTCACTTTGCGCTGACTTTGTGATATTTCTTCTTGCCCCTGCGAAGCACCCGGCTCTGATTTAACAGATCCTCCCGGGTAAGGGCATACCCGATGTCCGTGATCTTCTCCCCGTCCAGAGTGACGCCGCCCTGCTGGATGGCTCTTCTGCCCTCGGATCGGGTGGGCACCAGCCCGGTCTTAACCAGAAGCCCTATAAGATCAATAGACCCATCCGTGAAGTCCTCCGGCTCCAGCACCGTGGAAGGCATGTTTTCCGTATCAGATCCCACTGCAAAGAGGGCTCTGGCCCCTTCCCGGGCTTTCTTCGCCTCTTCCTCCCCGTGAACCAGGGCGGTCAGCTCGTAGGCCAGTACCTCCTTGGCCTTATTGAGCTCGCTGCCTTCCCACTTCTCCATCTCTTCAATCTCCTCCAGGGGAAGGAAGGTGAGCATCCGCAGACACTTGATCACGTCCGCGTCATTCACGTTTCTCCAGTACTGGAAGAAGTCAAAGGGTGAGGTCTTGTCGGGATCCAGCCATACGCTTCCCGACTGGGTCTTGCCCATCTTTTTGCCCTCCGAGTTTAAAAGAAGGGTGATGGTCATGACATAGGCATCTTTACCCAGCTTTCTCCGGATCAGTTCCGTACCGCCGAGCATGTTGCTCCACTGGTCGTCCCCGCCGAACTGCATGTTGCAGCCGTACTTCTGGAACAGCATGTAGAAGTCGTAGCTCTGCATGATCATGTAGTTGAATTCCAGGAAGCTGAGTCCCCGCTCCATCCTCTGCTTGTAGCACTCTGCCGTCAGCATCCGGTTTACGGAGAAATGGGGACCCACTTCCCGTAAAAGTTCCACGTAGTTCAGGTTCATCAGCCAGTCCGCGTTGTTGACCATCAAAGCCTTCCCGTCGGAAAAGTCGATAAAGCGGGCCATCTGCTTTTTAAAGCACTCGATGTTGTGCTCTATGGTCTCCGCGGTCAACATCGGACGCATGTCCGTTCTCCCGGAAGGATCCCCGATCATGCCGGTACCTCCTCCCAGAAGGGCGATGGGCTTATTCCCCGCCATCTGCAGCCGCTTCATGAGACACAGGGCCATGAAGTGACCCACATGCAGGCTGTCCGCGGTGGGATCAAAGCCGATATAGAAGACGGCCCGTCCCTCATTGACCATCCGGCTGATCTCCTCCTCGTCCGTCACCTGGGCGATGAGGCCCCGGGCTTTCAGTTCTTCCCATAAAGTCATGTTTTTTCCTCCTCAATTTCTCTTACCTGAGCATCAAATAGATTACGGATTGTTCCGCTATCACTTGGGAATTAAAAAGGATTACGGATTGTTTCGCTGCTGCGCAGCTTCCACAATCCTCCCGGCATTCGGAATCCATGGGGCCCCTGTATCCCCATTTCTTCCTCATGTCGGGGGCGTCAATAAGCCTGAGCCCGCTCACATGCGAGCACGCAGCGGGCTCAGGCTATTGACGCTGTAATCAAAAAACCCCGGTTCCTGTCCGTTAGGACGAGAACCGGGTCCCGTGTTACCACCTAATTTCACGAAGGACTCACATCCTTCGCCTCAGCAGGTGAAAAAACTGAAGTCTCTTCACCACGGGCGCTTTAACGGCCGCCTCTTTCCGTCACAGCCTACTGGACAATGCTTTCGGTGCGCAGCTCCGGGATGGCTTCACTCAGGTTCCCCATGCGCCTCTCACCATCCGGCTGCTCTCTGTATGGCTCATCCTGAACTACTTCTTCCCTTCCAGGCCTTTTTCTTATGAATCTAGGGCAAGTATACAGACAGATACCACCCTTGTCAAGATGTTTCTTTTTTTGAATCAGGAACCGCTTTTGCGGACTCCCTCCATCATGCACTCCCGAAGGAGGCACAAGCCCTGTACCACAGCCTGTTCCCGGATCTGACTGCGGCTTCCCGAAAAGTGATATTCCCGCACCACCTCCCGGTCATTGTAGCTGCAGCCCATGAAGACGGTGCCCACCGGGTATTCATCCGTTCCCCCGTCCGGTCCTGCAAAGCCGGTGACGGAAAGACTGATGTCCGTACCCGATACGAAACGGCAGCCTTTGGCCATCTCCTTCGCACATTTCTCCGAGACAGCCCCGCACTTTTTCAGGGTGGACTTCTTCACCCCCAGAAACTTCCTCTTGGCCCGGTTGCTGTAGGTGACAAAGCCGTGGGTAAACACCTCCGAGGCTCCGGAGACGTTGACGATCCTGGCAGAGAGGGCTCCCCCCGTACAGGATTCAGCCAGGGAAAGGGTGCGCTTCTGATCCCGCAGCATGTCCACCACCGCCTCCTCCAGGGTTTTCTTTTCGTCGGCGGCAAAGATGGCCTTTCCAAAGCGCTCCTTGATCCTGTGCACCAGGGGCTTGGAGGCCTTCCGGCACTCCTTTTCACTTTCTCCCCGGGCGGTAATGCGGATATCTACCTCTCCGGTGCGGTTTGTTACGGTAATGGAAGGATTTTCATAATCCTCTAAAAGATCCCGGATCTTTTCCCGTACTTCCCTCTCTCCCATCCCGCAGATCTTCAACCACTGAGTGCAGATCTGCTGTGGCTGTTTCTTTCGAAGGACGGGAACGACTTCCTCCCGAAAGACGGGAATCATCTCCTCCATGCTTCCGGGAAGAACCACCAGGGTTTTCTCATCCCGCTCCAGGATCAGGGCACTGCCCGGCTTTTTATCCTTTTTCTTCTTTTCCAGGGGCAGATCCAGGCTTTGCATCAGCTTTTCCCGCTCCCCCAGAAGGATCACGATGTCAGACCGCTCCAGGGCGGTTTTGACAGCCTGGGAAAGAAGTTCCGGCTTATCTCCGGTAAAAGTCAGATAATCCGGCAAAAATCCCAATGCATCCGGGACATAAACGTCTCCCTGGGAAATGGGACATATCAGTTCTGAAACCATGGGTTCTCCTTACTTCGTCTCAATCACCTGCCGGTTCTGCACCAGGTAGGTGAGAAGGGAAATCAGAGTCAGGGCGGCCGAGATCCAGATCAGAGCCTGTTCCACCAGATCCATGGGTCCGGAGAAATCCAGGATCAGGGCCAGGATCATGAACATCTGGGATACGGTCTTTAACTTCCCCCAGTAGTTGGCGGCGATGACCACCCCGTTTTCCGCGGCAATCAGACGGAAGCCGCTGATGATAAACTCCCGGGCAATGATGATGATCACCACCCAGGCGGGAATCCTGCCCAGATCCAGAAGACAGATCAGAGCGGTACACACCAGAAGCTTGTCCGCCAGGGGATCCATCAGCTTTCCAAAGTTGGTCACCAGCTGGTATTTTCTGGCCAGATACCCGTCCAGCCAGTCGGTCATGCTGGCTCCGGCAAAGACCGCGAAGGAGATCCAGCGGTTGGCCTCCCCTCCCCAGCCGGTAAGCATGAATACCGCCAGGACGGGAACCATGATCATTCTCAGGACCGTCAGCTTATTCGGTGTATTCATCGCACAATTCTCCTATCAGATCGTACTCGGTGGCTCCGGTGATCCGCACTCTGGCAAAGTCCCCGGTCATCAGTGTCTCACCGGTCTGCACGAAGACATATCCGTCCACGTCCGGGGCATCCCAGTAGGTTCTCCCCACATAGGCTTCTTCCCCGGAGACTTTTCCCTCGATGAGAACCAGGTATTCCTCTCCGATGCGGTCCTGTCCCTTCTCCAGGGAGATCTGCTGCTGGAGAGCCATCAGCTCATCCCGGCGGCTTTCCTTTACTTCCTCCGGGATCTGATCTTCCATGTCTCCCGCAGGGGTTCCCTCCTCCCGGGAGTAGGCAAAGACCCCCAGGCGGTCAAACTCCATCTCATCCACAAAGTCTAAAAGCTCCTGATGATCTTCTGCCGTCTCTCCGGGAAACCCGGTGATGAGAGTGGTGCGAAGGACCATGTCGGGGATCTCCTCCCGGATTTCATCGATAATCCGGGTGATCTGGGCTTTGCTGGTTTTGCGTCCCATTCTCTTTAAGATCCGGTCAGAGGCGTGCTGAATGGGGATGTCCAGGTAGTGACAGATCTTCTTCTCCCGCTTCATCACCTGGATCAGATCGGGATAGATCTCCTCCGGGTAGCAGTACAGAAGACGGATCCAGCGGATTCCCCGGATCTGACAGAGCTTTTCCAACAGTACGTGAAGCATCTTTCTTCCATAGAGATCCACCCCGTAGAGGGTGGTCTCCTGGGCCACCAGGATCAGTTCCTTCACTCCCTGCTCCGCCATTTTGGAAGCCTGAAAAAGAAGTGTCTCCATCTCCACGCTGCGGTAGGGTCCCCGGAGAGAGGGGATGATGCAGTAGGTACAGTGCCGGTTGCAGCCCTCGGCGATCTTCAGGTACTCGTAGTGGCCTCCGGTGGTGAAAACCCGCTCCGAGGCGGAAGTGGAAACATCCCCGGGATCTTTGTATTCCTCAAAGCGGTTTCCCTCTTGGGCCTGCCGCACTGCCTCCACGATGTCCCCGTAGGAGCCGGTTCCCAAAACCGCATCCACCTCCGGGATCTCCTCCATGATCTCCTGCTGGTATTTCTGGGCCATGCATCCGGTAACGATTAAGATCCGGATCCTCCCCGCTTTTTTCAGATCCGCGTACTCCAGGATGGTACCTACACTCTCCTCCCGGGCATCCTGGATGAAGCAGCAGGTGTTTACCACCACCGCATCCGCTTCCTCCTCATCCCCGGCGATCTGGTATCCGGCGGCGCTTAATAATCCCAGCATCTCCTCGGAATCCGAGAGGTTCTTGTCGCAGCCCAGAGAAACAAAAAATATTTTCATGGCAGACTCCTGTCTGTAATAACCCCTTCATGGGAAAAGGCTGCAAGTGCAGCCTTTTCCCTATACATCCTCACTGATGGTGATCTCTTCGTTCTCCTCCGGAGTCTCTCCCTCCGGGGAGGCCGGCACGATCTTCACCTTTCCCTGATAAAACTCCTCAATGGCAATGGACAGCGGTTTCTTGCCCCCGGCCCCGGAGATCAGGGGCTCGCTTCCGGCGATGAGCTGCCTGGCTCTTCTGCTGGTGGCCAGCACCAGAGAATAGCGGCTGTTGAGCAGGATGGTATTGTCGTCCTCCTCGCTGTTGGCGTTGATGGCCTGAATCAGTTCCGAATACGATGGATGGATCATATGAATTCCTCCCTTTCTTAAGGTTTACTCCCCGGAATAGGCCCCGGCTTCCTCTTTTAAAGATTCCACCCGGCCCAGGTTTCTCATGGTTCTCACATGTTCGCTGCAGATGATGTGATGCAGTTCCTCCACACACTCCTCCAGCACGTCGTTGATCAGCAGATAATCATAGACCTCCATACCCTGCGCTTCCTGGGAAGCCCGGCGCATCCTGGAGCGGATCTCCTCCTCGGACTCGGTACCTCTTGCCCGGATCCGCCTCTCCACCTCTTCCATGGAGGGAGCGGCCACAAAGATCAGCACTGCCTGGGGAAAACTTTCCCGGATCTTCATGGCGCCCTGGATCTCAATCTCCAGAATCACATCCTTTTCCCTGGCCAGCATGCTCTCCACATATGCCCTGGGTGTGCCGTAGCGGTGGCCCTCATAGGTAGCATACTCCAAAAAGGCGTCTTCGGCAATCAGACGGTCAAACTCCTCCTCGCTGCGGAAAAAGTAGTCCTTCCCTTCCACCTCGTCCTTTCTGGGAGGCCGGGTGGTCACCGAGACAGAAAGAGCGTACTGCCCGTACTTCTTCAGAAGCTCATCCATCACCGATCCCTTTCCCGCTCCGGAAAACCCGGAAAAAACCACCAGAATCCCACTCTTACTCATGCCCTTCACTTTTGTCCTCCGATTCACAGATTTCTCCAAACCGTTTTGCGATGGTGTCCGGCTGCAATGCGGAAAGGATCAGATAATCATCTGAAGTTACAATCACCGCCTTGGTCTTCCGTCCCTGGGTGGCGTCCACCAGAGAGCGGGTCCCCTTTACACCCTGGACCATCCTCTTAACCGGCGCCGCGTCGGGACTGACCACGGCCACAATCTTCTGGGTATTCACCATATTTCCGAATCCAATGTTGATCAGTCTGGCCACAAAATTCTCCTTTTGTTGAAATTTTTCTGTACTGCCGTCATTATTCTATATTTTGTATCTGCTCCCGGATCTTCTCAATCTCCGTCTTGATGTCGATGGAGAGATTGGAAACCTGCAGGTCGCTGGACTTGGAGAGGATGGTATTGGCTTCCCGGTTCATCTCCTGGGCAATGAAATCCAGCTTCCTGCCCACGCCCCGGTCCTCCTCCAGGACTTTTCTCATCCCTGCGATATGGCTCATCAGCCGCACGGTCTCCTCATCGTTGCAGATCTTGTCGGCAAAGATCACCACTTCGGCGGCAATCCGGTTCTCGTCCATCCGGTTGTCTTCCAGAAGCTCATGAAGCTTTTCCTCCAGCTTTACCCGGTAAGCGGCCACCACCTCCGGAGATCTCTCCTGCACCAGGGTTACCTTTTTCTCCAGGCCTTCCAGCTTTTCCAGGATGTCCTTCTTCAGATGGTCTCCCTCCCGGATCCGGGTCTGTACAAAGCTTTCCGCCGCCTCTTTGAGGGGCTGCTCCAGACAGTTCCAGATCATCTCCTCGTCCACGGACTGCTCTTCCATGGTAAACACATCCGGGAACCGGGCCAGGGTGGAAGTGCGGATGTCAAAGTCCAGATCAAACTCATGACTGATTTCCCGGAAATAGGTCATGTATTGCGCGGCCAGCTCCCGGTGATACTTTAAGGATCCCTGATTCAGCCGGTAATCCTCCCAGGTGATGAAGACATCCACCTTGCCCCGCTCCATGTAGGTTTTGAGAAGGTTGCGGACGGCTCCCTCCAGGAAAATCAGATTTTTCGGCATCCGGATGTTCATGTCCAGATACCGGTGGTTCACGGATTTGAGCTCCACGGTGATTCTCCGCTCCTCCGTCACCACCTCGGCACGGCCGAAGCCTGTCATACTTTTTATCATAATCGTCTCTCTCTGTAAATACTGTTCCTACGAATGGATACACAACTGTCATTATAGACAATTCTAAAACGCTAGTCAAACTGTTTTTTTACTGCTATAAT
>CAZJYM010000095.1:2079-10587 GCA_964550245.1 uncultured Blautia sp. | reverse complement strand
TTGCAGGCATCCCCGGTGATCAGGGAGCGCTCTTCCTTGATAAGGATCACCATGGTTCCCGGGGTGTGTCCCGGACAGGCGTAGACCTGCAGGGTGAGTCCCCCCAGATCAAACACATCCCCGTCCTTCAGATCATGAAAGCAGTCACAGGGTTTTGTGGGGACATAGTCTTCCTCTTCGATCAGAGCAAAGTCCGGGGAATCCGAGACTCCGCCCCTTCTGGCTTCCAGGGAAGACTGGGAGCTGTAGAGGAAGTCGTCCTTATGATTCATGTACACTTCCTCAAACTCCGGGGCTCCCATGGCATGGTCGATGTGGCCGTGGGTTAAAAGAACAGACACCGGTTTGTCCGTCAGGGTACCCACAAGGCTTTTCAGGCTTCCCACCCCGAATCCGGTATCCACCAGGGCGGCTCTGTCCTTCCCCTCAATCAGATACATCTGTTCTCCGGTAAGCCCGTAGATTCTGGTAACCGCCGGAGTCAGTTTTTCGTAACGAAACTTTACCACTTATATTTCCTCCCTTACAGAAAACGTTCCACGATAAACACAGCCGCACAGGCCACCAGAGCCACGGTTACCAGGCTCTTCTCCTTATAGGCGGCAATCAGGGCGGCGGCAAAGCCCACCGCACCGGAGATTACACTGGAGGTGGAGGTCAGGATGGCCGGAAAGGTCATTCCCGCCAGGCAGGCGTAGGGAACGTAATAGAGAAATGACTTGACAAAGGGGCTTTTGATCTCCTTCTTCCAGGCCACCAGGGGAATCATGCGGATCAGATAGGTCACCACCGCCATCACCAGGATGTAGATGTACACGTTACCCTTCATCCTTCTCCTCCTTTTCTTCCTCCACGGGCCAGATCAGGGCGGCTGCTCCCGCTACCAGCACCGTGGTAATGATAATCACAAAGCCCGAGGACACCTTCTGCAGGGCGGGAACCCAGGCAAAAAGGCTGCTGACGGCCATGGCGGCCACCACCACTGCCAGCACCGCCCGGTTTTTCTTGGCAGGGGGTATCACCACCGCCAGAAACATGCCGTAGATGGCTACTCCCAAAGCGCTGATGATAAAGTCGGGAAGGATCCCACCGCTTACCGCTCCCACCAGAGTCCCCAGGGTCCAGCCGGGAATGGCCACACACATGGCCCCGTAGTTGTAGTAGGGGCTTACCTTCCCTTCCGAGGCCGCACTGATGCCGAAGATCTCATCGGTGACTCCGAAGGCCACCACATACCGGTGAGCCCAGGACACGTTGCGGACCAGCTTTTGAGACAGGGAAAAGGACATCAGGCAGTACCGGAGGTTGATCACCAGCTGGGTAAGGATCATCTCCCAGTAGGATCCCCCGGAGATGATGATCTCCAGGCCTGCAAACTGTCCCGCAGAGGTGAGGTTGGTAAGGGAGATCAGCACCGCCTGCCAGACCGTGAGTCCTCCCGTCACCGCCATCATGCCGAAGGCGATGGACACGGCAAAATACCCCAGACCGATGGGCACCCCGTCCTTTAAGCCTCTGATAAAACTTTCCCTGTCCATCTCAACGTTCCAGCTGCTCCACCCGGTCCAGCACCTTAAAGCCGTTGCTGCGAAGAATGCTCTCCGTCACCAGCAGCTCCTCGCACTGCATGATCACCACCGGGATCTGGCTCGTCCGGTGATAGGAGGTGTAGATGTAGTCCAGGTTGATGTTGCTCTCTCCCACCACCTGCAGGAAAGCATCCAGGCTCCCGGTCTCATCCTTCATGTCCACCACCACCACGCTGGTGCTGCGGTTCATGTATCCGTTTTCCGTAAGGACTTTACCTGCCTTTTCCGGATCGTCGCAGACCATGCGGAACAGGGCAAACTCCGGGGCGTCAAAACAGGCAAAGCCATATATGTTAATGCCGCTGCGTGAAATGATCCGGGTTACCTTTTCCAGGCTTCCCGGTTTGTTCTCCACGAAGACAATATTTTGGGTCAGCATAGCACATTTCCTCCTTTTCTTCTTCTTCTAAAAGCAGGTTCATCATAGCACATTTCCAAACTTTGTACAATCCGTAATCCCTTCTGATGCAGTGAATCATTTGGATTCCCAGCAGTGAATCATTTGGATTCCCATGTAAAAAAGCCCGCGGCTGCGGGCTTTTTTACATGGGTTAAAGCATTATCTTGTTAATGGCCGCCGCATTGTTCATGCCCGCCCGGCTGTCGCTGGGCGTCTTTCCTATGGTGACCATGTATCGGGGTTCCTCCTTGTAGGTGACCTTGTAGTGCTTTCCGTCCTCGGTGATCTGGAAGCCCATGTTGACAAGCTCCTGTTTCATGGCTCCCGTCAGGTACTTGTAGCCTTTGAACATCTTTTTGATGCGCTGTTTTCTCTGTTCTCCCAGATGCTGATACAGGTTGTTGTCCAGCACATCCTCCAGGATGTCATGGCGGCGGGTGCCGTTTTCCGTGTGATTAAGCGCATCTGTCAGGATGCCCAGCAAAGTGTCCTTGATCTCATCCGGGTACAGATCCTCCTCCTCACCCTGATAGATCACGGGCATGGAGTCCACCGCGCTGATCTTGGCCCGCAGGCTGCTGTTTTCCACCTGCAGGATCTCATTGGCCCGGGTGAGCTCATCCAGCCTTTTCTCCAGGTTCTTCATGTCCTCCTCGAACACGTCGTAGAGCTGATTCATCTCGTTTTCCGCGTTCTGCTTGGCATTTTCAGCATTTAGCTTGGCGTTTTCCGCGGCCTGGCTCTTTAGCATCTGGCTGTGGAGGCTGGCGGTAAGCACCGCATTGTTCACCCCCTGCCAGGTGTAGAGTATGTCCATCCGCTGGGAATTCCAGTAGAGGATCACGTTGCGGACCACCTTTTCCAGCCGCACATCCACATTTCCCGTAGGGCTTCGGTAGAGAAACCTTTTTCTGGCCACCCCCGCAGAGGGGTAATATATCCTCACCGCCCCGAACTCCTCGGCGGTCTCCCCACAGTACTCATTGCACTTTTTGCAGGCGGCCTTGCTCTCCTCCGCCACCACATGGGCCACACCCTTTAACCTGGAAGCCAGCCAGAGGATGCTTAGGGGATCCCGGTCATGGAAGTCCTTGGCCACATACACCACCGGCAGTTCATAGTATCCCTGGTTTTCCAGCACGTTCTGCAGGATCTCCAGGTCAGCGTCCGTGATCCGCATGGGTGTTCGCAGCACCGGGATCTCCTGATCGTTCTGCAGGTACCCGTGCTCGATGAGAAGGGAGATAAAATGCGGCGTAAAGAAATCCGCATCCATCTGCAGGGCATCCTCACTGTAGGTGCGGTCCAGGCGGACGGCTATCCTTCTCTCCCGGAAGTTCACCACCAGATCCGTGTCCCAGACCACCTCATCGCTGGTGATCTTCTCATGGCGGACCGCCATGATGTCCTGTTCAGAGTAATCTATGATCTGAATGGAGAGACGGTCCGATCCGAATCTGGCACTCTTCTCCCCGTTCCAGACCAGACCCGGCACCGTGTTCTCCGCGTGACTGGCGGCCTGATTCCACTCTGTCACCAGATCCATGAACGTCTCCCGGTTCAGGAGATGATTTATCTTCAAGATGGTTGAAAACAACAGCAATTCATTTTCCTCCCCTGGGAAACCCCCTGTTAGGGCCTCCGCTTATTGTTTCGTACAATCATACATCATTTGCTCTCTCTTTTCAATGAGAAACCTGATCGCGGGAAGCCCGGGGAGCCTCAAAACCCCCGGAGGAGGAAAAAATCATAAGGATATACAAAAGTTCTTTCAGGCTGCAGGTGCAATGCCAAGACAGTCGCAGGTTCCCCAGCCTCCGGCCTGCATCTGAATGACGATGCGCAGCTGGACTGCCGTATCCGCCTCCAGGGAGAAGGGTGTCTCACACTGCTGCCAGTTCTGCCAGTCCGCCATCACCGCCGGCTCTCCGGTGGAGAGTACATTGCCCTCCGTATCCAGTACCTCCAGGGTGACCTGATCCCCGGCCATGCCCTGCGCCATAACGGTGGCCACATAGTCCCCGGCGGAAAGTTCCACCGGTCCCTGATAGGTGACCGAACTGGTCTGGGGATCGGTATGCCACCAGTGCAGGCAGCTCTCCCCCTCATAGGGGGTCTCCCCGTCGGGAAGGTCAAAGAGTCCCTCCCCTTCCATCAGGAAGCCGTCGGGCTTTTCAAAGCTGGCTGCGTCCGCATCCGGAATCAGGTTTAAGGTCTGCACATTGACCGTGGCCTGCACCGGTGCCTCCGTGGTTCCGTCTGAAACGCTCTGACCAAAGGTGACGGTTCCGGTAACCGTGTAGGTTCCGGCCATACTTGTATCCACGGCCGAGACTTCCTCCTCATTCCAGGTCACCGGATCCTCCTGGACGCCGTTATTGTAGGTCACCGGCACAGTCTCCGGCATGGACAGATCTTCACCCACCACCGCTTCAACAGTTACATCCTCCACTCCCTCTACGGTGACGGTATCCGTATGGGCCCCGGTACGGACATACTGCCAGATGCGAAGGGCAGGCAGGGGATTTCCCTGAGCGTCAAAGAGAGCCACGTTGTCGGCGGCAGAGCCTCCGTAGTAAACTCCCGCGTCATCCGGATCATACTCGGAGGCAAAGCTGGATGCCCAGCCGCTTCCGTACTGCTCCCAGATCTGCTGGTTGGCTGATAGCTGAGTTTCCAGCTCTTCCCCTTCCAGTCCGGTCATGTCTCCCACGGTAATCCAGGCGGGTTCCCAGTAGAAAAAGCCCAGGGCTCCGGCTTCATTTGCTGCCGCAATCAGCTCCCGAAGATAGGTGGCCTGTCCCTGGGGAGTAAAGGGCCAGTTCAGGTCCTCCCCTTCCAGCACGGTCTCCCCTCCGGAATCCGTATCGACTGTGGTATATGGGTAATTGGACTCGGCAACCAGCACATCCTTGCCGTAGGTTGATTTTACCTCGGAGAGCTGACTTTCCAGATCCTCCAGGGATCCGTGATAGGCGGGATAATAGCTGGTGGCCAGGATGTCGGCGTCCACACCCTGGGAATCCAGGGTACCGGCCCAGTCCATCAGAGTGCCCTTCTGGGGATCCGTGAAATGTATCACCGCTTTGGCTCCTGCTTCATGAACCGCATCCACGCCGGCCTGGAAAAGAGTACACATGGCAGCCGGATCCGTCTCCCCCACAAAACCGCCGTTGGTCTCATTGCCCACCTGGACCATGTCCACAACGGCCCCGGTCTCCTTTACAGCCGTGATGGTCTCCGTGATAAAGTCCGCTAAAGCCGATGCCTTTTCTTCTACGGAAAATTCCTCCCAGGCTTTGGGAGCCTGCTGCTTGGAAGGATCCGCCCAGAAGTCAGAGCCGTGAAAGTCCAGCAGCATCTTTAATCCCGCATCCGCACAGCCCTCGGCGATGGAGACAGCCGTTTCGGCATCGTTGTTGCCGCCTCCGTACCCGTTTCCTTCCCCGTCAAAGGGATCATTCCAGATCCGCACCCGCACATGGGTGATGCCGCAGTCCGCGAGAAGATTGCAAAAGCCCGGGATATCCCGGATCTCATTGCCCTCAAAATCGTGATAGACCACCCCGCTGGCCAGCTCCGCAGGCAAAGAGGAGATGTCCGCCCCCATGATGAAGTCCTCGGACAGGTCCGGGATGGGATCCACATTTACATCCTCTGATGCCAGTACCATTCCCGGGGAGGACAGCGCCACCATTGACGCCAGAACCAGCACGGCGCCGGTTTTTACAAAGGAATGAACCATGATCAAACGCCTCACTTTCTTTTTTAGTCAAAATGCAGGCAAAATTTTCGTCAGTGTGCATAAAACCCTGCCTGCTTTTCCAAACCCCACAGGTTCATACTATACGAAATCCACAAAAAATACAACAGGATTCCTGTGAAAATTTATGAAAAAGGTAAAGGAGGAATCCCCAAAGGCAGTATCCAGGGCTTTGGGAAGACCAAAATTAAAAGGATGGAATTTTTGCCCGCTAAAATGAAAAACATTAAAAAAATAATGATAGCAGGGGTTTGAGAGATAATAAGATTTCACTTTTAGTTTATCCGGGGGTCGGAGAGGGAAATTAAAAAATCTTGCATCCTGAATGAAACGTGCTATGATAGGCGTGAAATTTGAGCCGTGAAAAGAATACAGGCTCAGAAAGGACAACTCTGCTATGAATCCCTCAAAACGAGAAGTGAAATCCTATGAAATGGACATGTGCAACGGACCTCTTCTGTCCAAGATCATCGTCTATGCCGTCCCCCTGATGCTCTCCGGTATCCTGCAGCTTCTGTTCAACGCTGCGGACATCGTGGTGGTGGGCCGTTTCGCCGGCAGTGACTCCCTGGCCGCTGTGGGTTCCACTTCGTCACTCATCAACCTGATCGTCAACCTTTTCATCGGTCTCTCCATCGGCACCAACGTGCTGGTGGCCAGGTATTTCGCGGCCCAGCGCAAACAGGATCTGGAAGAGACCGTTCACACCTCCATGGTAGTCGCTGCAGTGGGCGGCGTCATCCTGATCCTGATCGGAGTAAGCCTTTCCAAACCTCTTCTTACCCTGATGGGAACCCCGGAGGACGTACTGCCCCTGTCCATCCTCTACATGCGAGTATATTTTCTGGGCATGCCCGCCATGCTGATTTACAACTTCGGCAGCGCGGTGCTGCGGGCCATCGGTGATACCAGGAGGCCCTTGTACTTCCTCTTTGCCGCCGGTGTGTGCAATGCCTTAATGAACCTGTTCTTCGTCATTGTCTGCCACATGGATGTGGCGGGTGTGGCCCTGGCCACCTGCATCTCTCAGTGCATCTCCGCCTTTCTGGTGGTCCGCTGCCTGATTAAGGCAGACGGGGACTACAGGCTGGATCCAAGGAAACTGCGGGTGGTAAAGGAAAAGCTGATAAACATTGCCAGCATCGGCATCCCCGCCGGGATGCAGGGAGCGGTTTTCTCCGTCTCCAACGTGCTGATTCAGTCCTCCGTCAACTCCTTCGGTTCCGTGGCCATGGCCGGAAACACCGCCGCCAGCAACATCGAAGGTTTTATCTACACGGCCATGAACTCCTTCTACCAGACAGCGCTGAGCTTCACCAGCCAGAACTACGGTGTAAGGCAGTTTAAGAGGATCTCCCGCATCATCCTCTACTGTGAGGGACTGGTGCTGTTCATCGGAGCCACGCTGGGCTTCGGAGCCCTGGCCTGCGGCAGAACTCTGCTTGGGATCTACAATTCCCAGCCCGAGGTGATCGAGTACGGTCTGCTCCGTATGAACATCATCTTCACCACCTACTACCTCTGCGGCATGATGGACGTGTTCGTAGGGGGCATCCGGGGAATGGGATTTTCCATTCCGCCCATGGTGGTATCCATCACCGGAGCCTGTGCCTTCCGGGTGATCTGGATCTACACCGTGTTTGCCGCGCACCGCACCCTGGAGACTCTGTACATCTCCTACCCCATCTCCTGGGCTCTGACCGGAATCTGTCACTGCATCTGCTTCCTGGTGTTGAAGCACAGAATGGAGCAGAAGCTGGGAAGCAGCGAACCGGAAAGACAAAGGCACCACAGCCGCCGCAAGTGTGCGGTGGGAACGGCATGTTAAAAAGATTAAAAAAGTTCCTGTGTCTCCTCCTGATCGTCCTTGCCTGCCTGCCCGTATCCGCGGCAACCCGGAAGGTTACCCTTCCCGCCCAGGGCACCGTATCGGGGAAAAAGCTCTACTGCGCCTTCGGCTGTGACGGGGGAGGAGATCTGTACCGGTATGACATTTCAACGGGAGAACAAAAACTCCTCTCCGAAGGAAAGTGCAGCTACATCTCCAAAAAGGGGAAGTATCTGTACTTTACGAAAAACCTCTACGGAGGCAGCGATGCCACCGACTACAGGATCTTCCGGATCAAAACCTCCGGAAAGGGGGAGGAAGAACTCTCCAGCGGGTACTGCCCGGTGATTTTAAAGGATCAGATCTTCTACATCGGCACCGAGCACCGGATCGTGGACGGCTACGAACAGGATGTGATTCTGGGAATCTTTTCCATGGACCTGGAGGGAGATAATAAGACCTGCCTTTACGAGACGAAAGACATCTCGGCGCTGGCCGGCGGTGAGGACTGTCTTTACTTCCGCTCCTACGGTTCCCCGGAGTGGCAGTGTTTTAAGCTGAAAACCGGAGAGATCACCCCTGCCTCTCCCGATGAGTGGGAAGGAAATGCCTCCAGAGAGGAAGACTCCGGAATCACTTCCGTAACCGGAGGGGGATGCACCTTCACCTGTGAGGGAAACACCGTCTACAGGAGCAAAGGAACGGAAAAGACCCCTCTGATGACTCCTGGCGGCCGGATTCGAAAGATGTTTTTCTCCCATGGATACCTGATCGCCGTATCCGAGGAATCAACCACCGCCTCTGCCTGGCTGATCCGCAAAAACGGGGAAGAGATGAGAGAGATCGCTTCCTGGCCTTTGGTAAGCGGAGACTGGAATTACTAAAAGAAGCCTTAAGGACATGTCCTTAAGGCTTTTTTTAATACAGA
>CAZJYM010000095.1:0-1979 GCA_964550245.1 uncultured Blautia sp. | reverse complement strand
CAGGAGGTGGTAGTTTTGTCTGTACCCGCTGATATACGTGCCGTTCCACGACCCAAAAACACCATCGTGGATGACAACGGCCGGGACACTCCTTTCCGTTATGCTGTAAGGGAGAGGGGTTCTACAAAGTATGTGCCGGGGCACAACCCGCAGCCCCGCAATGGGAAAGTCATTGGACACATCATTGATCACAAGTTCGTTCCCCTGCAGAAGAGCAAACCCATTAAGCCCATGCCCACAGAGCTGTCATACGGCACGGCTGCAACAGCCAGATCGCTGTCAGAGGATTTGCTGAAGGACCTGCGCTCGGTGTTCACTCCATCTGATGCGAACGCCATCATGGCCGCAGCCATCCTGCGCATCATCTGCCCTTCTCTCTCACCGGACAGGATGTCCGTTTACTATTATCGGACCTACGTCTGTAAGTTCTACCCCGGCCTTAAACTGTCCGAGAGCTCAGTGAAGAAACTGTTTACACGCATCGGTACGGATCAGGACCGGCGCCGTGCGTTCTATCAGCGCAGGATAGAGTCGATGGCGGAAGGTCATCATGTGATGATTGACGGAATATCCCTGCAGGGCGGCAGAAAATCAAAGAATCTGTTGGCGTACCCTTACCGGGAGAAAAGCGAAAACAACAGAGAAGCTTCCATATTATATGGGTATGACATGGAACAGGCGGAACCCCTCTGTATGGAGGTGATCCCCGGCAGCCGTTTCATTCCCGGCCAGTTTTCAGTCTTCATTGATGATATGGGTCTTGAAAAAGCCGTTATAGGCAACGGTACCCGAAAAGATCTCCGGGAGTTTCCGAAGCTGCACTACTTCATTTCATTTAAGCAAAAAGAGAAAGAAGCTGCCAGGTATGCAGGCCAGTTAGACAGCACCTCCGGCACTGCCGGAGAGAAGGTCAGGACAGAAGACGGGAAGTTCCTCTACATCCGCGTGGAGGTACAGGACAAGAAGGATCATTCGAATCCTCCGGCAGAGTCCAGGAAAAACGAAACCGGCTATAGCACACTCACGCTGGAGTCAGATCTGGATATAGAGATTGAGGAAGCATATCGCTGCTATGAAGACCGGCAGTTCATGAGAAGAATCTTCAGGTATACCAGCTGCATACCGAATACGGAACTCTCCACAGGCGACTGCGCTGTAACCGGAAGTGATTTTGTAAACTTCATCAGTTCCATCATCACCTGCCGGATCATACATAAAGCCGAGCAGTCAGGGCTGTTAAAAGACATGAGCTACGGCGACCTGATTGAAGATATGAACGCAGCCTGGAGAACGGCTGATGCACCTGAAAATCCTACAAGCGGTGATGTAGGATGGATAAACGTTTCAGACCGTGTGATGAAGGAGATGGAACTGCTTGGCATATCCACACCCGTCCCCCTGTCAGAGCTTAAAAGAAAGGGCAGAAAGCCAAAAATAAAGGAGCCGGAAGAAGACAGGCCAAAAAGACCCCGGGGGCGTCCGAAAAAAGATCCGTCGGCCGTTCTGGAACCGAATAAGATCTGAATGCATGAGGTATTGTGGTGCTTCCGAAAAATCAGGACAACGAAGAGATATGAAATCTGATATGCAAATGACAGATTTTCCTGCTAAATGGGTTTAACAGTCGGATCTAAAGCAGCATAATGTGATAGAAGATCAACCAATACACTCCATGGCCAACGCCAAAATATGGTTAACTTTTGACATGAGAACATGTGATCAAAGTGACAAACGAAAAATTTTTCATTTGATCAATTGCTCCAAAGAATCCCATCGACTCAGTTTTCTGACTGATCCGGGGTGTCCAGAAGTTCGGCAGCAGGTAACAGCTCATCTGAACATCTTATACATCCAAGGATACGACACAAATAACAATATGATATAAGGAGGTGGATGTATGGGAAAGCCGGATGTAGTATCCCTCGTATACCTCAAGGACAAAGAAAGGTTTGCAGACATTATTAACGCAATCTTCTTTG
>CAZJYM010000094.1:0-10675 GCA_964550245.1 uncultured Blautia sp. | reverse complement strand
ATAGAAAAAGAAAGGAGTTTACCATGCGTACCACACAAGTATTAACCTCCGCCAGGTTTGCCCTGGAGGGCCAGGCCTTTGCACCGGTGGCCCTTCCCCATACCTGGAATGCCCTGGACGGGCAGGACGGAGGCAGTGACTATCACCGGGGCCTGGGCACTTATCTCATCGATCTGCCGGACCCCACCGAAGGAAAGAAGCAGTTCATTGAGTTTGGAGCCGCCAACCATGTGGCCACGGTCTACTGCAACGGCCGGGAACTGGGAACCCATAAGGGAGGTTTTTCCACCTTCCGCTATGAGCTGACTCCCGCCCTGAAGGCATCCGGAAACGTGCTCACCGTCACGGTGACCAATGCTCCCTCCGACATCTATCCCCAGAATGCGGACTTCACCTTCTACGGAGGGCTGTACCGGGAAGTGCGCTTCATCGAGGTGGAGGAGGCCCACTTTGACCTGTTAAAGGACGGTACCGCCGGCGTCTTCGTTACCCCCCGCAGCAACGGCATGACCCGGGCGGATCTGTTCCCGGTGGGTGCTAAGGGATGCACGGTTTCCGTTGCGATTGTAGACGCAGACGGAAATGAAGTGAAAAAGACTGAGGTTCCCGCCGAACCCCACACCGTTGTCAAGATGGAGGTAAAGGAACCGCATCTGTGGAACGGTCTTGAAGATCCCTGCTGCTACAGCCTGAAGGCTTCCCTGATCCGGGAAGGACAGGTGGTGGATGAGGTGACGGTTACCTACGGCTACCGTTCCTTCCATGTGGATCCCAACACCGGATTCTGGCTCAACGGAAAGAACCTGCCTCTTCACGGGGTTTCCAGACATCAGGACCGTCTGGACAAGGGCTGGGCTCAGGCCAAAGCCGACCATGAGGAGGACATTGCCCTGATCCGGGAGGTGGGTGCCAACACCATCCGTCTGGCCCACTACCAGCATGACCAGTACTTCTACGATCTCTGCGACCATACCGGTTTTGTGATCTGGGCGGAGATTCCCTTTATCAGCAGCTTTATCCCCGGAAAGGAAGCCCATGACAACACCCTCTCCCAGATGAAGGAGCTGGTGGCGCAGAACTACAACCATCCCTCCATCTTCTTCTGGGGCATCTCCAACGAGATCACCATCTCGGGAGAGACGGAAGCTCTCTACCGCAACCTCTGTGAGGTCAATGCCCTGGCCAAGACTCTGGATCCCAGCCGCCTGACCACCATGGCGGAGGTTTCCATGGTGCCCATGAATTCCGAGCACGTGTACATCACCGATGTGCTGAGCTACAACCACTACTTCGGCTGGTACGTGGGAGCCGTGGAGGACAACGGTCCCTGGCTGGACAAGTTCCACGCATTAAATCCCGACCGCTGCCTGGGCGTTTCCGAGTACGGAGCCGAAAACATCCTCAAGTGGCATACGGCCTTCCCGGACAACCATGACTACACCGAAGAGTATGCCAGCCATTATCACCATGAGATGCTGAAGACCTTTGCCACCCGTCCCTACCTGTGGGCCACCCATGTCTGGAACATGTTTGACTTTGCAGCGGATGCCCGGGACGAGGGCGGCGTGAAGGGCCGGAACAACAAGGGCCTGGTGACCTATGACCGGAAGACCAAGAAGGATGCCTTCTTTATTTATCAGGCTTACTGGACCGACAAACCCATGGTTCATGTGTGCGGAGAGCGCTTTGTGGACCGGGCTCCGGATGAGCGGGACATCACCGTCTACACCAATCAGCCGGAGGTTACCCTCTATGTGAACGGAGAGGCTGCCGGCACCTTACAGGCTGTAGATCACGCCTGCGTGTTTAAAAATGTAGCTCTCAAGGACGGTGCCAACACTGTCACCGCCAAAGCGGGAGAGGCCGAGGGCAACACCATCACCCTCAATGCAGTGGCGGAGCACAACTATGCCTACGATCTGCCCGAGGGCAATCAGGCGGCCAACTGGTTCCAGGATCCCGCCGCGGTGGAAGCCCGCCGGGCCTTCAAGTACCCGGAGGGGTATTATTCCATCCGCGACAAGATCAGCGTGCTGATGGCAGATCCCCAAACGGCTCCCATTGTACAGGAAGCCATGGCGGGAGCCATGCAGGGCGGCGGTTCCATGGCCTCCATGGCGCCCAAGGGGGATGACAACCCCATGGCAGAGTTTACCCGGATGATGCGTCTGGGCGACATGCTGAAGATGGCGGGAAGCGCTTTCAGTGCCGAGGCCAAGCTGGAATTAAACCAGAAGTTAAACGCGATTAAAAAACCTGACTGATACTTTAGAACCCCCTGACTTTCGTCAGGGGGTTTTTAGATGTGGTCTGTTGGTTATGGATGACTTTTTTGAAAAAGCGAACGATAGTGCAAAAACAGCGGAGGATTGTCCATTGACAGAAACGAAGCGGCATAGTATGCTGATTTCATGGACTTACCCCCTGGGGAAAGAGAAAGGAGAAAGGGTATGATTGAATTCGGCACAGGCGGATGGAGAGCCGTCATCGGCGACGGCTTTACCAGACAGAACATCCAGCTTCTGGCCAAAGCCATGTCTGTAAAAATGAAGAAGGAACAGGTGGACGGGGAAGGCATCGTCATCGGGTATGACCGCCGCTTCCTCTCCAAGGAGGCGGTGCAGTGGGCCTGCGAGGTCTTTGCGGCTGAGAAGATCCGCTGCTTTTTCGTAAACCGCTCCTGTCCCACGCCTCTGATCATGTTTTATGTGGAAAAACACCACATGCACTACGGCATGATGGTCACGGCCAGCCACAACCCCGCCATCTACAACGGCTTCAAGGTGTTCACCTACGGAGGCCGGGATGCCAGCGAGGACCAGACCCGGGAGATTGAGGGCTATGCGCGGGAGATTGAACCAAAGGGGCCCATCGATCATCTGGAATACGAGAAGGCGAAGGAACAGGGATGGGTTGTGGAATTCAATCCTCTGAATGAATACCTGGACAGCATTATCGACAAGATCGACATGAAGGCCATCCGGGACTGGGGACCTCACATCGTGCTGGATCCCATGTACGGGGTGAGCCAGACCTCCTTGAAGACCATCCTCTCCACCGCCCGCTGTGAGATCGACCTGATCCACGAGAGCCATGACACCCTTTTCGGCAGAAGAATGCCCGCTCCCACCCGGGGTTCCCTTACAGAACTGGCCACCTACGTGAAGGAGATGAACTGCGATCTGGGCATTGCCACCGACGGGGATGCGGACCGTCTGGGGGTAATCGACGACCAGGGAAGGTATCTGACCGCCAACGACATCCTGATGCTTTTATACTACTATCTGCTGAAGTACAGGGGATGGAGAGGACCGGCCGTTCGGAACGTGTCCACCACCCACATGCTGGACCGGATGGCGGAGGACTTCGGCCAGGTGTGCTATGAGGTTCCCGTGGGCTTTAAGTACATCTCCTCCAAGATGCAGGAGACGGGAGCCATCATCGGCGGGGAGTCTTCCGGAGGTCTGACGGTAAAGGGACACATCAACGGCAAGGACGGCATCTATGCGGCTTCCCTGCTGGTGGAGATGATCGCCGTCACCAAAAAGAAACTCTCCGAACTGGCCCTGGAGATTCACCAGCGCTACGGCTTTAACTACATGGAGGAGACTTCCATGCGGTTCCCCACCGAGAGAAGGCAGGAGCTGACGGATATTTTGATGAAGGACCGGCTGCTTCCGGAGTTCGACATCCCCGTGGAGAGAGTGTCCTACATGGACGGCTGCAAGGTGTATTTTGAAAACGGGGGCTGGGTAAGCGCCAGGTTTTCGGGGACTGAACCCCTCCTGCGAATCTTCTGTGAGATGGAGGATCAGCCGACTGCAGCCAAATACTGTGAAGTCTTCCGTAAATTTTTAAATCTTTAACCATAAACAGCTGCCATGCTTTGCATGGCAGCTGTTTTATTGTTGGGACCTAACGCACTGTTTAAAAAGTTGCTACAATTGAAATCCTTTAGTAAAAGAAGAAATCAGTATGTGTTGTTACATATCAGGGGGAAGGATTCATCAAATGTTAAAATGTTACAGGTATATTTGGAGTAAATTATACAATTAAACCAAAATATCTTGACAATAAACTTTTCAATGCCTATAATTAAACTGAATTGGGACAATTTCATATGTAGCTGCGAGAGCTTCCGCAATGCGCCGGGAGCAGGAGGTTATCATGAGCGACCATACTTACGATGTGCTAAAACTAGAAAATCAGCTTTGTTTTCCTCTGTATGCCTGTTCCAGGGAAGTCATTAAACTGTACAAGCCTTTTTTAGATGAGATCAATCTCACCTACACCCAGTATCTGGTGATGATGGTACTGTGGGAAGGTGGGCCGGTAACCGTGAAGGAAGTGGGGAGACGGCTGTTTCTGGATTCCGGCACCCTCACACCCCTTCTCAAAAAGATGGAATCCAAGGGACTGCTCACCCGGAACCGTTCTCCCAGAGATGAGCGGAACCTGATCATCTCTCTCACCAGAAAGGGAGAGAGACTGAAGGAAAAAGCGGTGATGATTCCTTCCAGGATCCTGGATCACCTGGGCCTGGAAACAGACGATGCGCATGTCCTGTATCAGCTGCTGTATAAAGTCCTCTCCTGCGTAGGAGGGAAGGAGAAAAAAAGAGGGGAGGACCTGGATGTCTGATCCCTCCCCTGTTGTTTACTGAAATTTCCACCGGTCCCGGACAGGTGGAAATTTTTTTTATCCCATCTCCTGCAGGGTTTTCTTTAACTCCAGCATCTTGTCCCGCAGCTCCGCCGCCTGTTCGAAGTTCAGATCCGCGGCAGCGGCTCTCATCTGCTTTTCCACCTGGGCGATGAGCTCGGTGAGTTCCTTGCGGTTCATGGATTCCGGATCCTTTTCGATCTTCTTTTCTGTTTCCGCCACGGCTTTGGACACGGCGATCAGATCCCGCACCGCCTTTTTGATGGTGGTGGGGGTGATGTTGTGCTCTTTATTGTAGGCTTCCTGAATGGCTCTTCTGCGGTTGGTCTCCGCGATGGCCTTCTCCATGGATTCTGTCACCACATCCGCATACATGATCACATGGCCCTCGCTGTTGCGGGCCGCTCTGCCGATGGTCTGAATGAGGGAGATTTCCGAACGGAGAAAGCCCTCCTTGTCCGCATCCAGGATGGCCACCAGGGTGATCTCCGGGATGTCCAGACCTTCCCGGAGAAGGTTGATGCCCACCAGCACGTCAAACACATCCAGCCGCATGTCCCGGATGATCTCCGCCCGCTCCAGGGTGTCGATATCCGAGTGAAGATAGCGCACCCGGATTCCCACATCCTTCAGGTAGTCGGTGAGATCCTCCGCCATCCGCTTGGTGAGGGTGGTGATCATCACCTTGTTCTTTTTGTCCACCTCTTTGTTGATCTCGCTGACCAGGTCGTCGATCTGTCCCTGTACCGGTCTGACCTCCACCTTGGGATCCAGAAGCCCGGTAGGACGAATGATCTGTTCCGCCCGCAGCAGTTCATGTTCGGCCTCGTATTCTCCCGGGGTGGCGGAGACAAAGAGCACCTGGTCGATCTTCTTTTCAAACTCCTGAAAGCTTAGAGGGCGGTTATCCAGGGCGGAGGGAAGACGGAAACCGTACTCCACCAGGGTGTTCTTCCGGCTTCGGTCCCCGGCGTACATGCCTCCCACCTGGGGAATGGTCTTATGGGATTCATCGATGATCAGGAGAAAGTCATTGCCGAAGTAGTCCATCAGGGTGTAGGGCGGCTGACCGGGAGCCAGACCTGCCAGATGGCGGGAGTAGTTTTCAATCCCGGAACAGAAGCCGGTCTCCTTCATCATCTCGATGTCAAAACGGGTTCTCTCGGCGATCCGCTGGGCTTCCACCAGCTTGTCCTCGCTTTTAAAGTAGGCTACCCGCTCTTCCAGTTCCGCTTCAATGTTTTCGGTGGCCCGCAGGATCTGTTCCATGGGCACCACGTAATGAGAGGCGGGGAAGATTCCCACATGGGTGTTCACACACTTTACCTCCCCGGTGAGAACATCGATATCCGTAATTCGTTCTATCTCGTCCCCGAAAAACTCCACCCTCACAGCCCGGTCCGTGTAGTTGGCCGGGTAGATCTCCAGCACATCTCCCCGTACCCGGAAGGTGCCCCGGCGGAAGTCCATCTCGTTGCGGGTGTACTGGATGTCGATCAGCTCCCGGATCACATCGTCCCGGTCCTTGATCATGCCCGGACGCAGGGAGATCATCATGTCCTGGTAGTCCTTGGGAGATCCCAGTCCGTAGATGCAGGATACGGAGGAGACGATGATCACATCCCTTCTCTCTGAGAGAGAAGCGGTGGCGGAGAGCCGCAGCTTGTCGATCTCGTCGTTGGTGGAGGAGTCCTTGGCGATGTAGGTGTCCGTGGAGGGCACATAGGCCTCGGGCTGGTAGTAATCGTAGTAGGATACAAAGTATTCCACCGCATTCTCGGGGAAAAACTCCTTGAACTCCCCGTACAGCTGAGCTGCCAGGGTTTTATTGTGGGCCAGCACCAGGGTGGGCTTGTTCAGGGCCTGAATCACGTTGGCCATGGTGAAGGTCTTGCCGGAGCCGGTAACTCCCAGCAGCGTCTCGGCCACGTTGCCCTCCCGAAAGCCCTGGACCAGCTTTTCAATGGCCTGGGGCTGATCCCCGGTGGGCTGATATTCACTGTGCAGTTTAAAGATGTTGGATGCATCCGGCACAGGAATCACCTCCTGTAAAAAAGTGCGGGGTTATTATATCATGAAAGCCCGTGTCTGTACAGATGCCCGAAAGGGTCTCTCTTTTTGTTGTGACCGGGAGAATCCTGTGATACCATGTCTTTCATAGGAGGAAAAGACCATGGATCCGATCAAAGCTGTTTTTAACAGTCCCCCTGCAAAGTACAGAACAGTTCCCCTGTGGGTGTGGAATTCCGCCATGACGGATGAGGAGATCGTCAGATCCCTTACGGAGCTGAAGAACCACGGGTTTGGGGGCGCCTTTGTCCATCCCCGGCCGGGGATGAAGATCTCCTACCTGGATGACGCCTGGTTCAAGGCCTGGGGTAAGGCCCTGGAGACCGCCAAAGGTCTGGGACTCAAACTTAACATCTACGATGAAAACTCCTACCCTTCCGGTTTCGGCGGGGGCCATGTATCCCGGGAGCTTCCCGACTGCCTCTCCGAATCCTTCCGGTATCAGGTGATTCCATCTGAGGACATGGACTTTCGACAGGAACAGGCCAACTGGATGGGAAATGAGGATCTCATCCTGGCCCTGGCCTGTGAGAAGGAGAACGGCCGTATGGTGTTCCGGGAGGATGTGACCGGTCTTCCTAAAGAGCAGTGGAGAGGAAAGGGAAGTTTCTTTGCGGTTGTTGCCCGGATGCCCTCCCAGACCGCCGGATGGCTGGCCGGGTTTGCGGACGTGGACAGACTGCGGCCGGAAACTGCCGAAACCTTTCTGGAAAAGGTGTACAGCCCTTATGCACAGCACTTTGGAGAGGAATTCGGGGATACCGTCCTGGCGGTGTTTACCGATGAACCCGCCATTCCCGGCAGCACCATCTACGGGTGGGGAAATGAAGGCACCATTCCCATGAGCCGGTGGTTTGCCTGGGAATTTTTTCAGAAAAAGGGGTATGACATCATTCCCCGCATTCCCTGTCTCTTCGAGGACTGGGAGGGTTATGACAACGAGAAGGTGCGCTTTGACTACTACGAGGTCACCCAGGAGCTGTGGGCCCAAAACTTTCTGGAACCCATTCACGACTGGTGTCAGAAGCAGGGGATCCGTTATACGGGCCACTTCATGGAGGACGGATGGCCCAAACCTTTCTACTCGGTGGTTTCACCGGGTGTCATGTCCAGTTTTGAATACCAGGACTGGCCGGGGGTGGACTTTCTGCTTACCCGGCGGTTAAAGGACAGAACCGGTGAGCTGCAGGGAATCACCCTCCTGGAGGTGCAAAGTGCGGCTTCTCAGTTCGGAAGGGAGCGGGTGCTATGCGAGGCTTACGGTGCAGGCGGGTATGACTCGGGGCTTACTGACTATAAACGGATTGCGGATTACCTGTTTGTAAACGGGATCAACCTGATCTGTCCCCATCTGGTGTACACCTCTTATGTGGGAGCCCGAAAGAGGGATCATCCCCAGTCCTTTGATTCCTGTCAGTCCTGGTGGGAGGAGTTTACGGTTTTAAACGACTGGATGGGAAGACTGAGCGCCGTTTTAAGTCAGGGAAGGGGAAAAGAGAGAATCCTGGTGATCGATCCCACCATGACGGGATTTCTCTGTCCCAGGAACGGGGACTGTTCCCAGCTGGAGAACAACATCCTCTCAAAAGAACCGGATATGAGGCCTTTTCTGGAGATGATAGAAGAGCTGAAGAGGGGACAGTGGGATCTGAACCTGGGGGATGAGATCATCATGAAGCGTCACGGCCGGGTGAGAGAGGGAAGGCTGGAGATTGGAGCATCCGGCTATCAGGTGGTGATTCTTCATGAATGCATGAAAAATCTGCTTCCCTCCACCCTGAAGCTGCTGGAGGACTTTATGGAGGAAGGGGGACTGGTGCTCAGTGCAGGAAAGCCCGGGAACTATGTGGCGGGCAGCAGGGATGAGAAGGCTTATGAGAAACTCTTTTCCAGATCTGATTTCCTCCTCTTTCCGGATGTTTCCTCCCTGATTTCCTGCCTTGAGAACATCCTCCCCCGTCCCTTTATCCTGGCGGAGGAGATGCCGGAAGGGGTGGAAAGCATCAGGAGAATCCTGGAGGACGGAAGAGAGCTGTACTTTTTCGTCAATCACAGCAGTGAAGATGTGAAAACAGTCGTCTCCTTTGCAGGAAGCGCTGCCGAAGAGTGGAATCCCTGGGATGGAAGCATAAAAAACCTGGGGGAAGTGAAAGAGGGAAGAGTCTGCTTTCCTCTGGAGCTTTTAAGGGGAGAGTCCAGGCTTTTCTGCATCGGTCATACAGAGAATACATCCCCGGCGGAAGAGGAAAAGAAAAAGTCACCCTGTGTGAGAGAACTTAACCCCGATTCGATCTGCCCGGATGAGGAGAATCTCTGGCCCCTGGAGTACTGTGATCTCTTCATCGACGGGGAGGTGCTGGAAGACTGCTCCGTCATCTTTGCAGGAAGCACCATCTTTAAGAAGAGGGGCTTTCCGGCCAGTCCCTGGGACAATCAGGTGCAGTTTCAAAGGAGAACTTACGGGAGAAACCGCTTCTACGGCCCTGAAAGCGGGTTTGAGGCGGTGTATCACTTCTTTGTTGCAGAAGGCTTTAAGCCCGGGAGTCTGAAGCTGGCGGTGGAGTACGGGGACCGGTATCAGATCCGGGTTAACGGAAGTCCCATCCGGCAGCAGGTGGCGGAACATTTCCTGGATCCGCTGGTGTGCCTTTACGACATTCAGGAGCTGGTGCATCCGGGAGAAAACCGGATCTCTGTCACGGCCCCCAGGTTTGATGTGGAGATGGAACTGGAGGCGGTGATACTGAAGGGGGATTTTGGAGTCTACAACCGGAATTCCCGCTGGGTGATGGACAGGACACTCCCCTTAAAGCCCGGAAGCATCCTGGAACAGGGGTATCCCTTCTACAGGGGAGCCATCCTCTACAGTGCGTCCTTCCAGGCAGAAGAGGGAGATGAGGCGGATCTTCTGGTACCGGATGTACAGGCCGGGGCTGTTTCTGTCTTTGTAAACGGGGAGTTTGCGGGTCTGGCCAACTTAAACGGGGTAAAGCCGGTGCCTCTGAACATCCGGAAGGGAGAAAACCGGGTTACGGTGAGACTTTGCGTGAGTTTAAAAAATCTGCTGGGACCTCACTTTGATCCGGAAAAACCCAGAGGAAGCGCCTGGCCGGAGATGTGGAAGAAGGGACCGAAAGTTGGAGAGCCGCCGGCGGAGGCGTATGATCTGATTCCCTACGGGTTTGATGCTCCTTTTAAGCTTCTTCTTCAAAGGCCTGCTTGGCCAGAGAGTCCGCCAGTTCATTGTACTTGACTCCCGTATGGGCTTCCACCTTATGGAAGTGTACATCCAGGAAACCCCTGACCTTTTCCTCATAAAATGACTGGTATTCCAAAGTTTTCCTCTTTGTGGCCCGCCATTCCCCCGTGCACCATTTTTCGATGCCCTCGTAGTCGTAATAGAGATCCAGGCTCTTTACTCCCTCCCGGAGGCAGTATTCCATGGCTTTTCGGGCACCCTCGATCTCCCCGGCCACGTTTCTCATGGCGGCTCCTTCCGGATCCGTAAACTTCTCCGAAAAGTGAAGCTCCTGCCCCTGATGAAAGAGGACCACTCCATAGGAGTACTCCCCGGTGGGAGGCATGTAGCTGCCGTCCACGTAGGCGGCGGTTCTCTCCCCACCGGGATCTTCATCATCCGCACAGGCGGGTGGCGCCAGAAAGGCCTGAGCCTCTTCTTCGGTTGCAAAGCCCCTGAAAGAGGCTCCGGGAAAGCCTTTCACGTTCTTCTCACACTCCTCCCAGGAGAGGTAGATTCCGGGGACAAGCCCCTTTTTTACGGCGTAGTATTTTTTTCCTGCCATCTGATCCTTTCTCTAAAAGCGGTGTATTTTCAATGCCGGGACGGCTTATTATACCAGACCATGGAGAAAATTGCCAGATGTCCTTTTTTGCAGCATTCGTACATTTTTCAGGGTTTCTGTGACAATCCGGCTAAATTTTC
>CAZJYM010000093.1:5758-10698 GCA_964550245.1 uncultured Blautia sp. | reverse complement strand
TACGACATTACCTTTCACCCCTCCTGGTGGCACAAAAATGCTGCTGTAGACTTCACCCGGGAGTTCTTTGATGACCCCGAATACCGGATGGAGTGTGACCTGCGGATGAGGAGAACCCTCTACGATCACTTCGGAGAGTACGGTCTGGGAGAAAAGAAGCCCGAGAAAAGGCCCCTGCTGGGAACAGATCTGCTGGCAGCCGGATACCTGCACTCGCAGCTGATGGGCTGTTCCATCATCTACGAGCCGGATAATTCTCCCCAGGTGGTCTGCCTGAACCTGGATGAGGATTCCATCGGGGAGATTCAGGCGCCGGATCTGGATACCAGCCCGGTATGGGAGAAAACCCAGCGGCAGATCGATTACCTGATTTCACACTACGGTCACGTGGAGACATATGTCAATCTCATGGGCATCCAGAACATTGCCCTGGACATCATGGGTGAAAATCTCCTGGCGGCTTACTACACGGCTCCGGAGGAGGTGGAACCCCTCCTTGATGAGATTACCAGGCTTTCCATCCAGGTGGGGCGCAGGTTTAAAAAGCTCTCTTTTGACATCTCCGGAGGCGTCACCTCTGTGATCCGAAAAACCAGACCGGAAGTGTACCTCACCTCCAACTGTTCGGTGGAGATGATCTCCAATGAGCTCTATGAAAGGTTCCTGTTAAAGCATGATCAGAAACTCTCCTGCGCCTTCGGTCACTTCGGCATCCATCACTGCGGAAAGACCATGGAGCATGTGGTGGAAGGTTACAGCAAAGTTTCCGGCCTGGAGTTTGCCGAGGTGGGCGCTTTTTCGGACTTAAAGAAGGTCCGGGAAAAACTGCCCGGGGTGTTTCTAAACGCCAGGTACAGCCCGGTAAGGCTTCAAACCGCCTCTGACTCGGAGATCCACCGGGAAGTGGAGGATCTGGTCCGGGAGGGAATGGAAAACGGAGGGAACCTTTCCGTCTCCTGTGTGGGCATTGACCAGTATGTCTCCGATACACAGATCTGCAGTTTTCTGGATGCCTGTCAAAGGGCGGATCCGGAGAAAGGACGGGTATGAGAAATTATTACGATGTTCTGGGGGTAGGCCGGGACGCCACTCAGAGTGAAATCAAGGCCGCCTACCGGAAGCTGGCCAAAAAGTATCATCCGGATTCATCCTCGGGTACCGAAGAAGACAAGGCCCGCTTTCAGGAAATCCAGGAAGCCTACTCGGTCCTCTCCGATCCGGAAAAGAGAAAGCAGTACCACTACTACGGCCATGACGCCTACCGGCAGAGCCATCATGCCAGACAGGAAAAAGATCCGGATGTGGCGGATGGTCACTGCGGAGCCTGCGCGGCGGGAAGAAAGCAGGACAAAACGGAAGAGGAGTGTCCTCCCCAGGCGATCCGCATCGCGGTATGGCTGGAACTGGAGGAAACCCTGCGGGAAGTGGAAAAGGACGCCTACTATACCGAGAGAATGCCCAATCCGGATCCCGCATCAAAGTTGAAGTTTGTGGAGAAGGAATGGAAGTTCCGGGTAAAGATTCCCGCCGAATCCTTTGACCGGCAGTTTTTCATGCTGGAGGATGTGCTCTGTGAAGAGACCAGCTTTTTAGAGGAACAGAAGGTCCGCAATCCGGACAAGATCTTTGCGGTGATCATTCTTCTCCGGGACAAGCCGGGATTTATCCGTCAGGGATACCACCTGTTTACGGATCTCACCGTGGACTACCACACACTGGTACTGGGAGGACCGGTAAAGGTTCCCACCCTTACCGGAGAGGAGATCTACGACATCCCTGCAGGTACCAGCCCGGAACAGAGGCTTCGTCTTCCCGGAAGGGGACTGGTCCAGCCCAAAAAAGCCGGAGGCAGAGGGGATCTGTATGTGAAGCTCCACATCCGCATTCCTCAGGAGCTCACCATCCCTCAGCTTGCCGCCATGCTGAAACTGCGGGATGTCATGGAAGCAGATGATTATCAGTAAATAAGCTCCCTTCCGGGAGCTGGGAGGCGGTCCTGCATGATCCCTGCTTTTCCGGCAAATCCTTTATGGTGTAGATGTCATCTTTTAAAAAAAGCTCCCCATAAGGGGAGCTTTTTTTTAAGCATTGGCAACTTTCCTTCCATGGCACTGTTTGTACTTCTTCCCGCTTCCGCAGGGGCAGGGATCGTTGGGATAGATCTTGGCATCCTTTCTCTGAACGGGCTTTCTCACCGTGGTGTCGTCCTTGTTGGTTCCCGTCACCTTGGCCACCTGTTCTCTCTCGATCTTCTGCTCCACATGGACATGGTAGAGAAGACGGACCGTATCCTCCTTCACCGCATTGGTCATGGAGGTAAACATGTCGAAGGCGTTCATCTTGTATTCCACCACCGGATCCCTCTGACCATAGGCGGCCAGTCCGATGCCCTGACGCAGGATCTCCATGTCGTCGATGTGGTCCATCCACTTGCTGTCGATGCACTTGAGCAGGACCACCCGCTCCAGTTCCCGGAGCTGTTCCGGTTCGGGGAACTCTGCCTCCTTGGCCTCGTAGAGCTTGACGGCCTCTTCCTTTAAGGTGTGCTTGATCTCGTTTCTCTTCTGGCCCTTCACCTTATCCGGGGTAAGGGGCTGGATGGGAATGATGGGATAGAGGACGGAGTTGAATTCATTCAGATCCCAGTCCTCCGGATCCACGTCGTCGGAGAAGCACATGTCCACCGTGCTGTCCACGATGTCGGTGATCATCCCAAAGATGGCATCCCGCATGTTTTCCCCGTTTAACACCTGACGGCGCTCGGCGTAGATAATCTCTCTCTGCTCATTGTTCACCTGGTCGTAGTCTAAAAGGTTTTTCCGGATTCCGAAGTTGTTGTACTCGATCTTTTCCTGGGCTTTGCGGATGGCGCTGGAGAGCATCTTGTGCTCGATCTGCTCATTTTCGGGAACACCCATGGAGGTGAAGACCTTCATCAGTCTCTCGGATCCGAACAGGCGCATCAGATCATCCTCCAGGGAGATGTAAAACCTGGATTCACCCGGATCCCCCTGCCGTCCGGAACGGCCCCGGAGCTGGTTGTCAATACGTCTGGCCTCATGGCGCTCCGTACCTACAATCTTCAATCCGCCTGCGGCTCTGGCCACCTCATCCAGCTGGATATCGGTACCACGGCCGGCCATGTTGGTGGCAATGGTCACTGCCCCGGCTCTTCCGGCCTGGGCCACGATCTCCGCCTCCTGCTCGTGGAACTTGGCATTTAATACATTATGCTGAATACCTTCCCGGTGCAGCATCCTGCTTAAAAGCTCGGAGGTCTCGATGGTGATGGTGCCCACCAGCACCGGCTGCTGTTTGGCATGGGCTTCCTTGACCGCGTTGACCACCGCATTGAACTTCTCCTTCTTGGTCATGTACACGGCATCTTCCATATCCACCCGGATCACGGGCTTGTTGGTGGGGATCTCCACCACGTCCATGCCGTAGATGTCCCGGAATTCCTTTTCCTCGGTGAGAGCGGTACCGGTCATGCCGCCCTTCTTGTCATACTTGTTGAAGAAGTTCTGGAAGGTGATGGTGGCCAGAGTCTTGCTCTCCCGCTTCACCTTCACATGCTCCTTGGCTTCAATGGCCTGATGGAGTCCGTCGGAATACCGTCTTCCCGGCATGATACGGCCGGTGAACTCATCCACGATTAATACTTCATCGTCCTTGACCACGTAGTCCTGATCCCGGTGCATCAGGTTGTGAGCCCGCAGAGCCAGGATAATGTTGTGCTGAATCTCCAGGTTTTCCGGATCCGCCAGGTTGTCGATGGAGAAGAACTTCTCCACCTTGTGGACGCCCTGTTCCGTCAGGTTCACCAGCTTGTCCTTCTCATTGACCACAAAGTCTCCGGTCTCCACCACTTCCTCACCCATGATGGCGGCCATCTTGGTCATCTCGTGGCTGGCTTCGCCTCTCTCCAGCTGAGTGGCCAGCATGTCACACAGTTCATAGAGCTTGGTGGACTTGCCGCTCTGACCGGAGATGATCAGAGGGGTACGGGCCTCGTCGATCAGTACCGAGTCCACCTCGTCGATAATGCAGTAGTGCAGCTCCCGCTGTACCAGCTGCTCTTTGTAAATGACCATGTTGTCGCGGAGGTAGTCAAAACCCACCTCGTTGTTGGTCACGTAGGTGATGTCGCAGGCATAGGCGGCTCTTCTCTCCTCCGGCTTCATGTCGTTTAAGACCACACCCACGGTGAGGCCCAGGAATTCATGGACCTTGCCCATCCACTCCGCGTCACGCTTGGCCAGGTAGTCATTGACCGTTACGATGTGGACCCCCCGGCCTTCCAGAGCGTTCAGGTAAGCGGGCAGGGTAGCCACCAGGGTTTTTCCTTCACCGGTTTTCATCTCGGCGATACGTCCCTGGTGAAGGATGATGCCGCCAATCAGCTGAACCCGGAAGTGTTCCATCCCCAGCACCCTTCTGGCCGCCTCCCGGACGGTGGCAAAGGCCTCGGGGATCAGGGAGTCCAGGGTAGCTCCTTCCTCCAGCCGTTTCTTAAACTCCAGGGTTTTACCCCGGAGCTGTTCATCGGTAAGTTCCATCATCTCCGGACGCAGGGCTTCCGTTTTGTCCACCAGAGAGATAATTCTCTTTACCTCCCGTTCGCTCCTGGTGCCGAAGACTTTTGTATACATACTGGAAAAAACATTCATGGGATTTTTTCTCCTGTTTCCTAGACATGGTTAACGGGCTTTACAGACATACATGAAGATATTTTAGCACGTTCCCGGGTGGAAAACAATGAATTTTTCATGAACCGACTGAAAACATATCGTCATTTCTCTGCCTTTTCCCGCCCTTCCCCACATCTTTCCACTCCACTCACAAGAGAAAGCCGGCGGATTCCCGCCGGCTTTCTTCCTTATTATAATACTCTTTTTTTGAATACTCTCTTTTGAATACTCTTTTGGGAATCCTCTTTT
>CAZJYM010000093.1:0-5658 GCA_964550245.1 uncultured Blautia sp. | reverse complement strand
GGACACTTGGCCGCACATTTGCCGCAGCCCACACACTTGTCATAGTCGATATGGGCCACATTGCCCTCCACGGTGATGGCTCCCGTCTCGCACTGCCTGGTACAGAGCTTGCATCCAATGCAGCCGGCGGTACAGACCTTCTTCACGGCAGCGCCCTTGTCCCGGTTGGAACAGCGCACCGCCACCTTCTTGTCCGCTCTCACCAGCTCGATCAGGCCCTTGGGACAGGCCTTCACGCACTGACCGCAGCCCACGCAGCGGGTCCGGTCCACCCTGGCCACCCCGTTTTCCACATGGATGGCATCCATGGGACAGGCGCTGACACAGGAGCCGAAGCCCAGGCAGCCGTAGTCGCACTCCCACACGGAGATGCCGGAGAGCACGGCGGCCCGGCAGTCGTTGATGCCCACGTAGTTGCACTTTTCATGGGTGGCCTCACAGGTTCCCGCACAGCGGACCACGGCGATCTTCTTTACAGCCTGTCCGGCTTTCACACCCATGATCTCGCTGATCTTCTCCACCATCTCTGCGTTGCCCACAGGGCAGGCGTTGACAAAGGCCTCTCCCTTGACAATGGCGGCTGCGACTGCGTCGCAGCCTGCGAAGCCGCAGGCTCCGCAGTTATTGCCAGGGAGGCATTCCCGGACGGCTTCCTCTCTGGGGTCCGTCTCCACATAAAACTTCTTGCCGGCGGCCACCAGGGCCACACCGATAATCAGACCGATCACTCCCACCACCAGCGTGGCGATTACAATTCCCGACATTCTTTCACCTCCGTCAAAAGCCCCTTAAAAGGACAGTCCGCTGAAGCCCATGAAGGCGATGGCCATCAGGGCAGCGCACAGAAGCACAATGGGCGCTCCCCGGAAAGGAGCGGGAATCGCATCCTCATCCAGTCTTCCCCGGATTCCGGCCAGAAGCACGATGGCGATGGTGTAGCCCAACGCGGTGCCGAAACCGGAAAACACACACTCGATAAAGTTGTAGCCGTCCTGCACGTTGGTGAGGGCTACGCCCAGAACCGCGCAGTTGGTGGTAATAAGCGGCAGATAGATTCCCAGAGCCTTATAGATGGCAGGGGAGTTTTTCTTTAAAAACATCTCCACCATCTGCACCAGAGCGGCAATCACCAGGATGAACACGATGGTCCGCAGGTAGGTGAGATCCAGAGGAACTAGGACAAAGTCGTAGAGGAGGCTGGCCACACCGGAGGCGATGGTGATCACGAAGATCACGGCTCCTCCCAGGCTGGCGGAGGCCTTCATCTGCCGGGACACACCCAGGAAGGAACAGATTCCCAGGAACTGGTTGAGAACCACGTTGTTGATAAGGGCCGTGGTCACGATAATCATGATCAGGGAATTCATTTGGCTTCCTCCTTCCCCTTGTCTTTCTCAGTCTCCTGGATCTGCGGAGTCTTGCAGGTCTTGCTGCAGGTAGCGCAGCAGCCGTCGCATCCTCCCTCCACCACCTCATTGGCCCGGGTGGAAATGCTGGCCCCGTTCATGACGGCCACGATGATGGCCAGAACCAGGAAGGCCCCCGGAGGCGTGATAAAGATGCCGATGGGCTTGATGTACTCCGGAAGCACCTGCATGCCGAAGAAGGTGCCGGCGCCTAAAAACTCACGGAGAATACCGGCTATGGTTAAAGCCAGGGTAAAGCCGATGCCCATGCCGATTCCGTCAAAGGCGGAGAGGATGGGGGGATTCTTGGAGGCATAGGCCTCCGCTCTTCCCAGAATGATACAGTTTACCACGATCAGCGGGATATAGATTCCCAGAGCATCGTAAAGGGATGGAAGGTAGGCTTCCATTAAAAGCTCCACCACTGTAACCAGTGAGGCCACGATCACGATGTAGGCGGGAAGCCTGACCTCCCCGGGAATGGCCTTTCTTAATGCGGAGATGATCAGGTTGGACAGGATCAGCACCGCCATGGTGGAGACACCCATGCCCAGGCCGTTCATGGCGGAGGTGGTCACCGCCAGGGTGGGACACATGCCCAGCATCAGAACCAGGGCGGGATTCTCCTTTACAATACCGTTATAGATTCGTTCCAGATAGGGATTTTTCGGAACTTTCACTGCCCTTCACCTCCCAGAATGTTGGCAGAGAAGAAATCCAGGGCCGCGTTCACCGCGTTGACCACGGCTCCCGAGGTTGTGGACGCGCCGGAGACGCTGTCAATCTCGTTGTCGGCCGTGGAGCCCCCTGCCTTGTTAAGGATAAACCGGTCTACCTTTACACCGGAGAACTGATTGCGGAATTCATCCTCATCACAGAGCATGCCCTGTCCCGGCGTCTCATGAAGCTCGGTAAAGGCGATGCCGTTTAAGGTGCCGTCGGGTGAGATGCCCACCGACATGGTGAGGGTTCCGTCAAAGCCGTCGGCGGACGTGGCGCTGATCACATATCCGACTACGTTGCCGGAAGCATCTTCTCCCACGATCACCTCATTGATGTAGGCCCTGCCGAAGTCGGTGCCGTATACTTCTCCTCCCAGGGCTTCTACAGCCGCGGAGAGATTGTCATCGTAGACAAAGTTTTCAGCATCCGGGCAGACCTGACGGTAAGACTCTGCATTGGCCGCCAGCTGCTGTTCCTCGATGGTGGACTTGGTGAGCTGATACACACCGCTTAAGCACACTCCCGCGATCAGGGTGATGCCGCACAGAATAACAGCAGACCTGGGGATCGTCTTCTTCTGCTTCTCCGGAAGAGGCTGATCCACAGAGGTAACAGCGCTCTTTCTGTAGGCGAAGGGTTTGGGAACCGCGATCTCGTCAATCAGAGGCGTGAGCAGGTTGCTGATGATGATGGCATAGCTCACCGAGTCGGCTGCGTTTCCAAAGATCCGGAAGATTCCGCTTAAAAGTCCCACCGCACAGCCGTAGATCAGCTGTCCGGCGCTGGTTACCGGGCTGGTTACCGGATCCGTTGCCATAAAGAAGGCTCCCATGACGATTCCGCCGCCGCACAGGTGAGCCAGGATAAAGTGAGGATCAAATCCATGGCCTCCAAAGATGGCCACAAAGAGGGCAAAGGATACCAGTGTCGATACCGGAATCTCAAAGGTAATGCCCCCAACCACTAAAAGCCAGATACCGCCAAGCAGAAGGGCTGCAATGGAGCTTCCGATGACGCCGTTGGTAAAGCCCAAAAACATCTCCGCCACGCTGACGGTCCGGCCGGCCGCCAGATCCACCAGCGGGGTGGCGCTGCTCATGCCGTCCACCGCAAAGTTGGACATCACCCCGCTGAAGGAAAGAAGCAGGAAGCAGCGGCCGGCCAGGGCCGGGTTCATGAAGTTGTGGCCCAGGCCTCCGAAGAAGCATTTGGCCACTAAAATGGCGAAGAGACTGCCCATGTAGGGGATGTATAACGGCACGCCCGCCGGCAGGCAAAGAGCCAGCAAAAGACCGGTGACAATCGCGCTGCCGTCGCTGATGGTGTTCTTCTTATGGGCGATCCAGTCAAACACCGACTCGGTAAGGACGGCAGAACCGATGGAGACCAGGATCACCAGCAAAGCATGAAATCCGAAGTGATACACGCCGAAGAAGGTGGCAGGCATGAGCGAGAGGATCACATCGTACATCACATGCCCGGTGGTCAGTTTGCTCCGTACATGGGGGCTGGAAGAAACATTATATAATCTGCTCATCTGTCTTTACCTCCCCTGCGCTTTCTTAGCCGCGGTGATCTCGGCCTTGGCCTGCTTGAAGAGCTGCATCAGCGGCCTTCCCGCAGGACAGATGTAGGTGCAGGAGCCGCAGGCGATGCACTCCATGCCGTACAGCTTTTTCTCAAAGCGCTCATAGTCCTTCCGCTCCGCAGCCACGGCCATCATCTGAGGGGTAAGTCCCAGGGGACAGGCCCGGTTGCAGCGTCCGCAGCGCAGACAGGCGGTCATCCTCTTCACCGAGAGTTCCACCTCATCCGTCATGAGAAGGGTGAGCGCATTGTTGCTCTTTTGCAGGGGCACATCCAGTGAGGCCATGGCAATGCCCATCATGGGACCGCCGCAGAGGATCTTTTCCGGTTCTCCCGCATCGGGAAAACCACCGGCCGCATCCACCAGCTCCTGACAGGAGGTGCCGATCCGGGTCATCAGGTTGCAGGGATTCTTTACCCCGTCCCCGGAGATGGTGACTCCCTTTTCCATCAGGGGCTCATTTTTACAAACCGCCTTATAAATCGCATACACGGTGGCCACGTTGTCCACGATGCAGCCCGCATCCGCGGGCAGCATCCCCAGCTTCAGCTCTCTTCCCGCCACCACCTTGATGATGGAGCGCTCTCCTCCCTGGGGGTACTTGGTGGGAACCGCCATTACTTTCACCCGGTCTTTTCCGGAGGCGGCCTTTTCCATGGCGGAGATGGCTTCCGGCTTGTTCTCTTCGATAAGAATCACACCCTGGGCCGTGGGAAAGATGCTCAGCATAATCTGCAGTCCGGTCACGATCTCGTCCGGGTAAGTCCTCATCAGCTGATCATCACAGGTGATGTAGGGCTCACACTCCGCTCCGTTGGCGATGATGTACTGGATCTGTCCCGGGTTTTTGGGTGCCAGTTTTACATGAGTGGGAAATCCCGCACCGCCAAGGCCCACGATTCCGGCCTTTTTGATTTTGTCCAGGATCTCCTCTTTCTTAAGTTTCCTGTAGTCTGTCTCGGCTCCGATTCCCTCCGCCAGGGTAAACTGTCCGTCGTTTTCGATGACCACGGACATGGCCGTTGTCCCTGACACGGTTCTCCGGCTCTCCACCGCCTTCACCTTTCCGGAACAGGAGCTCACGATGTTGGCGGAGACGAAACCGTCCGCCTCCCCGATCACCTGGCCGGCCTTCACCTCATCCCCCTTTGCCACCGCAGCCCTGGCAGGCTTGCCGATGTGCTGGTTCAGGGGAAACACCAGATCCCCCTTGGGCAGATAGATCTGAAAGGGAACATCTCTGGAGTACTGCTTCTGATCGTTGGGATGAACGCCCCCCTGAAATGTGTTTTTCTTCATCTTGGTATCCTTTCAATCATCATCATTTGGCAGCCAGCAGTTTGGCAGCATGGCGGGCAAAGGTCATGGTGCGTCCGCAGGCCAGACCGGTGAACAGGTTGGGATAGGTGGTGGCGAAAAAGCCTCCGGTGCAGTCCCCGGTGGCATACAGGCCCTCGATCACCGATCCGTCCTCCCGGATCACCTGCATGTCGGTGTTGATGCGGCAGCCGTTGAGAGTCGTGAGATGCCAGGCCCCGGTGCGGATGCCGTAGAAGGGAGCCTGATCCACCGGTGTCATCCGGTGTTTCTCCTTCCCGTAGTCCTCATCCACTCCCTTGGCGCACAGTTCATTGTACCGCTCCACGGTGGCCACAAAGGTGTCGGCGGGAATGTTCAGGCCTTCTGCCAGTTCTTCCAGGGTGTCCGCCTGGATGAGATACCCTTCCGGCAGGTGTTCGTTCATCATCTGATCCCAGACCGAGTCAAAGTCCCGGTTGCTGGGGGCGCCGTTGTCAAAGGGGAAGAGCCGGCAGCATCCCACCTCGTCAAACTGCTCCGCATACTTTTTGCTGTTGGAGTCAAAGATGTCGCAGTAGGTGTGGTCCGGCTGCATGTACATGGAATGCAGCATAAACTCATAGGGACCGGACTCGTTGCAGA
>CAZJYM010000092.1:8419-10774 GCA_964550245.1 uncultured Blautia sp. | reverse complement strand
AGGAGGATAAACCCATGAAACCTTTTATGGATGAGGACTTTCTTTTGTCCACGGAGAGTGCCAGAAAGCTCTATCACGACTATGCCGAGAAGATGCCCATTCTGGACTACCACTGCCATATCAATCCCAGGGAGATCTGGGAGAACAGAAAGTTTGACAACATCACCCAGGTGTGGCTGGGAGGAGACCATTACAAGTGGCGTCTGATGCGCTCCAACGGCGTGGAGGAAAAGTACATCACCGGAGACGCCCCCGACCGGGAGAAGTTCCAGAAGTGGGCGGAAACCCTGGAGATCGCCATCGGCAATCCCCTCTATCACTGGAGCCATCTGGAGCTGAAGAGATATTTCGGCTACAACGGCATCTTAAACGGCAGAACGGCCCAGGCCGTGTGGGATCTGTGCAATGCCAAACTGCAGGAGGATTCCATGGCGGTGCGGGGACTGATCAAGCAGTCCGGCGTAACCCTGATCTGCACCACCGATGATCCGGTGGACTCCCTGGAATACCATGAGAAGATCGCCGGGGATGAGACCTTTGACGTACAGGTGCTTCCCGCCTGGAGACCGGACAAGGCCATGAACCTGGAAAAGCCCGATTATCTGGATTACCTGGCCACCCTGGAGAAGGTCAGCGGAGTAAAGATCGACAGCTTCCAGGCTTTGCTCCAGGCCCTTCATGTGCGGATGGACTATTTCGCAGAAAGAGGATGCGTGGTTTCCGACCATGCCCTGGAGTACGTGATGTACCGT
Organism: uncultured Blautia sp.; assembly: GCA_964550245.1. Classification (GTDB taxonomy): domain Bacteria; phylum Bacillota; class Clostridia; order Lachnospirales; family Lachnospiraceae; genus Blautia_A. The sequence goes on along the minus strand of CAZJYM010000092.1, from coordinate 10,022 downwards.
CCCGCCCCTGCCGAGGCGGTGGAGGCGATCTTTGCCAAAAGGCTTCACGGAGAAGCCATTATCCGGGAAGAGGAATTAATCTTCAAGACCGCCTTCATGCAGGCGGTGGGGAAGGAATACCACGACCGGGGATGGGTGATGCAGCTGCACTACGGCTGCAAGCGGGACAACAACACCCCGACCTATCAGAAGCTGGGACCGGATACCGGGTTTGACTGCATCAACAACTATGCCCCCAGCTCCGAGATGGCGGATTTCCTCAATTCCCTGAATGCGAAGGATGAGCTTCCCAAGACCATCCTTTACTCTCTGAACCCCAACGACAATGCCTCCATCGGCACCATCCTGGGCTGCTTCCAGGACAGCTCCGCTGCCGGCAAGATCCAGCAGGGCAGCGCCTGGTGGTTCAATGACCACAAGACCGGCATGACCGAGCAGATGACATCCCTGGCCAATCTGGGCGCTCTGGGGAATTTCCTGGGCATGCTCACCGATTCCAGAAGCTTCCTCTCCTACACCCGTCATGAATACTTCCGCAGGGTGATGTGCAACCTTATCGGCGGATGGGTGGAAAACGGGGAGTATCCCTATGATCCGGAAGCCCTGGAGAGAATCATCAAGGGCATCTGCTACAACAATGCGGTGAAGTACTTCGGATTCAACCTGGAGACCAGGTAAACATACATCCTTTCCCCTCTCCAGGGGAGAGGGGAAAGGAAAAGAGAATGAAATGAGCAAAGAGGAGATCAGAGAACTTCTGGGGCAGGCCAAAGCAAAGAAAGGAAAAGAAAAGGAAGCCGCCCTGAAGGACATGGTGGAGAAATACCAGGCTCCGGAAGCCTGCAACGAGCTGGGGATTTATTACAAGGATGAGACCGGGGAGTTTGACAAAGCCCTGGAAATGTTTGAGATGGGGATCCGGTTAAGCCCGAAGACGGTACAGCTGTACACCAACGAGGCATCCTGCTATGTGACCATGGCCCAGAAATCCCCGGAGAACCGGGACACAAACATGGCCAGAGCGGTTTCCCTCCTTGAAAAGGGAGGAAAGTACAACACCATGAGCTATTTCTTCCTGGGAAACCTGTACATGCCCAAAATCAATCCCCCCTTCCCCGACGACTACGAGAAGGCCGTCCGCTGTTTCAAGCAGGTGGGCCAGGATGCCGGCGGGTACTGGTTCAGCGCCTTAAACAAGATCGGCATCTACTACTACCATGAGAAGAAGGATTATGTGCGGGCCGCCGCCTACTTCTCTCTGGCAGTCCGTCTGGGCGGAACCGACAAGATGTACAAAAACAACTACGAGCTGGCTTTCTCCAAAGTGAAGGACAGGAAGTTCTGGAAGGAGAAGCTGGACGGGATTAAATACCCCTCCCAGATTGACCAGGTGGTGGATAAGGGAGAAAAGAGCCTGATTCCCAGATGTCCCTGGTGCAAGAGCACGGACATCGCACGCTACACCATGGCGGACAACCTGCGGAAGTCTCTGAGGGGAGGATTGGGAAAAAAGACCTACTATCAGTACTACTGTAAGAAATGCGGTCATCAGTGGTAAAAAAACAGGGCAGCGGGGCTGCCTTGTTTTTTTGGGATTTTTCAT
>CAZJYM010000092.1:0-8319 GCA_964550245.1 uncultured Blautia sp. | reverse complement strand
TGTGTGAAGGTCTGCCAGCGGTCGGTGACGATGTAGTAAGCCCCATCCTTTTTCCGGCAGCTGAGATCCAGCACCAGATGTTCCTTTCCGGTTTCCCTTTCCAGCTTTTCCAGGTTTTCATAGGAAATATGACCTTTTTGAAACACCCAGGAGGTGACGATCACATGGCTGGCTCCCGCCTCCAGGAATTCAGGGGCATTTTCCGGGGTGATGCCTCCTCCTGCCTGCAGTCCTCCGGGGTAAGCGGCCAGAGCCTTGAAGGCCTCTTTCCTTGTCTTTTCATAAAAGGGGGAGTCTTTTCCATTTAACATGATCACATGTCCCCCGGTAAGACCTCTCTCCCGGTACAAAGCCCCGTAAAAGGCCGCATCCAGCTCTGATACAAAGTTTTCCCGGGCCTGATCCAGCGGGCCTTTCAGGCTTCCCCCCACGATCTGCTTTACCTTTCCGTCATGAATGTCAATACAGGGACGAAATTTCATCACTTTTCTCCTTTGGATTATCGGTGGTTGGGGGTATTTTACCATTGCAGCCGGCCTTTTTCCAAGGGATTTTTTTCTTTTTTGAGGGGCTTCCTCCTCCTTTGATTCTTTCAGGAAATACTTGACAACCTGGAAAAGGCCATACTAAAATGAATGTCGATGAAAAAAGACGGAAATGTTTATGGAAGCGGTGGTTAGTCTCACTGTTTCGACCTGTGTGAGAGGCGCTTCCGATTCATCGAGGAGGATGAGAATTATGAAAAAATACACGGAGATGAGCAGGGAGGAACTGCTCTCCCTGAAAGAGGAGCTGGAGAAGGAGTATGCCAGAGTAAAAGGCCTGGGGCTTTCCCTGGACATGTCCAGGGGAAAACCGGGGGCGGATCAGCTGGACATTTCCATGGGCATGATGGATGTCTTAAACCATGAGACGGATCTTCGCTGTGAGACCGGTGTGGATTGCCGGAATTACGGGGTGATCGACGGCATACCGGAAGCCAAGAGGCTTTTGGGAGAAATGTCCGAGGTGGATCCGGATCACATCATTATCTACGGTAACTCCAGCTTAAACGTGATGTTTGACACGGTGGCCCGCTCCATGACTCACGGAGTGATGGGCCATACGCCCTGGTGCAAACTGGACAAGGTAAAATTCCTGTGTCCCGTGCCCGGGTATGACCGGCACTTTAAGATCACCGAGTACTTCGGCATCGAGATGATCAACGTGCCCATGACGCCCACCGGTCCCGACATGGACATGGTGGAGGCCCTGGTGAGTGAGGATCCGGCGGTGAAGGGCATCTGGTGCGTGCCCAAATATTCCAATCCCCAGGGAATCACCTATTCCGACGAGACCGTACACCGTTTTGCCAGGCTTCGTCCGGCGGCTCCGGATTTCCGGATCTACTGGGACAACGCCTACTGTATCCATCACCTTTACGACGACAATCAGGATTTTTTGATCGAGATCCTGGGAGAATGTGCGGCTGCCGGCAATCCCGACATGGTCTACAAGTTTACCTCCACTTCCAAGATCAGCTTTCCGGGTTCCGGAATCGCCGCCGTGGCGGCCTCCGCAGCCAACCTGGCAGACTTCCGCAGATACATGACCATCCAGACCATCGGCCATGACAAGCTGAATCAGCTGCGGCACGTGCGGTTCTTCAAGGACCTGGACGGCCTTCACGCCCACATGAGAAAACATGCGGAGCTGATCCGTCCCAAGTTTGAGATGGTGCTGGACACCTTTGACCGGGAGCTGGGAGGACTGGGAATCGGAGAGTGGACCAGACCCCACGGGGGATACTTTATCTCCTTTGACTCCCTGGAGGGGTGTGCAAAGGACATCGTGGCCCGGGCCAAAGAGGCAGGGGTGGTGTTAACCGGAGCGGGAGCCACCTATCCCTACGGGAAAGACCCTAAAGATTCCAACATCCGGATCGCTCCCACCTTCCCGGATCTGAAGGAACTGGAGCAGGCGGCGGAGATCTTTGTTTTATGTGTAAAGCTCTCCAGTGTAAATAAGCTTCTCTCCCGTTAAGGGGAAGGGTTTTTGAAGTAAATTTCGGACAGAAAGGACAGGGACCGGACATGGAGAAAAAGAAGAGGAGAATGAGCATCGGAAAAGTGGTGCTGATTGTTTTCATCATACTGTTCGCGGCCCTGACCGGAGCCGCCTATTACGCGGGATACAGCTACTTTTCCACCCACTTTTTCCCGGGCACCACGGTCAACGGATTCAACTGCTCCTACATGACCGAGGAGGAGACCGGGGAACTGCTTTCCGAGCGGGTGGGAGCCTTTGTCCTGGCTGTGGAGACCAAAAACAACGGGGTGGAGAGCATCACCGCCCAGGATGTGGGACTGGACTACGTGCCCGACGGCCAGATCGGGGAACTGATCCTGGCCCAGGACCGCACCCGGTGGTTTCAGTCCTTCTCCCAAAAGGAAACTTATGAGATGGAAGCCCCGGTGGGCTATGATCCGGAAAAGCTCTCCACCGCCGTGGGAAACCTGGACTGCATGCAGATCTCAAACGTGGTCATGCCCTCCGATGCCTTTATCAAGGACAACGGCACCAACTTTGAGATCGTGCCGGAGGTGGTGGGAAACTACCTGAACCGGGAAAAGACGGAGCAGGTGATCGCCGATGCCATGATGCGGGGCATCACATCCGTAAACCTGGAAGAAGAAGGATGCTATGTGGTCCCGGAAGTCTACGCCGATGATCCCCAGATCATCAAGAACTGTCAGCAGATGAACGACCTGGTGGATGTGATCATCACCTACGACTTTGCCGACCGGAAGGAGACGGTGGACCGTACCCTGATTAAAGACTGGCTGGTAAAGGGGGAGGACGGAAACTACACCCTGGACGAGACGCTGGTATCCGCCTATGTCCATGAGCTGGCCGTAAAGTACAACACTCTGGGCAATACCAGAACCTTCCGGAACTACCAGGGAAAGAACATTGTAATCGAAGGGGGAACCTACGGCTGGGTGCTGGATGAGGAAGCGGAAACCGATGGTCTTATTGAAACCGTAAAAAGCGGGGAAACCCAAGTGCGGGAGCCCATCTATCTCCAGGAGGGCTGGAGCCGCAGCACCAATGATATCGGCTACTCCTACATCGAGATCGATCTCACCGCCCAGAGACTGATTGTCTACGTGGACGGCACCCCCGTGGTGGACACCCCGGTGGTGACCGGAAACTCCAACAATCAGAGCCTGGGAACCCCGGAGGGCTGCTTCTATGTCCAGTACATGAAGTCCCCGGCCATTGTCAGCGAGGCGGGAACCAGGAGAAACGTGAACTACTGGGTTTCCTTCAGTCAGGATCTGGGAATCCATGATGCCCCCTGGAGGAGCCAGTTCGGGGAAAACCTCTATCTGTGGGAGGGAACCCAGGGCTGTGTGGATGTGCCGGCTGACAAGATGGCTTCCATCTACGCCAACATCGGAGTGGGAGCTCCGGTGGTGATATACAGACAGTAAAGGAAGGAGATGAGAACATGAAGATTGTTGTTCTGGCAGGGGGAACCAGCCCGGAGCGGGATGTATCCATCGTATCCGGAACCGGCATCTGTACGGCTCTGCGGGAGAGAGGCCACCGGGCCGTTCTGGCGGATGTGTTCTGCGGTCTGGAAGAGGTGGACTGGGAGGATCCCTTTCCAGCCGACTACGATGTAGAAAAGGCCTCTGCCTACATCCGCAGCTTTAATCCCCGGATGGGGGAACTGGTAAAAAGCAGGAGAAGCTTTTTCGGTCCCAACATACTTCCGCTCTGTGAAGCCGCAGACATGGTCTTTTTAGGGCTTCACGGCGCCAACGGGGAGGACGGGAAGATTCAGGCGGCTTTTGACCTGATGGGCATCCGCTATACCGGAACCGGGTATCTCAGCAGCGCCATCTGCATGGACAAGGGCATCACCAAGGCCTTTTTCCGGCTGCACCATGTTCCCACTCCGGAGGGAATCACCATGGTAAGGGATGAGAGATGCGATGACATCTCCTTTACCGGGCTGGATTTCCCGGTGGTGGTCAAGACCTGCTGCGGAGGATCCAGCATCGGCGTCTACATGGTTCACAATCAGCAGGAGTACGTACAGGCTCTGGATGAAGCCTTCGCCCTGGAGGACGAGGTGGTGGTGGAGGAATACATCCAGGGGGTGGAGTACACCGCTGCGGTGGTGGACGGAAAGGCCTATCCCATCGTGGAGATCGTTCCCAAGGACAGTTTTTACAACTATGAAAACAAGTATAAGCCCGGAGCCACCCGGGAGACCTGTCCGGCTCCGATTTCTGAAGAGCTTACCCGATCCATCCAGGATTACGCCGTACGGGGATTTCATGCCCTGGCCCTGGAGGGCTATGCCCGGTTTGACTTTATCGTCACCGGGGAGGAGAAGGTCTACTGCCTGGAGGCCAACACCCTGCCGGGGATGACGCCCACCAGTCTGATCCCCCAGGAGGCGGCGGTGCTGGGAATGGATTACCCGGCTCTCTGTGAGGAACTGCTGCGGGTGTCTCTGAAAAAGTATGAGAAAACCGAAAGGACGGATCCATGAAAAATCTCACACTTTTAAATCTTTCCCGGGTTACCTCCGGAACTTACCACGGTCCGGAAAACCTGTTAAACCGGGAAGTCTCCTCCATCACTACGGACAGCCGGACGGTGGAGACGGGAGCACTTTTTATCCCCATCCCCGGAAACCGGGTGGACGGTCATGACTTCATCCCCCAGGTGATGGAAAAGGGAGCCCTTTGTACCCTCTCGGAACATCCCCTGGAAGGGGCAGACTATCCTTACATTCAGGTGGAGTCTTCTTTGAAGGCGGTACTGGACATCGCGGAATTCTACCGGCAGCAGTTTCAGATCCCCGTGGTGGGGGTTACCGGCAGTGTGGGCAAGACCAGCACCAAGGAGATGATTGCCTCTGTCCTGAAAGAAAAGTACCGCACCTTAAAAACCCAGGGGAACTTCAACAATGAGCTGGGACTTCCCCTGACGGTTTTCCGCCTCCGGGAGGAAGATCAGGCGGCGGTGCTGGAGATGGGCATCAGCCACTTTGGAGAGATGACCCGCCTGGCCAGGGTGGCCAGACCGGACATCTGCGTGATCACCAACATCGGCACCTGTCACCTGGAGTTTCTGGGAGACCGGGACGGGGTGTTCCGGGCCAAGACGGAAGTCATCCCCTATATCCTTCCGGGAGGACATCTGGTATTAAACGGGGAGGACGATAAGCTGATCGAAGTCCGGGAGTTTCAGGATAAAACCCCTCTGTTTTACGGGCTGGATTCCCGTTTCCCCGTGTATGCCGATCAGATCCGGGAAAACGGTCTGGAGAGCATCTCCTGCACCATTCACGTAAAAGGGGAGACCTTTCCCGTCACCATTCCCCAGCCGGGAAGACACATGGTGCTGGATGCCCTGGCGGGAGCCTGTGTGGGAGCTCTTCTGGGGCTTTCCACAGCAGAGATCAAACGGGGCATTGAATCCCTGGAGACTCTTCCCGGAAGATTTCACACGATTTCCACCGGAAACTTCACCCTCATCGACGACTGCTACAATGCCAGTCCCCTCTCGGTAAAGGGATCCCTGGAGATCCTGGGCGGTGTGAAGGGCAGATGCATCGCCGTTCTGGGGGATATGGGAGAACTGGGTGATTCCTCCCCCTCCCTTCATGAGGAGGTGGGCCGCTTTGCCGGAACCTGTCCTCTGGCCGCCTGTGTGTGCATCGGGCAGGAAAGCCGGCACACCGCGGAGGGGATCCGGCAGGTCAATCCGGACATGCCCCTGATCTGGGAAACAGACATGGAGAAGGCCATCTCTCTGTTAAAGGATCTGATTAAGCCCGGGGATACGGTGCTGGTAAAGGCTTCCCGCTTTATGAAGTTTGAGCGGATTGTGGAGGCTCTTTCGGAGTTTGAGGCGAAATAGAAAAGATCTTGTTAGGGATACCGCTTTCTGGTATACTGAATGTATGGTACCAGGTCGTATAGAATATAATGGAAAAGGAGTGAGAACCCATGAGCAATGTAACTTTTGACTGTTCCAAGGCCGGCTGCTTTGTGGCGGACCATGAGATGGAGGCCATGAAGGCTCAGACCCTGGCAGCCAGGGACACCCTTGTCTCCAAAACCGGACCGGGAAACGATTTCCTGGGCTGGATTGACCTTCCCGTGAACTACGACCGGGAGGAGTTTGCCCGCATCAAGGCCGCAGCAAAGAAGATCCAGGAGGATTCCGAGGTGCTTCTGGTGATCGGAATCGGGGGATCCTATCTGGGGGCCAGAGCCGCCATCGAATTTTTAAGACACGGCTTTTACAACAATGTTTCTAAAGAAATCCGGAAAACCCCGGAGATCTACTTTGTGGGAAACAGCATCAGCAGCAGCTACATCCAGGCCCTGATGGACGTGGTGGGGGACCGGGATTTTTCCATCAACATGATCTCCAAGTCCGGCACCACCACCGAGCCCGCCATCGCCTTCCGGGTTTTCAAGGAAATCCTGGAAAAGAAGTACGGGAAGAAGGGTGCGGCTGAAAGGATCTATGCCACTACCGACAAAGCCAGGGGAGCTTTAAAGAGAGTGGCCGATGAGGAGGGCTATGAGGAGTTTGTGGTTCCCGATGACGTGGGAGGACGCTACTCCGTTCTCACCGCCGTGGGACTTCTGCCCATTGCCGTAAGCGGTGCGGACATCGATGCCCTGATGGAGGGAGCAGCCTCTGAAAGAGAGAAGGCTTTAAACAGCCCCTTTGAGGAGAATGATCCCCTGCGGTATGCCGCCATCCGCAACATCCTTCTCCGGAAGGGAAAGACCGTGGAGGTACTGGCCAACTATGAGCCCAGCCTGCACTATGTGAATGAGTGGTGGAAGCAGCTCTACGGTGAGAGCGAGGGCAAGGACCAGAAGGGCATCTTCCCGGCGGCCGTGGATCTGACCACCGATCTCCACTCCATGGGACAGTTTATCCAGGACGGAAACCGGATCCTCTTTGAGACCGTGATGAACGTGGAGAAGTCCCGGGCAGAACTTACCATCGGAGAGGAAGCCGTGGATCTGGACGGACTGAACTATCTGGCCGGCAAGAGCGTGGACTTTGTAAACAAGAGCGCCATGAACGGCACCGTTTTAGCCCACACCGACGGTCAGGTTCCCAACCTGATGGTGAACATCCCGGAACAGACCGAGTTTTATCTGGGCCAGCTCTTCTATTTCTTTGAGTTTGCCTGCGGAGTCAGCGGATACCTGCTGGGTGTGAATCCCTTCAATCAGCCCGGTGTGGAGAGCTACAAGAAGAACATGTTCGCCCTTCTTGGAAAGCCCGGATATGAATCAGAAAGAGAAGCGCTGTTAAAGCGCCTGTAGGATTATCCTTGAAGATTGTAATACTGGAAGCGGAAAGTCTGGGTGAAGACATGGTCTTCACCCCTTTTCAACAGTACGGGGATGTGGTGATCTATCCCTCCACCACCGCGGAGGAGATGCCGGAGCGGGTGAAGGACGCGGAGGTCATCGTGGCGAACAAGGTTCCTGTCTGTGAAAAGACCGTTGGAAATGCGAAAAATCTCAGGCTGGTGTGTGATACTGCCACCGGTGTCAACAACCTGGACGGGGAATACCTGGCTTCCCGGGGAATCGCCGCCTACAACGTGGCAGGCTATTCCACCGACGGGGTGGCCCAGCACACCTTTGCCATCATGTTTTACGTGCTGGAGAAACTGAGATACTATGACGACTATGTGAAAACCGGCAAGTATGCGGCCGGCACCTGTTTTTCCCACTTTGGGAAGAGCTTCTGTGAACTGCGGGGAAAGACCTGGGGCATCATCGGTCTGGGAGCCATCGGTCACCGGGTGGCGGAGATCGCCACGGTCTTCGGCTGTAAGGTGATCTGTTACTCGGCTTCCGGTCATCACTACGATTCCCCCTATGAGCAGGTGTCTTTTACTGAGCTTCTTAAAAGGTCGGACTTCCTCTCCGTCCATGCCCCGTTAAATGCCCATACCCAGGGACTGATGAACCTGGAGGCCTTCCGCCAGATGAAGAAGACGGCCATCTTTATCAACGTGGCCCGGGGAGGCATCGTCAACGAGGAGGATCTGTGCACGGCCTTAAATACCGGGGAGATCGCGGCAGCGGCTCTGGATGTGCTGGTCAGGGAACCCATGGATCCGGACAGTCCCCTGTTAAAGATCCAGGACAGCAACCGCCTTCTCATCACGCCCCACATTGCCTGGACGGCTACGGAAGCCAGGTTTCGGGTGGTGGATGAGGTGGTGAAAAACATCGGCAGGTTCCTGGAGGGAGATTCCACCAACCGGGT
>CAZJYM010000091.1:8643-10856 GCA_964550245.1 uncultured Blautia sp. | reverse complement strand
TAATCAAAAAGAACCGCCCTGCCTGCTGCAGAGCGGTCCCTCATGCGCCTTCAGGGGCTCGAACCCTGGACACCCTGATTAAGAGTCAGGTGCTCTACCAACTGAGCTAAAAGCGCATATCATGTTTGCTGTCCGGTCTGGAGAAATACCCTCCCCCATCACGCAAGGGATATTATAATCGATAACCGGAGGAGTTGTCAACTAAAATTTTTAAATTTGTGGATGTTGTGGATGTGGATTTGGTCCGCAGACCAGCTTGCAGATGGGATTCCCCTTCGAGGAAAACTTCTCCTCGTACTCGGTCATCACATTTCCCTCCCCCATCAGGGGATCGTGGTGCAGATCCTCGGTGCTGGCAAAAAGGATCCATCCCCGTTCGGAGATCTCCTGCAGGGAAAAGGCAAAGAGATCCCGGTTGTCGGTTTTAAACTCCACCTGTCCTGCGGGGGCCAGGATCTTTTCATAGCGTTCCAGAAACTGCCGGGAGGTGAGACGCCGGTTTGCATACCGGTTCTTGGGCCAGGGATCGGAGAAGTTGAGATAGATCCGCTCCACCTCCCCCGGGGCAAAGATCTCCGGGAGAAGCCGGGCATCCAGCCGGACCATCACCAGGTTGGAAAGGGGATGTCCTTCGGCAGTGAGCTGGTCCATCTTCTGGACAGCACGCAGAAGAACACTGCTGTACATCTCCATGCCCACGTAGTTGATCTCCGGGTGAAGCCGGGCCATGTCCATGAGAAACCTGCCCTTTCCCATGCCCACCTCCAGGTGAAGGGGCTGTCTTTGGGGAAAAAGGGATTCCCAGGCTCCCCGGATCTTTTCCGGTTCTCCGACTACGTAGGGACTCTCCTGGATCACTTCCCGGGCGCCGGGTATATTTCTCAGTCTCATAATCGCCTCCTGAAGTTTTCTGATAACAGGTTTTATGCAGCTGTTTTACTGACCATTTGAAAAAAGGCAGGTACATTGTCTCATTTTAAAAATGTCAAGCCCTTTTGTAATATTTCCGTCACACTTTTGTAATTTCAGCACTTTTACCCATGAAAGCCTCCCGGGTCGTCTTTGCTCATCGAAAGTTATCCCCTGTGGATAGTGTGGATAACTTTGTGTATAAGTCTTATACAGAGGGTTTGCACCCTTCGGACCCTGTGGAAAACTCATGTATAAAAATCCGTACAATTTTAAATCTTTCTCTTTCTTTGTGCAACCTGCCAAAAAGGCCCTATTTACGGAGCAGGTAATCCAAAACCGAGTGCACGGCCGAGGCGCCGTCGGAGACGGCCGTGACCACCTGCCGCAGTGCCTTCGTGCGGATGTCCCCGGCTGCAAAGACCCCGGGCACACTGGTGACTCCGTCCTCCCCGGCCACAATGTAGCCGTTTTGATCCAGATCCACAAAGCCCTTTAAAAAGCCGGTACAGGGTTCAATCCCCACGGCCACAAAGACACCTTCTAAAGGAAGGATCTCCTCCTCCCCGGTCTGAAGATTCCGGATCTTCACGGCCTCCACCACCGTCTCTCCCCGGATCTCCTCGATCCTGCTATACCACAGGGGTGTAACATTCTCCAGTTCACTCATCCTTTCCTGCAGGATCCGGTCCGCCCGCAGGGCATCCCTTCTGTGAATCAGGTAAACCTTCCTGCAGACTCTGGAGAGGAAAAGCACATCCTCCACCGCCGCATTTCCCCCTCCGGCCACCGCCACGGTCTTATCCTTAAAGAAGGCTCCGTCACAGGCCGCACAGTAGGAGACACCCGAACCGGAAAGCTCCTCCTCCCCGGGAACCCCCAGCTTTTTATGAGTCGCTCCGCAGGAGAGAATCAGGGTTTTAGTCCGGTAGGTGTTCTTTCTGGTGTGTACCAGCTTTACCTCTCCCTGGTCCTCCAGGGAAACAACCGCTTCCCGAAGGGGCTTCATACCCAGCTTTTCCGCATGGGCCGCCATCGCCTCCCCCAGATCGGATCCGGAGATCCCGGGAAGTCCGGGGTAATTGTCCACCTGATACGTCTCTCCGATCTGTCCTCCCGGCTCAAACTTCTTTTCCAGCCAGAGTGTATGGAGTCTTGCTCTGGCCGCATAAATCGCCGCGGTGATCCCGGCGGGACCCGCTCCCAGAATGATCAGATCGTATCCTTCTTCCATGGTGCTCCTCCTTTGCCGCCCTGCCGGATCTGACGGCCCGGGGCCATCTTGTGCTTGTTTTGACAGGGGA
>CAZJYM010000091.1:0-8543 GCA_964550245.1 uncultured Blautia sp. | reverse complement strand
AACTGTACGGGGATTTTACCTGATGAAAAAAAACAATAACAACATTCCCCTGAACTACAGGGAAAAAAATGCTTCCCGAATAAGCCTCCTGTGTTCCATAGGGGTTCTGGCCCTGCTGGTCTTCGCTCTCCATGAGATCGACTACATGACCATCCGCCGGCCGGCCATCGAAGCGGGAAAGGCGGCCATGGAAGCCAAAGAGGAGGAAGAAAAGGCCGCCAAAGAACCGGTGATCACCAGGGTGACCGTAGCGGCAGTGGGAAACTCCTCCTTCTCCCAGTCCGTCATTGAATCCGGCATGTCTGATTCCGGAGAGTGGAACTACGATTCCCTCTTTGAACATGTAAAAGATCGGATCAGCGGAGCAGATCTGGCCCTTTTCTCCCAGGAATCCACCATGACCACGGACCATGAGATCGCCATGTACGATGCGGTCACCCCCGTGGAGGTGGGAACGGCCCTGGCCAGTGCGGGGTTTGATGCGGTGGCGGCCTCCACCAACCATGTGTCGGACAACGGATATGAGTCCATCGAGGAGACCATGAACTTCTGGGAGACCTCCCATCCGGAGGTGAAGGTTCTGGGGGTACAGAACGCCCGCTCGGGAAATTCCCGGATCCAGACCTTTACCATCAACGACATCACCATCAGCCTGTTAAACTACTCCTTCAACATGATCCGGGAGGGAATCCCCCAGGGCTTCCAGATCGACACCTTAAATACCTCTTCCGTATCCGCAGACCTTTCTGCAGCCCGGGCGGGCAGCGACTTTCTCATCGTCATTCCCCACTGGGGAAGAGAGCTGGAATCCATGCCCACCGAGTTTGAGAAGGAGTGGGCCGCCTTCTTTTTGAAAGCGGGGGTGGATGTGGTGATCGGAACCCATCCTTACGTGCTTCAGCCCTACGGCCGTCTCTCCGACGATGCGGGCCATGAGATGGTGGTCTTTTACTCCCTGGGGAATTTCATCACCTCCCGCCAGGACACTTCCCAGGTGCTGGGAGGATTGGCAGAGTTTACCCTGGAAAAGACCGTCTCTGAAGAGGGAACCACCCTGCGGGTGGTATCCCCGAAGCTGACGCCTCTGGTGATGCACTACAGCGACAGCACCGGATCCTACGGCTCCTACCTGCTGGAGGAGTACACCGGGGAACTGGCCTCCTCCCACAACATCTCCGCAGACTCCAGCTTCACCCCGGATCTCTTAAAGCAGAGATTTGAGGACACCATGACCATGAACGTGGCCCCCTCGGAAAAGACCTCCTACCTGGATCAGTACTTTGATTCCGAGGGAAACATGACCGACCAGTACGGAAACTATACGGAGGATACGGAGTCCATCACCGCCCAGGAGTACCTGCAGCAAAAGAGCTCCTCCTCTTCCTCCTCCTAAGCCTGTAGGGGAACTCCCAGAAGCCTGGAAGCGTTTTCCGCTGTCTGTTCGATCACTTCTTCTTCTGATATTCCCTTGATGCCGGCTATGGCCTGCACTACGTAAGGGAGATACAAAGACGAATTCCGCCTGCCCCTGTATGGCTCGGGAGCCATATAGGGGCAGTCTGTTTCCAGAACAAGGGAAGAAAGGGGAACGGCTTCCACCACTTCCTTTAACTTTCTCGCATTCTTAAAGGTGACCACTCCGCCTACACCTAAGTACAGTCCCATCTTTACGTACTCCAGGGCCATCTCCTTTTCATAGGAAAAGCAGTGCAGGATCCCTCCGCTCATTCCTCTGGCCATGAATTCCTTTACAATGATAAGGGTATCGGCTGCCGCCTCCCGGCTGTGAATCATAAAGGGCTTTTTCTCCTGCCGGGCCAGATCCATCTGGGCTCTGAACACACTTCTCTGGAGCGCCCTCTCCTCTTCCTCCTTATGCCAGTGATAGTCCAGTCCGATCTCTCCCACCGCCACCACTTTGGGAAGGGAGAGAAGTTTCCGGATCCGGGAGAGAAGTTCCTCGTCCACCCGGGGAGCGTCATCGGGGTGAATGCCCACAGCCCCATAAATAAAAGGGTATTCCTCGGTAAGCTTTACCGTGGCATCCAGGCTTTCCGGGGAGGCGCACACGTTGACAATCCTTCCGATCCCGGATCCTTCCATGGAAGAGAGCAGTTCCTCCCGGTCCCCGTCAAAGGCTTCGTCATCGTAGTGGGCATGGGTATCAAAGATCAATCAATGTCATCTCCTTCCCCCTCAAAGCGGAAGTGTCCGCTTCTTCCCCCGGTCTTTTCCACCAGGTGCACGTCGGTGATCACCATGTGCCGGTCGATGGCCTTGCACATGTCGTAAATGGTAAGAAGAGCGGTCTGTACCCCATTCAGGGCTTCCATCTCCACCCCGGTCTTTCCTTCCGTCTTCACGGTACAGAAAGCCTCTATGCATTTCTCTTCCTCATCCAGGGAAAAATCCAGCTGGCAGCTCTGGATGGGCAGAGGGTGACAAAGGGGAATCACCTCCCAGGTGCGCTTGACCGCCATGATCCCCGCCACTCTGGCCACTCCCAGCACATCCCCCTTGGGAACGGATCCCTCCTTTACCGCCTGCAGGATCTGCTGACACACATGGATCCGTCCCGTGGCCAGGGCCGTGCGGAAGGTGGGAGTCTTTTCCGATACGTCCACCATCACCGCATGGCCCTGGCTGTCCAGATGGGTAAACCCCTGATTCATGAAGGGCTCCTTTCTGTCATCTTCTGTAAATAGCGCACCGGGACCAGGCGGGTCAGCCACACCCCGTTTACCGAGAGGTAAAAGGGGAATCCCTCCGCTGCCATCTCTGCCGCTGCCACCTGGTAGATCACCGGACGGCCGTGCCTGCTTCCCACCTTGCGGGCTGTCTCCACATCCGGTGAGAGATGAACGTAGAGCCTGGATCCGGGAATCAGCCCTTTGCGGTCAATGGAGGAGACATACTTCTCTCCCGTTCCGTGGTAGAGAAGTTCCGGAGGGGTTTTCTCCTCCAGCTCCACATCCACCGGAATGGAGTGTCCCTGGTTGGCCCGGATTCTGCTGTGGTCCTCATTAAAGGAGTAGCGCTGCTTCTCATCCGTATCCACGATCTCCTCCAGCATCTCCCGGTTCAGTTCTCTTCCCGCCTTATTGACTCCCTCTATCAGTTCTTTCACATCCGCCCAGCCGTGCTCATCCAGTTTGATCCCGATGACTTCCGGTCTGTGCCGGAGAATGAGACTGATAAACTTGCTGGTACCCGTGTTATTTTTACTCACAGCTGCTGCTCCTTTAAAGTCAGGACAAAGGAATCTCCCCTGGCCATCAGCACCGGTTCCTCCTGATAATAAAACACTGCCGTCTCCTCATCCCCCGTTTTTTCCATCACCAGGCGGTCTGCCCTTCCCTTTCCGGGCATCTCCCCGGAAAGGGGAAGAAGCTTTCCCTTTACCTGATCGGTAAAGGCACACTTCATCTTTACCGGATCCGCCAGGAAAAAGCAGGACTCTTCGGTGTTTTCCCGCTGGAAGGTCACGGACCAGCTGCCGTTTTTTAACTGCCTGGCCTTCCAGGAAATCACATGGCCCCCATCCAGGGCGCACTGCACCGGCCGGAAGCTGCTCCTGGGCTTTCGCAAGGAGGAATCCAGGTGCCGTACCCGGTCCAGGCATCTTTCCAGTCCCCGGGACATGTAGTCACAGGGGAAAATATCATAGGGGAACCCGGAGAACATGTCGTAGTGGCTGATCACAAAGTCGGCCTGGAGGAGATATTCAACAGCCAGAGGGATGTTGCGCCGGGTGCCTTTCCCGTAAAGAGTCATCTTGCCCAGCCGGAAAGCGGCCTGAGCCAGGGATTTCCCACCGGCTCTCTCCCTTTCAACAAACCTTCGGGCATCCTTATAAAGGGAGGATACCATCCGGTAAGCCCTCCGGATGTCCTTTCTTCCCCTTCCCCTGCGGTACATGTCCGCCAGCTTAAAGGCGCAGTCCCAGTTCCCCATCTGCGTTCCGGCGATGTAGTGGGCGATGGCCTGGTCAAAGTCCTGTCCTCCGGGTCTTTTCCCGTAGTTGCACATGTTTCCCAGGACAGCCTCGTAGCGGGGATCCCCGGTAATCTCCAGCAGTTTTTCCGCATCCGCCCAGGCTCCTGCATAGTCCTTTTCAAAGGCGGGGTTTCCGCAGAGCCGGCCGTGAAAGCGGGCAATGAGGCCATAGCGGTTTCCGGCATCCGCATAGTCGTTTACCAGGGAGACGTACCGCTCCAGCCGGTCCGGATGGAGCTCCTTCCATTCACGCAGATCACGCCGGTCCGCCATGGAGACCATGTTTTCGTTCATGGACTCGGAATACACCCATTCACTTCGGGGAAGGTCCCGGTTCCGGCGGTAAGCGGTGACGTAGTCCAGGAGTACTTCCACAATCATCCGAATGTCCTCCACCTCAATGTCGACCAGGGTTTTGGAAAAACACATGTCGCTTAACTGCTGAAGCACCGTGAGAATGAGCACGCTTTCATCCTCCGGGAACTCAAAGACGGGACAGGAGGGAAACCTGCGGGCCCTGGCCTGGATTTTGTCGATCCCCAGCTGGGCAGGATACCAGGACTGCACACAGTTGGTCCACCGATCCACGCAGTCCAGTGTCAGGCTGTTCTCCAGGATGGACCGCAGTGCGGCTTCCAGATCATCCAGTGTCATCTGATACTTTTCGGTCACTTTGACCTTCCCCCAGGCATCCTGCTGCCACATCTCCTCGCCGGGATCCTCCAGGCGGGCCATTTTTCGAAGATCCTCCCGGGTTAATGTCCTGTTTTTCTCCATACTTCATCTCCTCCGTTGATCCTCGTAATACAAATCCCCCAGGACTTTCAGAACCGGTTCGCCCTCCCTGTAAAACACCGCGATCTCCTTCCCGTCTTCCTTCTCCATCACCAGACGGTCCGCTTCTCCGCTTACAGGTACGTCTTCGGAAGCCGGGGTAAAGCGGCACCTCATGGAATCGAAGACCTGACAGCGAAAGCCTTCCCAGTAAATCAGGAAGACAACTCCGGTGGTAACCCTTTTAAAGGTCACGGAACAGTCTCCGCTTTTAAGCTTCCTGGTCTTCCAGGAGATCACCTCATTCTCCCCCAGAAGCAGTCTCACCGGATAAAAGCTGTCCGGACTCTCCCGGGGAAGGTAATCCTGGGGATGGTACCTCAGTTTCAGGTAGTCCACGCAGGAATACACGCCCCTGGCGATCCGTCTGTATTTATAGGGATGGCCATACCACTCCTCGTAGTGGTTCAGCACACACCTGGCCTCCAGCAGGCACTCCGCGGCCAGGTTCAGGTTTCGTTCCCGTTCCCCAAAGATGGACATCGTTCCCAGCCGGAAAGCCACCTTCACAAAGTAGTCCGGACAGGCGAAGGGCCCCTTTTCAAAGAAGTTCCGGACTTCCTGATAGAGGGAGACTATCAGGTTGTAAGCTTTTTCCTGGTCCTGGATCCCCCGGCCGTACCAGTACATCTGCGCCAGCTCGAAGGTACAGATCCAGTCATCCTTCTCCGATCCCAGTCCGTAGTAGTAAATGGCCTTCTGATTGTTGATGCCGCCCCGGCCCCTTCCCTGGGAATACATGTTTCCCAGCACGCGGGCATAGCGGCGATCCCCGGTCAGTTCCCAGAGTTTTTCCAGATCATCCCGGGCTTTGCTGAAGTTTCGCAGGAAAGAGGCGTTTCCGTAATACCGGGACCTGTACCGGGCATCCAGAGCACGGGTATCTCCCTGATCCGCCAGTTCGTTTACAAAATTCCGGTACCGTATCAGATCCTGTCTGCCCGCATGTCTCAGGGAATCCCTGTCGTAACTCTGGATAAAACGCATCTTCATGGACTTGGGATAAACCCTCTCCTCTTCCGGAAGATCCCGGTTTTGGCGGTAGCAGGCCAGGTAGTCGATCATCTCCCGGACAGCGGTCAGAGTCTCCCCCGGCTCCTCCCCGGTTAAACGGGAAACTTCCTGCTGCATCTGACCAAGCCCGGAAAGGGCTTTTATGAAGGCCACACTGTCATCCGGGGGAACATCGCTGAGAGAACAGTCGGGAAAAGTACCGGCCTTCTTCCAGATCTCCTCAATTCCCAGAGAATCATAAATCCCCACCTGCTGCAGACCGCTGTACCAGTGATCCACCACTTTGACGGGGATCTTCTGCTCTACGATGTTGTTTAGGGCGGTCTCCAGATCCTCCAGCGTCATGGGTCGGGGTGCCGGAGGAATCGTGACCCGCTTGAGGTTTTTCTTCCAGACTTCACCTTCCAGGTTTTCCAGCCGGGCAAACTCCAGGATATCCTCCCCCTTTAAGCTTCTCCCCCTCATACATCTCCCTCCGTTTTTTACTCCGGGTTAAACACAAAGCGGTCCAGCCGGTCGAAGGCCTCTTTTACAAGCTTGTAAGGAAGGGCCAGGTTCATGCGGATCGCCCAGGGATGATTAAAGGGCCTGCCGTCCTGCCAGATCACGCCCACTTCCAGGCCGGCCCGGTAAAGGTCGTCCAGGGTTTTATCATGATCCTTACACCAGGCTTCACAGTCCAGGAAGAGCATGTAGGTTCCCTGAGGCTTTGACAGGCTGACCCCCTTAAAGTGAGAGGTAATGAAATCATAAGCATAGTTTACGTTTTCCGTCAGCACCTGGCGCAGTTCGTCCACCCATTCATATCCCTCCGGTTTGTAGGCTCCGATGAGGGCATACATGGAAAGGATGTTCATGGAGTTGTAGTGGGTGATCTGGGAGGCTTTCACCACCCGGTCCCGCAGCATCCGGTTGTAGATGATGTGGTAGGATCCGATGAGTCCCGCCAGGTTAAAGGTTTTAGACGGGGCATAGATGGCAATGGTGCGGTTTCTGGCATCCTCGGAGATGCTCTGGGTGGGGATGTGCTTATATCCCTCCAGAGTCAGATCCGACCAGATCTCATCGGAGATCACCACGCAGTCATGCTTTTTGTAGATCTCCATGGCTGCCTCGATCTCCTCCCTCTCCCATACCCTTCCGCAGGGGTTGTGGGGAGAACAGAAGACGGCACAGTGGATGTGATTTTCCCGGAGCTTCCGGTCCATGTCCTCATAGTCCATCCGCCAGATGCCCTGTTCATCCTTTACAAGCTGGGAGTGTATGATGGGCCGGCCCATGCTGCCGATGCAGCCTGTAAAGCCGATGTAGGTGGGGGCATGAATCAGCACCGGCTCTCCCGGGGAGGTAAAGGCGGCTACGGCTGAGTTTACGCATCCCAGTACTCCGTTTTCATACCCGATGTGCTCCGGAGCCAGATCCGTCACCTGATTGCGGACCTTATGCCACTGGATGATCTCCTCAAAGTATTCTTTCCGGGGATCAAAGTATCCGAAGGCGGGATGCCGGATCCTCTCGATCATGGCCTCCTGAATGGTGGGACAGGTGGCAAAGTTCATATCCGCGACCCACATGGGTATGACGGAAAATCCCTCCTTCGGCTGAGCCGGAAAGGAACTTACGGCGTCCAGCGCCAGGGCATCCTTTCCAGACCGGTCCATGATGGTGGTAAAATCGTATTTCATTTGCGTATTCCTCCTGTGTAGTAAATAATAAGCGCAGGGAATATTCCTTCTCCACAAGGTAAACCCATTATATCATCAATAGCCCCTGCCGTCAAAATCTCATTTGACGCCTCCGGGCAAAAAAGGTATACTGAAAAGTCAGAGAAAAAAAGAAAGGAAGCCTGGGTCGTGAAAGAAATCAAAAAGGTGCACATCGTGGGAATGGGAGCTCTGGGACTGCTTTTCGGCACCCGCATCATGGACAGCCTGGGGGAAGACCGGGTGACTTATGTGATGGATGAAGAGCGATTGGAAAAGTACCGGGGAAGGATATTTACCTGCAACGGAAAGGAATACCGTCTTTACATGGCTTCCCCCGGGCAGGGAGGTACCGCCGATCTGGTGATCCTGGCCGTCAAGGGACCGGGCATGATGAAAGCCCTGGATGAGATGGAGGGCAGTGTGGGAGAAAATACCATTCTCATCTCCGTGATGAACGGCATCTCCAGCGAAAAGGAGATGGAAAAGCGGTTCGGAAGGGAAAAGGTGGTGTACACGGTGGCCCAGGGCATGGATGCCATGAAGTTTGGGGATTCCCTTACTTACAGCCATCCCGGGGAACTGCGCATCGGGGTTCTCCCGGGGGAACCCCGGGAGAACCTGGAATCCTTAAAGTCTTTTCTGGATAAGGCGGGCATCTCCTGCACGGAAGAGGAGGACATCCTTCACCGGCTCTGGGGAAAGTTTATGCTGAACGTGGGCATCAATCAGGTGTGCATGGTCTACAGCACCACCTACGGCGGAGCTCTCACTCCCGGAGAAGCCCACGACACCATGATCGCCGCCATGGAGGAAGTGATCGCGGTGGCCAATGCGGAAGGGATTCACCTGACGGAAAAGGACATCCAGGAATACGTGGAGGTCTTAAAGACTCTGCGGCCGGAGGGCATTCCCTCCATGGGACAGGACCGGATCAATCACAAGCCCTCGGAAGTGGAGATGTTTGCGGGGACCGTTATCCGGCTTGGAAAAGAG
>CAZJYM010000090.1:0-11023 GCA_964550245.1 uncultured Blautia sp. | reverse complement strand
GATTCACATACTTTCCCATATCGTTCACCCACCCTTTCCTGTTTGCGATGACCGCGTTTGGTGTTATCTGGTTCCAACTGTGCCCTGCCTTACCCGATATGTTCCATCATTCTCTTTCACGTTCTGTCTTCATATGACATCAATTGTGTTTGTCTATGATTGATGAAATATACCTGTTTTCAACTTATTAGCCATAAAATTTAAGTCTGAAACATCTGATTTATACTGGCAGTATAAATTTTCGTGTGTCACAGTCTCATGGCATTCTTTATAAATCTCCCTTGACACATAATAGCACAGTTCTTTTAAATAAGCAACAGAAAAATCTCAAATTGAAAAAATTTTTTGTCCGCAAAAAAGCGGCACCGGAGAAAAGTTCCTCTGATGCCGCTGCATTTGTCTTATTTCACCACGCCCCGGACCATATCCCGAAAGATCCCCGGGCTCTTCTCCAGTTCCCCGTAAGAGCCCCTCTGTACGATCTCTCCCCTGTCCATGACGATGATCTCATCACAGTTTTGTAAAGTGGTAAGCCTGTGGGCAATGGAGATCACGGTGGTACCCGATTCCTGTTTCAGTTTCTCGATCTCCGCCTGAATGATCCGCTCGGAGGGATTGTCCAGGGCGGAGGTAGCCTCATCCAGGATAACAATCTGGGGTTTCCTCAGGAAGATCCTGGCCAGAGCGATTCTCTGCCTCTGTCCTCCGGAGAGGTTTCTGCCTCCCTCTGCCAGCTGAAAGTCATAGGCCCCCGGGAGTTTTTCGATATCCCCGGCGATGTTGGCCCTTCTGGCCGCTTCCCGAATCTCTTCGGAGGAAACCGGCCGGTTCATTCCGTAGGAAATGTTGTGGGCTATGGTATCCGCCACCAGGAAGGGTGTCTGGGGCACCAGGGCAATCCTTTCGGAGAGAGCCTTGCGGGTAAGGGAAGATATGGGGACTCCTCCCAGCAAAACTTCTCCTGTGGCCTTTTCCAGTTTGTCCATCACCTTGATCAGGGTGGATTTCCCGCATCCGCTTCTTCCGGCTATCCCCAGAAACTCTCCCGCAGGGATGGAAAGGGTGATTTCTTTTAAGATCTCCTGATCCGGCTTTTCCGGATAGGAGAAACTTACATTTCGAAGAGAGATCTCATTACCTTCGGGAATAACCTCTGATTCTTTGGTCTCATAGGAAAAGTCCCGGGGAATCTCCAGGATCCGGAAGTAGTCCTCTGCCAGCACCCGGCACTCGGAAAACTCATCCAGAATCCGGTGGAGTTCTCTCAAAGGGCCGGTCAGCTGGGTAAAACAAAGATAAGCAGTGAGTACGGTACCGATGGAGATCACATGATGAGAAGCCAGCAGTACGGAGATGCCGATCACCAGCACGCTGAACACCGCTTCATTGACAAACTTCAGACAGTCGTAAAAGGCCATGGCCCGGTGATGCCGCATTTCCTTCCGGCGAAGCTCCTCAGAGCGGGCAGCGATCCTTTGTTCCTCCGTCTGGGCACTGTCCAGAGCCCGGATGGTCTCAATCCCTCCCAGAAGTTCCACCACCGTGCCGTCCATCTCCGCCCTGGTCTCCATCAGTTCCACCCGGATTCCCTTCTGGGTGGCGATCTGGCGCAGTACCAGAAGGATGCCCACAGGGATCACCAGTATCACCAGTGCCGCCACGGGAACGGGAAGCCTGACAAAGATGGTGATGATGGCCGCCGCGGCCGTGGTGACGGCAGGGGCAAAGTCCATAAACATCAGCTTGATCAGTTTGATGGTTCCATCCAGGCTCCGGTTCAGACGTCCGTGAATGTTGCCGGTCATGTGGCTGCGAAAGTAGGAAAGAGGAGCCAGCAATAAAGAGGAAGCCGCTTTCTGCCGGGCGGTCTTCTCCGCCTGGGTGGCGGTATCCTCCACAATCAGACGCCTGGCCACCTTGATGCACTCATTGGCCACGTTGGCCCCCAGAATCAAAAGAAGCACCGGGACCACCGACAAAAATTCCAGATCCGGCCGGGAGAGTACCTGATCCGTCATGTACCCCACGGCCAGAGGGGTGAGCTGGCTTAAAGCCGCGGAGACTGCCAGAATCACCAGAATCAGAAAGAATCTCTTCTTCTGTTTCCCGGGAAGAAGATCAAAGATCTTTTTCCAGACCGGTGTTGTTTTGCCGTTCATGTGCTTTACCCTCCTTCTGTAAGAGAAGCTTCCTATATAAATAGACTTTAACACAGGTCCCCCGGCACGTCAACGGCCCGAAAAAGAAGGATTGCATGAAGAGGGCAAATTTCGTATAATAGGTTCTATCAACCCACAGAAAGGAATCCCGCCATGTTACGCTTTATCCTGATATGCATCATTGTAGTCGGCTTCGTGATCTTCTCCGCCCCTGTTCTTCTGGTGGAATGGATCATGGGAAAGGTCTCCCCCGCAAAGAAGGATCAGAGTTCCTTCCACATCATCCAGAACGCCTTCCGCTTCGTATTGAAGATTGCCGGGGCGAAGGTAACCGTCATCGGAGAGGAAAATGTTCCCCAGGATACGCCGGTTCTCTACATCGCCAACCACCGCAGCTACTTTGACATCCTGCTCACCTACGCCCGCTTTCCCAACTGTACCGGGTTTGTGGCCAAGAAGGAGATGGATCACATCCCCCTTTTCTCCACCTGGATGCGAAACATCCACTGCCTGTTCCTGGACCGGACCGACCTGCGCCAGGGCTTGAAAACCATCCTGGCAGCGGTGGACAAGGTAAAAGCCGGCATCTCCATCTGCATCTTTCCGGAGGGAACCCGCAACCGCAGCGAAAACGGCACGGACCTGCTTCCCTTCCACGATGGCAGCTTCAAGGTGGCCACCAAAGCCAACTGTCCCATCGTTCCCATCGCTCTGTGCAACACGGCCCAGCTCTACGAAGCCCATTTCCCCCGGATCACCCCCGCCCATGTGGTGATGGAGTACTGCAAACCCATCTATCCGGATCAGCTGGACAAAGAGGACAAAAAGCACATCGGAGCCTACACAAGAGATATCATTCAGAAAACCCTGGAGAAGAACCAGTCCCTGATCTGAAAATTTCACCATACAGACAAATAGAATCACCCGGGAGCCTGCTCCCGGGTGATTCTGTTTCTATCTCTTTTTTAAGATCTTCTGAACTTCCCTGACCCATCAGGTTCAACTTATTATTGTTCAGGTTGGGATTTTTTCACTGTTTACCAGCTTCCCCAGCCAGTTCCGCGGCCCTGGAGGCTTCCTCCGGGCTGCATCCCTCTCTGGCATAGCGGGCTTTCTCGTAGATCTCATGGAGTTCTCCGGCTTCCTCTCCCTCCAGCCTGGCCTTGTCCTCCAGCTCTGCAGGGGCTTCCCAGCCGGCGGGTGTGTCGGACATCCTCTTTTTGAGAAGCTTTTTATAGAGTCTGCGGATCTTCCAGTCGGGGGAACCTCTCTTATCACCTCTTGGTTTTCTCTTTCCAAAGAGCCCCCGGATACTCTCCACCTCATCGGTTCCCAGGAAGGTCACCTCATCCTCCTCATCCTGGGCGAAATATCCGGCCGCATTTTTACAAAGCAGACAAAATCCGATCAGCAGCCCTCCTCCGGCAAAGAGAAAGACCACAAGCATGATCACCTTGGATAAGGTCTGTACCCAGGCGGGAGGCTCCTTTGCCTCCCCGGCCAGGGCTCCCAGATCCATCTGGCCCATCGCCGGCCCTTTCATACTGAATTCCTCTTCCGGATCCGGAGGGGGAAGCGGCCGGTCATTCATCCTGTCCATAAAGCCCACCAGGGGCTCCTCGCCGTAGAAAACGGAGGGCAGCACAGCCACGCAGAGAACAATCACCGCCATGCCCAGGATGATGGCCCCCACCCGGCGGATGCGGTTGATGGGCAGGTTGGCGATGTGCTGATTCTCTTTAATAAAGTCCTCCATGTCAAAGAGATAGCTGTGAACGAAGCAGACAAACACTTCCCCTAAAAAGAGGTAAAACATCCAGGGAAGCATGAAGGTCTTGCGGGAAAAGAGAATTCCCCCGTAAAAGACCGCAAACACCAGCCAGTGAATGGGAGAGGGTTCATCCAGGAAGGTGGGGATCTCCCATAATTCCCGGGAAAGCTCGGCTCCCGTATCCCCGGGCATGTCCATCAAGGCCTTGTGGATCCGTCCCTTTCTCACACGGGTGTAGCCCCGGGTGAAAAGGATCATGCCGGACAGGGTCACGGTCTGAATGGAGTGGGTGACCAACCACAGAAAGATCTCCACACCCGCCGAGGCCAGCAGATACCCGGTCAGGGAATCGATGGTGCGGATAAAAAACCAGCTGAACACGGCAGGCACCAGCAGAAAGAGACTCCCGGCCAGGTAGATCAGGGCCTGCCGTGGAGAGTAGTTCATCACCCCCGCCACCACCAGATAGGAGCCGGAAAAGAGCAGCCACACATGAATCCAGGAGAGAATGGCCATGGCTATGGAATCCCCCGGCTTTTTCCAGAAGGATGTTTTCTTTGCAGCCTTATTATCCATGATCCACCTCCCACTTCATAAGACGAATGCCCGGCGCCTCCCTGTACAGCAGGTTCATGGTGACGCTCATGGGAACGATCCAGAGGATCTCATTTCCCTCTCCCGCCAGAAGCCGCAGCTTTTCCATCACCCGGTCCTCCTGATTCTTGGAGATCAGCACATAGATGCGTCCGTTGGGCCGGCCGGAAATTTCCTTTTCCAGTACCTCCGAGACAGGAGGCAAAGCCCTGGCGGTATCGATACAGGAGAGCATCCGGTTCAGATCAGAGATCCTTCCCGCACCCGCCTTCAGGTTCCAGAAAAGTTCCTCCTCCGCAAAGCCGTGATCCGGATTGGCGTAGACTCCGTTGCTCACTAAAGTCAGTTCCATCTTTTCCCGCACCATACGGGCCGCCAGGGAGGAGGCGATGCGGATGGCCTCCTCGGTGAGGGATTCATACCGGAGGATGTTGGAATCCTCCACGTCCAGAATCACCCGCACCTGAATGCTGGTGGTGGAGTCAAACTGATTCACCATCAGAGAACCGGATCTGGCCGAAGCCTTCCAGTTAATGCGGTTCATCGGATCTGTGGGCAGGTACTCCCGGATTCCCGAAAACTCAAAGGGATCCGGGTACAGTCTGTTCTGAACCAGAATCATGCCGGTGATGGTCTGGCACACCAGGCGGATCCTGCGCACATCCACCTGAGCCGGATAGACGTAAATCTGGGTGTGCTGAGAGCTCTCCAGGTAATGGCCTCCCCGGAAGAACAGGTCATACCCCACCACCTCCACCTTCGTGATCTCATAAAAACCTCTCCTTACACACTGAAAGGGCAGCCGGTGAATGATCTTCTGGTGAAAGAGCAGGGAAAACACATCCCGCTTGTAGCTCTGATCCGTGATATTGGAGTTTTCCCGGGCTTCCCCGGAAAACTCCAGGTTCCGGCTCATGGAGAGCCGCACCTCCAAAGCCGGCAGGGGCAGCAGCTTGTCATTGGAGATCTCCTCCCGGAGAATGGAGGTCTCTCCCTCATAGGAATAGGCGTCCTCAAAGTCTGCCCGCACGGACAGTCCCCGGCTCCAGTAGTTCCTGTAGACGATTCTCTGCAGGATGTAAACCAGGAAGACGCAGGCGATCAAAAGCAGAAACATTCCTCACCGCTTCCCCCAATCTTCCGTAGGCAGAGACACGCTGGAGAGGATCTCTTCCATGATGCGGGCTCCCGCCTTTCTGTCGTCCTCCCCCACGGACAGGTTCAGCCTGTGGGCCAGAACGGGAACCGCCACCGCCTTGATGTCCTCCGGCACCACATAGTCCCTTCCCTGGACCATGGCGTAGCCCTGGGCGGAGCGGACAAAGGCCAGGGTTCCCCTGGGGCTTACCCCCGTCTCCACCTTGGAGTGATTCCGGGTGGCATGGACCACCTGCACCATGTATTTGAGCAGATCCTCATGGATAAAGATGCTCCGGCACTGATCCTGAAGCTCCACCAGCTGTTCCCTCGTACACACGGGGGAGAGATCCCGCAGGGGCTCATCCACCAGGAAGCGGTTTACCATGGCAATCTCCTGCTCCCCGGTCAGATCCTCCATGGAAATCTTCATAAGGAACCGGTCCATCTGGGCTTCCGGCAGGGGGAACGTGCCCAGTGTCTCCAGGGGATTCTGGGTGGCAATGACCAGAAACGGCTCGGTGAGAGGTCTGGTCACCTTGTCCACCGTCACCTGTCTCTCCGCCATGCACTCTAAAAGACTGCTCTGGGTCTTGGGAGTGGCCCGGTTGATCTCATCCGCCAGAAGGATGTTGCAGAAGACCGGTCCCTCGGAGAATACAAAATCTCCCCTCTTGGCGTCAAAGTAGTTTAAACCCGTCACATCGGAGGGCAGCAGATCCGGGGTAAACTGTACCCGGCCGAAAACCGCATCCACGGACTTGGCCAAAGCCCTGGCCATAACGGTCTTGCCCGTGCCCGGCATGTCCTCCAGGAGCACATGGCCCCTGGCCAGCACGCTGGTCAGGATCCAGTCGATGGTTCTCTCGTTTCCGATCATGACTTTCTTAATGTTTTCCTTCAGTGTCTGTAAAATCCCGATATCCATATCCCACGCCTCCCCGATATCTTTTATTCCTTCATTATAGCCCAAGTTTCACCCGGATTCCAGCCTTTTCCGGCTGAAAAAACTCTCCCCCGAAGGGGGAGA
Source organism: uncultured Blautia sp. (assembly GCA_964550245.1). Classification (GTDB taxonomy): domain Bacteria; phylum Bacillota; class Clostridia; order Lachnospirales; family Lachnospiraceae; genus Blautia_A. The sequence goes on along the minus strand of CAZJYM010000090.1, from coordinate 4,332 downwards.
GTTTCATATCAAGTCAGTCTCCTTTAACACCTGCTCCACATCCCCCACCAGGGTGATCTTTAAGGCCTCCCTTACCTCCGGGGCCACATCCTCCAGGTCATCCCGGTTTTCCTCAGGCAGAAACACGTGGGTGATTCCGGCCCGGTGGGCGGCCATCAGCTTTTCCGGCAGTCCTCCGATGGGCATCACCACACCCCGCAGAGATACCTCCCCGGTCATGGCGATCTCCGGGCTTACCGGCTTTTGGGTCACCAGGGAAGCCACTGCCGTGGTAATGGTAATCCCCGCAGAGGGACCGTCCTTGGGAACGGCTCCCGAGGGCACGTGTATGTGCAGGTCGTTTTTTTCAAACAGTTCCGCCTTCTCCGGAAACATGGACTTCACCACGCTGACGGCGATCTGAGCAGATTCCTTCATCACATCCCCCAGCTGACCGGTGATCTCTATTTTCCCCGTACCCCGGGTAAAGACGGCTTCGATAAAGAGGATCTCTCCTCCCGCTTTGGTCCAGGCCAGACCGGTGACAATGCCGTAGCGGTTTTCCTTGAGGATCTGTTCATGGTGTATGGGCTTCTGATCCAGGAACTCGGATAAGTTTTCAGGGTAGACCCGAATGGTCTCTTCCTCCCCCTGCACCAGCTTTACCGCCGCATACCTGCACAGGGTGTCCAGCCTGCTCTTTAACTCCCGCACCCCGGATTCCATGGTGTAGTCAGCTATCAAGGTACGGATGGCCTCATCCGTCACTTCCAGGTTCTCCGGGGAGATGCCCATGGATTCCATGGCCCTGGGCAGCAGGTGAGCTTTGGCAATCTCCTGTTTCTCGGTAGCGGTATACCCTGAAAAGGGAATGGTCTCCATCCGGTTCAGCAGCGGTTCCGGTATGGTATCCGTGGTGTTGGCGGTGCACACAAACACCACGTCGGAGAGATCGTAGGGAACATTCAGGTAGTGGTCCGTAAAGGTGCTGTTCTGTTCCGGATCCAGAACCTCCAGCAGGGCTCCCGCCGGATCCCCGTTGTAGGACTGGGACAGCTTGTCCACCTCATCCAGCACCACCACCGGGTTGGATACTCCGCTTCGCCGGATGCCCTCCATGATTCTTCCGGGCATGGCTCCCACATAGGTTCTCCGGTGTCCCCGGATCTCCGCCTCATCCCGGATGCCGCCCAGGCTGATGCGCACATACTTTCGGTGAAGAGCTCTGGCAATGCTCTGACCGATGCTGGTCTTTCCCGTTCCCGGGGCTCCCACAAACAGCAGGATGGAACCGGACTGCTTCCGGTTCAGATCCATCACCGCGATCTGCTGGATGATTCTCTGTTTGGGCTTCTTTAAGCCGTAGTGATCCCGGTCCAGGATCTCCTCCGCCTCCGTAAGATCGATCCGGGAAGTCTCCTCCTTTTTCCAGGAAAGGCCGGTGACAAAGTCCAGGTAATCATAGAGCATGGCGTACTCCTGTCCGCTGGAGCCCTCCTGCTTCATGCGGTTTAAGACTCTCTCGGCCTCCTCCCGGGCCGTGTCGTTCATCCCCGATTCCCGGATCTTTTGTTCAAACCTGCGGATGTCGGTCTGATTTGCCGGATCCAGTTCATAGAGCTTCTCCTGGAGAAACTCGATCTGCCGGCGGATGGCCTCCTCCCGGTACACCTTTTCATCGGATTCCTTCTGGGCGCTCTGGACCTCGGTGCGGACCTTCATCATCTCCAGAAAGCCGTAAAACACCTTTTCCAGCATGTCCGCCCGCCGGGAGCGGGAATCCTGAGATAGAATCTGGTACTTTTCCTCCGCGGGAATGGGAAACATGTAGGAGATGAAGGATACCAGCTCACTCATGCTCTTCCAGCGCAGAGAAAAATCCTTCATGGTTTCCTCCCAGGGGGTACCCCGAAGGAAGGCTAAAAGACTGGCCTTCATCTCCTCAAAACGGGCCTGCTCCTCCTCCTGACTTAAGTCCTCCCGGTCGGGTCTGCGTGCATACTCCACCTGCATCTGTCCGTCGGAAATGTCGATTCCGGAAACATTCATGCGGCTTCTTGTGTCAATGTACACCATGTCGTCATGGTCAATCTGCTCTACCATACCGGTCATCCCTATGGGATAGATATCCGAAACGGTGATGGCTTCCTTCTCCTTATTCTCTTTCAGCATCAAAAATATCACGCTCTCGCCTTCGTGAATATTTTTGCCTGAAAGTTGTCTCAAATATGAACCCTGAAAGTAACAGGTCACCTCCGGCAACAGCAACAGATCATATACTGGCACGACCATCATACCGCAAAACCCTCCCAGGGAGTTGTTAGCACTGTAAGCTATTGAGTGCTAATGCCCTGATTAAAAAATGTGCTTCCACCCAAAAATCTGCAAGAAGCACCACTGAAGCTCTAATCATGACTATTATAGTACAATTTAACAGCATGTCAAATATATTTTTGGATACATTTTCACCATAACTGCATATTTTTTCATTGACACCTGTTATCCGGGGATGTGTTTACTCCGGAAATGAATAAATATTTATAAAACAGGTCCCTTTTAACCGGTCTTTTTTACTTTCTGAGGCATATATTTCTCACAACAGAAAAACTCCTTCCCTCCATACGGAGGGAAGGAGTCAAAATGATGTTATCTACCGAACTGGATATCGTTGTTTCCGGAATTGGTGGTCCACATCTCAAGCATGTTGATGGGGTCATTGAAGTCAGCCAGCCAGCCGTTACGGGCCATGTCATAGTTGCCGGCTTTCCTCTCATTCAGGAATACGTTCCAATCCTGGGTCTCAATGGTCAGGCCGATGCCGACTGCTGCGAAATCCTGCTGAATGGCTTCTGCAACTGCCTGATGTGCGGTGTCTTCATTCACGATGTAGGTGATGTTCAGAGGAGTCTCATCGGAGAGCATTCCGTCATCGCCGAATACGAAACCGGCCTCTTCCAGGCAGGCCTTTGCTTCTTCCACGTTGGCCTCGAAGGCGTCATAGGAAGGATCATAGTATCCCACAGCCTCCTCGCAGGGATAGGTGTAGGCATCGTCGTTGGCACGGAACTCGCCGCCGTTGCCGTCGCTCATGCCGGCGGGGATAAAGGTGTTGGCGGGCTGCTGTCCGGTCTGGCCGATATTCTCCACGATGTAGTCACGGTCAATCAGCAGAGAGAGACCACGTCTCATGGCGTTGGCCTGCTCGGGGGTCTTGCCCGCAAAGAGTTCGCTGTTTACGTTGAAGCATACATAGTAGGTTCCCAGGTTGTCCACGATGTGGAATTCCGGGTTGTCCAGAAGGTTCTGAATCTCATCGGTGGGAACGGCGTCGGCAAAGTCCAGATCCCCTGCATTGTAGGCTGCGAATACAGCGGTGTCATCGGCGCTGAGCATCAGCTCCAGACGCTCGATCTTCACTTCGTCAGCTCTGTAGTAGTTGGGGTTCTTTACATAGACCATGCTCTCACCGTGGGTCCAGCTGTCCAGGGTGTAGGCGCCGTTGGATACGAATCCGGCTTCCAGAGCCCAGGCACCGGGATTCTCTTCCCAGCCTTCCGCGGCCTCAACTACTTCCTGCTTTACAGGATAGAAGGCCGGGAATGCGCACAGATCCAGGAAGTACACGCAGGGAACTTCCAGGTTGACGGTAAGGGTCTTGCCGTCCTCGCTGGCGGCTATATCCAGGCTTCCGTCCTCTTTGTTGGCGATCACGTCAAACATGTAGGCATAGTCAGCAGCCGTAGCGGGAGACGCAGCACGGTTCCAGGAATACACGAAGTCATTGGCGTTCAGCTCGCTGCCGTCGCTCCAGAGAAGACCGTCCTTCAGGGTAAACACATAGGTAAGTCCGTCCTCGCTGACGGTATAGCTGTCAGCCAGAGACGTGGTAACCTCACCGGCCTCATTGTAGGCGCACAGTCCTTCGAAGGAGTTTACAGCCAGGCAGGCACCGTCTACTGAGCTGTTCAGGGCCGGATCCAGCTTGTCGGGCTCACTGGCGAGCTGCATGCGGATGGTGGTGTTGTCGCCGTAGTCCGCAAACATGAAATATTTAAATCCATAGGCATTGCTGTAGATGCCGCTTAAGCCTTCATTCTGAAGATAAGTGTCATTGTAGTAGTAAATGGGAACGATGGCGTTGGTCTCCATCAGCATGTCTTCAGCCTGATGCATAAGAGCTTCACGTTCCACGGTGTCGGTATCGGTCTTGATCTGAACGATCAGGTCATTGAAAGCCTGCCATTCGGGAGCAGCATCGGAGGATCTGCTGGCCACATCGGGTACCATGCCAACAGCTTCTGCGGCAGCTTCCTCTGCGGGAGCTTCCTCGGTTGTCTCTTCGGCAGCAGCTTC
>CAZJYM010000089.1:0-11061 GCA_964550245.1 uncultured Blautia sp. | reverse complement strand
GATGTAACGGGTCATGGCCACACGGGCAGCCTCAATCTGATTGGACTTGATCCAGGCGGGCTCGGTAGCGATCAGACCGTACTCCCCGTAGTTGATCTTATTGCCTCTTAAGGCTTTACCTTTCATGGAGCCGCGGAACTGCTTACGGCGTTTCACTCTCTTCGGCATTAACATTATTTATCGCTCCCTTCCTTAGTTCCTTTTTTTGGAAGAACTTCGCCGTTGTAGACCCACACCTTTACGCCAACCTTGCCGTAGGTGGTGTCGGCCTCAGCGAACCCATAGTCAATATCCGCACGAAGCGTCTGAAGGGGAATGGTGCCCTCGCTGTAGAACTCGGTACGGGCCATGTCGGCGCCGCCCAGACGGCCGGACACGGAGGTCTTGATACCCAGGGCCCCGGCCTTCATGGTTCTCTGCATGCAGGACTTCATGGCCCGGCGGAAGGAGATCCGGTTTTCCAGCTGCAGAGCGATGTTCTCCGCCACAAGCTGGGCATCCCGGTCGGGGCGCTTGATTTCCTTGATGTCCACAATGAGTTTCTTGTTCACAAATTTCTGCAGTTCCGCCTTCACCTTCTCGATCTCGGCGCCGCCCTTGCCGATGACGATGCCGGGCTTGGCCGTGAAGATGATGATCTTGACCCGGTCTGAGGCTCTCTCGATCTCAATCCGGGAAACGCCGGAGCTGTACAGTCTCTTCTTCAGAAACTTTCTGATATTGTAATCCTCCACCAGGCAGTCCGCGAAGTCCGCGTCCGCATACCATCTGGAGTCCCAATCCTTGATGATACCAACTCTAAGACCATGTGGATTAACTTTCTGACCCATGATTCCCCTCCTTATTTCTCATCCAGCACAATGGTGATGTGGCTCGTTCTCTTCTCGATCCGATAAGCCCTGCCCTGTGCTCTGGGCTGGATTCTCTTCATCGTCGGCCCCTTGTTGGCATAACACTGGGCGATATAAAGGTTGTCCGCGCTCATTCCGTTGTTGTTCTCCGCGTTGGCCACGGCGGATTTCAGCAGCTTGTACAGCACGCTGGAAGCGTATCTGGGATTATATTGCAGGATTGCCAGGGCGGTCTCCACATCCTTGCCCCGGATCACATCCAGAACATAGCAGGCTTTCTGGACGGAGATTCTGGCATAGGACAGTCTGGCAGACGGTCTGGTCTCTCTATTATTCTCATTTCTGGCTCTCTTAATCTGGCTTCTGTGACCCTTTGCCATTGATAAGTGCCTCCTTTCTAATCTATGGAAAAATCAGGTGCGGTCCAAAGAGATCCGCTCCTGCAGGATAATTCATCAGCGGACGCCGGACTTCTTCTCGTCTTTTCCATGTCCCCGATAGGTTCTGGTAGCCACGAACTCACCCAGCTTGTGGCCTACCATGTCCTCGGTCACATACACCGGCACGTGTTTTCTCCCGTCATGAACAGCGAAGGTATGTCCCACAAAGGACGGGAAAATGGTGGAGCGGCGTGACCAGGTCTTGATCACGGATTTTTCGTTTGCAGCGTTCAGGGCGTCTACCTTCTTGAGTAAGCTCTCATCTGCGAAAGGTCCTTTTTTTAACGAACGAGACATGCTTAACCTCCTTATTATTTGGATACGGCTCTTCCATCCCGTCTCCGGATGATAAGCCTGTTGGACTGTTTATTCTTCTTTCTGGTCTTCAGACCAAGGGCGGGTTTGCCCCAGGGAGTGGAGGGACCGGGACGTCCGATACCGGTCTTGCCTTCGCCGCCGCCGTGCGGATGGTCATTGGGGTTCATAACGGAACCGCGGACAGTGGGACGGATGCCCATGTGACGCTTGCGGCCCGCCTTGCCGATGCTGACCAGGTTGTGGTCGCCGTTGCCCACGATGCCGATGGAAGCTCTGCACTGGATGGGAACCAGTCTCATCTCACCGGAGGGAAGACGCAAAGTGGCGTACTTGCCTTCCTTGGCCATCAGCTGTGCTCCGTTGCCGGCAGCCCGGACCATCTGTCCGCCCTTGCCGGGATGAAGCTCCACGTTGTGGATCATGGTACCGACGGGAACCTTCTCCAGAGGCAGGCAGTTGCCCACCCGGACTTCGGCGTCGGGTCCGTTCATTACGGTCTGGCCCACGGTCAGTCCGTCGGGAGCCAGGATATAGGCCTTCTCCCCGTCCGCATAGGCGATCAGGGCGATGTTGGCCGTTCTGTTGGGATCGTACTCGATGGTCTTCACCTTTGCGGGAATTCCGTCTTTCCTTCTCTTAAAGTCGATGATTCTGTATTTTCTTCTGTTGCCGCCGCCGCGGTGACGCACGGTAATCTTCCCCTGATTGTTGCGGCCGGCATTCTTCTTCAGGGACACCACCAGGGACTTCTCCGGGGTGTTGGTGGTAATCTCTGAAAAATCGGATCCGCTCATGTGTCTTCTGGAGGGGGTATATGGTTTATAGGTCTTGATTCCCATAATGCGCTGTCTCCTTTCGAATGTGTCGTAAACTCACGGATTAATTAAAGTCCGGAATAGATCTCGATGTCCCTGCTGTCCTCGGTAAGGAAGACGATGGCCTTTTTGCCTCTGGCGGTTCTTCCCACCACCATGCCCCGGCGTCTCTTCTTTCCGGGAATGTTCATGGTATTTACCTTTCTCACTTTGGTTCCCTCGAACATCTTTTCAACGGCCTCCTTGATCTGGGCCTTGTTGGCATCGGGATGAACCATGAAGGTATAATGTTTGTCAGCAGTGGCGTCCATGGACTTTTCGGTGATCACCGGATGTAAAATCACATCGTAGTACTTAAGGGCTGCCATTATGCGTACACCTCCTCGATGGATGCTACAGCATCTCTGGTTAAAAGCAGGGTCTGATGTCTCATCACATCATACACGTTGATGGTTGAGACCGTGGCCGTCTGCACATTTTCAATATTCCTGGCGGAGAGAATCACCTTTTCATCGGGATTGTCCGTGACAATGAGGGCCTTTTCCGCCTTCAGGTTATTCAGGATCCGCACCATCTCTTTGGTCTTGATCTCACTGAGGTCCAGCTCATTGAGGATGATCAGCTTCTGGTCCTGAACCTTGGAGGTCAGTGCGGATCTGAGGGCCGCTCTTCTCTCCTTCCTGTTCATCTTTTTATCGTAGTCTCTGGGAACGGGGGCAAATACCATGCCGCCGCCGGTCCACTGAGGCGCTCTGGTGGAACCCTGTCTGGCATGACCGGTTCCCTTCTGTCTCCAGGGCTTTCTTCCTCCCCCGCTGACTTCTCCCCGGGTTTTGGCCTTCTGAGTGCCCTGACGTCTGTTGGCCAGCTGACGGGTTACCGCCAGATGGATCAGATGCTCATTGACTTCCACGCCGAACACCGCATCGTTAAGCTCGATGGTGCCGACTTCTCTGCCTTCTATATCATAAACTGCTGCCTGTGCCATTGTGATGCTCCTCCTTTCTCTTTATAAGGACTTTACTGTTTCTTTGATGGTAACCAAAGATTTCTTAGGTCCAGGAACAGCACCTTTGACCAACAGTAAGTTATTCTCTGTGTCCACCTGCACGATCTCCAGGTTCTGGACGGTCACCTGCTCATGTCCCATGTGTCCGGGCATTCCCTTGCCCTTGAACACTCTGGAGGGATCCGAGGATGAGCCGTTGGAACCGGCATGACGGTGGTATTTGGAGCCGTGGGCCATGGGTCCTCTGGAGTTGCCGTGTCTCTTGATGGCGCCCTGGAATCCCTTGCCTTTGGAGATACCGGTGGCATCCACATGATCCCCGGCGGAGAAGATATCAACCTTAATCTCCTGGCCGATGGTGTATTCGGCTGAATTCTCGAAACGGAACTCTCTTAAAAACTTTCTGGCAGAAACGCCAGCCTTGGCAAAATGTCCTTTCTCCGGCTTGTTCAGACTGCTTTCCTTTACATCGCCGAAGCCCACCTGAACCGCAGCATACCCGTCATTCTCCGGGGTCTTCACCTGAGTAACCACACAGGGCCCCGCCTGCAGTACGGTTACCGGAATCAGCAGTCCTTCGTCATTGAAGATCTGCGTCATTCCGACTTTGGTGGCTAAAATCGCTTTCTTCATCTTTTTTCCTCCTTACAGCGGATTACCGTTGCCGGCAATCATATAGTTTCAGCATCAGTGCGGATGGCTGCCCTTATTTGCTCTTCATCTTGATGTCAATGTGAACGCCGGCGGGCATTTCCAGTCTGGACAATGCGTCCACCGTTCTCTGGGTGGGTGAGAGAATATCTATCAGACGCTTATGGGTTCTCTGCTCAAACTGCTCTCTGCTGTCCTTGTATTTGTGAACAGCCCGCAGGATGGTCACCACCTCTTTCTTGGTGGGAAGCGGAACCGGTCCGCTGACCTGGGCTCCGGTCTTTTTCACCGTGTCGATGATTCTGGCCGCAGATGCGTCCACCAGCTGATGGTCATAAGCCTTTAACGTGATTCTCATTACCTGATTCGCCATAAAAAAAGTCTCCTCCTATTCGTACTTCATGAATGCAGTACGACAAGCGGCGACTGTACACATCTCCGTGTGTGTCCTGATTGAAAGAAACACACACTCCATCCCCCGATGGCCTTTTGAATTGTACAGTGACTTGTCGTCAGTTTCCTAACTTGACATTCGCTCCACGGAAAACCTGCCATCCGGAAATTCCTCCATTGGCAGCAACCTCACGCTTCACAGCTATCATGTCACAGCATTTATTAGTATACACAAATCAAACCGGGAATGCAAGGACTTTTTTTGAAACTTCCGTGAAATTCCCAAGTAAAAGGGCCCTGCGTGCAGGGCCCTTTTAAATCTTACTGCTCTTCCTCATCTCCGCCTATAATGTCGGAGTAGTCAAAGAGGGTAACTCTGGTGACCTCATCCTGGATGATATCCGGGGAGTCTCCCTCTCTTTTGGCTTTCTCAGCCAGCTGAGAAGCGGAATAACGCGGGACGGCCATCTTCTGAACCTCCTGGGGTTCTCTGCGCACCGGCTGCTGAGGCTGCTGCCTTCTGGATCCGGAAGATCTCTCCCTTCTGGGAGCCTCCTCCTCCATGTAGTCCTCTGCGGTGGCCGCCGCGATCTCCTTCTTTAAGACCTCATGGGCTTCGCTGGTAGCGGACTGAAGGTTGTTGCGCCTTCTGGGCGGAGCGGAATCCTCATGCTCCATCTCGTCCTCGTAGATCTCATCCACAAAGCCGCCGGTCTTGATGATCTTGCGGTTCTTTCTCTCTTCCTTCTGACGGGCCTTCTCTTCCCGCAGGAATTCCCGGTCTTCCGCCTTCATCCGTTTATCCCGGGCTTTTTCTTCCTGCCGCAGCTCCCGGCTGCTCTTTACCCGCACGGGCTCATCGTATTCCTCCTCCGGCTCCTCGGAGGAATCCTTCTTCCACAGCTCGGCAATCACGTAGAGAATAATCAGAAACAGCACGGCAAGGCCCAGAACGATCAGCCCCTCGATACTTTCCGTAGCCACCAGAAGGTATCCCAGATACGGCACCGTCACAACAACCTTGGGCACATAGTTCTTCACCGCCACGTAGACCGGCTCTCCAGTCACGTCCTGGGAATCCACCACGGTTCCCATCTGGCTGCTGAGATCCAGACTTGCAATGTTGTAGCGGTATACGTCGTTGCCGTCATTGACCAGGATGGGCATGCCAATGGAAGCCTCCTCGGTTTTCACCGGTATGGCATAGGTAACCGAGCCCATGGCAAGATTGGACCGCTGGGTGGAATCGTCCCGGATCACAGTGGTAACGCCGAAAAACGGGGGAACCGCCAGAGCCACCACACAAAAAATTGTACAAATCACAATAAAATGTACGACAAACTTTAAGAACTTTGACATTGGTATCCTTCCTCGCTTCTGTATTCATGGGGACATACGCGTTCCTTTCCCCCATTATACCTTGTTTTTTTCTACGGGTCAACGTATAATGTCTGTGATTACAGCTTAATGAAAGGATTTTTTTCCATGAACTTTCTTGAATTTCTCTCAACCATCCGCACTCCCCTGGGGGATGCGTTCTTTCAGGCCTGCACCTTTCTGGGACAGGAAGTGCTGGTGGTGGGCATCATCTGCTGGCTCTACTGGTGCCGGGACAAAAAACTGGCCTGGGGTACCGGATTCGCCTACTTTTTCTCGGGGATCCTGGTGCAGGGATTAAAGATCACCTTCCGGGTTCCCAGGCCCTGGGTGCGGGATCCCTCCTTTTTGCCCGTCTCCTCCGCCGTTTCCGGGGCTACCGGGTATTCCTTCCCCAGCGGTCACACCCAGAGTGCCACCGCCCTTTACGGCACCTTCTTTCTCCATGCGAAGAAAGCCCGCTGGAAGGCCCTCTGTCTGGGGATCATCCTGCTGGTCATCTTCTCCCGCATGTACCTGGGAGTCCACACCCCGGCGGATGTGACCGTGGCTTTTCTGCTTACATCGGTGGTGGTCTGGATGAATTACTTCCTATTATATAGGGGGAATATCGCGGAGCAGCATGCCGCCCTCTTTAGCGCTGTGGTTCTGATCTCCTCCCTGGCTTTAGGGGTTTATGCCCTGGTGCTCTCCAGTCTTTCCATCGCCGATGCCGAAAACTGCCTGGACTGCCTGAAGGCCTCCGGGGCCGGTGCCGCCTTTGCCCTGGGCTTTTACCTGGAAACCACCCGCATCCGCTTTGCCATGCCGGAGGACATGAAGCAGGCTCTGATCCGGTTCCTCCTGGGCATTGTGGGAACCCTGCTGATCCTGAAGGGGATGAAGCCCCTTTTCGGATCCTCCCCTTACGGGGCCTTTGGGCGGTACTTTCTCACGGTGGTCTGGGTGGTGGTGCTCTACCCGGTTCTCTTTACCTGGTATCAGAAAAGAAAAGCGGCAGCGCAATGATTTTAAATGAAAAAGAACTGTCCACACAGTGGACAGTTCTTTTTATGGGAAGCGGTCTTCCTTCCCAGTCCCCCCAAATTTTTCTTCTTAAACAATAACCATCAGGAAACTTCCACGCCGCACTGGCTGCAGAGGTACTGCTCCATACTCTGCATGGCATCCTCCTCATCCTTTCCGTTGGCGGAGAGGGTGATCTGCTCACCGGCATCCAGTCCCAGTGTCATCATTCCCATGATGCTCTTGGCATTGACTTTCTTTTGTCCGATCTCTACAAAAATCTCACTGTCAAACCGGCTGGCCACCTGCACCAGCTGGGCCACCGGACGGGCCTCCAGTCCTGTGGAAAGATTAATAACGACCGGTTTTTTTATCATAATTTCTCCTCCTTGTCTTCCCGCAGCCTTCCGGCGATCTCACTCAGTTTCCGAAGCCGGTGATTCACCCCGGACTTGCCCACCTGCGGGCTCAACATCATACCCAGTTCTTTCAGTGTGGCTTCCGGATACTCAAGCCTCAGCCGGGCTACTTCTGCCAGTCCCCCGCCCAGCTGGTCCAGCCCCACTTTCTCCTCCAGAAACCGGATATCCTGCACCTGTTTTACAGCCGCATTGACCGTCTTGCTGATGTTGGCGGTCTCACAGTTCACCCGGCGGTTGACGCTGTTGCGCATCTCCTTGATGATCCGGATGTTCTCCAGATCCATAAGGGAGACATTGGCTTCCATGACAGCCAGCATGTCCACAATCTGTCCCCCCTCCTTCACATAGACCACATGTGTTTTCTTACGCCCCACGATCTTGGCGTCGATGGAGAAACTGTGAATCATCTCCTGCAGCTGTTCCGCTTTTTCCCTGCTCTGACACACGATCTCAAAGTGATAGCTCTTTCTGGGATCGCTGATGGAACCGGAGGAGAGAAAGGCGCCCCGTATGAAGGCTTTCTTACAGCAGCTCTGCTGGGTGATCAGTCTGTCCCTGCAGATCAGAGGTCTGCCCTCTTTTGCCCTGGAAGCTTCCTCCGTCCCGACTTCATCTTCCGGTGTGAGGCGGGTACTCTGGAGAACCATGCGGATCTGTTCCGGGTCTGTCAGCTCCACACAGTATACTTTTCCTTTTTTCTGTCCCCGGTTTTCCCGTACAAGGATTGCCGTATCTATATTAAAGGTTTTTTTCAGCATTGTAAAGTACTTTCTCACAACCGCCCCATTTTCCATCTGAAAATACAGGCGGCCGTCCTCCTCCAGCCTGCCCCCGGCGCTGAGCAGGGCGGTGGTCTCCGCGATCCTGCAGTGCCTGGCGGGACTGATGCGTTCGGAGAGTTCCTCCCTCACCGATCCTGAAAAAGACATTTTCCAACCTCATTTCTCTAGCTTCTGGCCGCGTCCTTTCCGATATCCCGGTGCTCCAGCCGAAGCACATAGGAACGGTCCCCCGCCAGCTTCTCATAGAGAACCCGGGAGAGGGCCACGGACCGGTGCTTGCCCCCGGTGCAGCCGATGGCGATCACCAGGCTGGTCTTTCCCTCCCGCACATACAGGGGGATGAGAAACTGTACCATGTCCAGAAGCTTTCCCGCAAACTCTTCGGAGGCGGCGGAGCTCATCACATACTGGTACACATCCCGGTCCAGACCTGTCTGGGGTCGGAGACTGTCCACATAGTAGGGATTGGGCAGGAAGCGCACGTCAAACACCAGATCCGCATCCGTTGGGATCCCGTACTTAAACCCGAAGGAGAGAATGGAGATCACCAGGTTTCGAAACTCCCCGTGATCCACAAAAATCCGCTCCACCTCTTCCTTGAGCTCCCGGGCCAGCAGGTGAGAGGTATCGATGATGTAGTCCGCCCGGGAGCGCAGGGAGGCCATCTGACTCCTCTCCAGGGCGATCCCTTCCGCCACCCGGCTGGAAGCAGCCAGGGGATGGCTTCTGCGGGTTTCCTTGTATCGCTTTACCAGCACCGAATCCTCGGCATCCAAAAAGAGGATCTCACAGGAGTTTCCCTCCCGGCGCAGTCTCTCCAGCACTTCCTCCAGCTGCCGCAGGGAACTGCCGCTTCTGGAGTCGATGCCGATGGCGGCGGTGTGCACATCCCGGATCTCCGACATCAAAGCGGTAAATTTCTCCATCAGGGGAACGGGCAGGTTGTCCACACAGAAGTAGTGGGCATCCTCCAGCACCTTCAGGGCCGTGCTCTTTCCGGCCCCGGACATTCCCGTCACAATCACCAGCCTCATGGTTTCGTCCTCATGAAAAATCCCCCAGGAACTGGACTTCCGGCTCCAGGGTGACTCCAAACTTCTCCCATACCCGCTCCGACACCATCTCCATCAGGTGGAAAACGTCGGCGGCGGTGGCATTCCCCGTATTGATCACAAAACCGCAGTGCTTTTCCGACACTCTGGCTCCTCCCACCTGGTATCCTGCCAGACCGCTGTCCATGATCAGCTTTCCCGCAAAATACCCGGCAGGCCGCTTAAAGGTGCTGCCGGCACTGGGAAACTCCAGGGGCTGCCGGGAGGTCCGTCTCTCCATCAGCTCCCGCATGAGGCTGCGGATCTCGTCCGGATCCCCCTCCTGCAGTTCCATCTCCGCCTCCAGCACCAGATACCCTTCTTTTTTTACCAGGCTTGTACGGTAGCCCATCTCCAGTTCCTCCGGGGTAAGATACAGGATCTCTCCCTGCCGGGTCATCACCTTCACCCGGGTGAGCACATCCTTCATCTCCGAACCGTAGGCTCCGGCATTCATCACCACCGCTCCCCCCAGGGTTCCGGGGATGCCCCCGGCAAACTCCAGTCCCGTCAGGGAGGAATTCCTGGCAGCGGCAGCGATGGCGGAGAGAAGGGCCCCGCAGGAAGCGGTGATTCTGGTCCCCTCCACCCGGAGGTGAGCCATGTTTCGGTACAGGGAAATCACTGCACCGGAAAAACCCCTGTCACTCACTAAAAGATTGCTTCCGTTTCCCAGGATGAAGAAGGGAATCCCCTCTTCGGCACAGATCTGCAGGATCTCCCGGATCTCCTCCGGGGTATGGGGCAGGAGAAAATAGTCTGCCGGTCCCCCGATACGGAAGGTGGTATGACGATCCAGGGGTTCCCCCGTAAGGACTCTTCCTTCCCCCAGCAGTTCCGTGAATCTTTCCTTGACTCTCTGATTCAAAAATCCATCCTCAAACTTTCTGTTTCTGCAGTCCCCGGGGAGGCTTTCCCCGGGACTTTTTCTCCTCTTTCTTTTCTCCGGAGAGCAGTTCCCGCACCACCCGTCCGGCGATGAGAAAACCTGCGGTCCCGGAGACAAAGGAGACGCTGCCCCCGGAATGAGGGCTCTCCTTATCCGGCTCCCCTGTTTTCCTCTTTTCCCTGGAGGAGAGGACCGGCACATTCCTGATGCCCTGTTTTCGCAGTTCCCGGCGTATTTCCCCCGCCATGAGATCTCCCGATGTCCTGGACAGATCGGTGATCTCCAGCCTGGAGGGATCCAGCCTGTTTTCCGTGTCCATGCAGGAAATCACCGGTGTCTTGCACTCCACGGCCTTCTCGATCAGCAGCACCTTGGAGGACACCGTGTTCATGGTATCCACCACGTAGTCGAAGAAGCGGAGATCGAACATGCCTGCCGTATCCTTCCCGTAGAAGGTCTCATAGGTGTTCACCAGGATATCTGAATCGATGTCCCACACCCGCTCCTTGGCCGCCTGCACCCTGCTTTTGCCCAGGGTGGAGTGAAGAGCCGTGAGCTGCCGGTTGATACAGGTGATCCCTACGGTGCCGTGATCCACCAGGGTGAGGCAGCCTACCCCGCAGCGGGCCAGGGCCTCCACCACACTGGAGCCCACGCCTCCCACCCCGAAAACCGCGATCTTCGCGGAACCCAGCCTGTTCACTCCGGAACGTCCCACCAGGGACTCCAAACGGGAATATGCGTCCGGCATATGCTAAAACCTCCTGCTGTATTTCAGTCAAAATATGCACGTCAAGGCATTTGACGCTGACCCCATTATACTCTCTCCCCCGGAAATTGTACAGTTGTTCATTCTTTTTTCAGATTTGGCAGATGGCATCAAAAAAAGGACCCTGCTTTCACAAGGTCCTTTCAGCGTTTTCTTTCGATCCGGAATACCGGTGTCTAGTCGGCTTGAGGTTATCGCATAAACCCACGGGCGTGCTCCACGACGGGCTGTATTACCGACCCAGTCAAT
>CAZJYM010000088.1:0-11072 GCA_964550245.1 uncultured Blautia sp. | reverse complement strand
ATCTATTTACACACAGAAAAGTTGCCCGGGGCAACTTTTCTGCAAAAGGGTTATTCGCTTTCTCAGTCGCCGAAGCTGATTCCGATCTGCTTGGCGGCCTTCACGGTCTGATCCTTGGGGGACACGGTTTTCAGCTTGCCGGCACACTCCGCCAGAGGTACCCGCTTGATCTTGTCGTTGACGATGGCGATCATCACGCCGTAGTCCTCATCCATGATGGCTTCCGCGGCACCGGCGCCCAGTCTGGTGGAGAGCACACGGTCATACGGACAGGGAGCTCCTCCTCTCTGGGTATGGCCGGGAACGGTGACACGCACTTCACTTCCGGTCTCCTTGAAGATGGCATCGGCGATCTCGTAGGAAACGGAAGGATACTTCTTGATCCGCTTCTCCAGCTTCTCCTTGTACTTCTTCTTGGAGAGCTTGGCATCCTCCTTGGAGATGGCGCCCTCGGCCACGGCCAGGATGGTGAATCTCTTGCCGGCCCTGTTCCGGTTGTCGATGGCGGCGGCAACCTTCTTGATATCATACGGGATCTCCGGGATCAGGATGATGTCAGCCCCGCCGGCCAGTCCCGCATGCAGAGTCAGATAGCCCACCTTGTGTCCCATGACCTCCACGATAAATACCCGCCCGTGGGAGGCTGCGGTGGTATGAATGCAGTCGATGGCATCGGTGGCCAGATCCACGGCGCTCTGGAAGCCGAAGGTCATGTCCGTGCCGTAAATATCATTGTCGATGGTCTTGGGAAGGTGAACGATGTTCAGTCCCTCTTCCCGGAGAAGGTTGGCCGTCTTCTGGGTTCCGTTGCCGCCCAGGATTACCAGGCAGTCCAGACACAGCTTGTAGTAGGTGGACTTCATGGCCGCCACCTTGTCCAGCCCCTTCTCATCCGGAACCCGCATCAGCTTGAAGGGCTGACGGGAGGTTCCCAGAATGGTTCCTCCTACGGTCAGGATACCGGAGAAGTCTCTGGAGGTGAGCATCCGGTACTTGCCGTAGATCAGGCCGTTGTAGCCGTTGTCAAATCCGTAGACCTCCATCTGGTCCACCATGTTGGCGAGACTCTTGACCACGCCACGCATGGTGGCATTGAGGGCCTGGCAGTCTCCGCCGCTTGTAAGCAAACCGATTTTCTTCATCATGATAATGCACCCCGCTTCTATTGTTTAGATAAGACTATTATATAATAGAAATACCGCTTCCCGCAACATGCAAATGAATAAAATCTTGACAAAACCTGTAAAATCTTCTATACTACATCTTGCGCAGCCGGGGAGATAGCGGTGCCCTGTACCTGCAAGCCGCTACAGCAGGGGTGATGCCAATCTGAGGCCTGTCTTTTGTGGAGCCGCCCTTCATAAGTGGCGTTGACGTCCGGGTCTCAAGCAACGGGAATCTGTGAACCGTGTCAGGGCAGGAATGCAGCAGCACTAAGCGGAACCTTCCGTGTGCCTTGAGGGTGCCTGGGCCGAGTTAACTGTGGAGGTACCGTCCGGGGGAGCTTGTCGAGGTGCGGCGCGCATAAAGAGAAAACAAGGGACGCCTGGGCGTCCCTTTTCTTATTTCTTCTTATTTTTTCTCTCGTATTTTCTGTTTATCTTTCTTTTTTTATGTTTTCCTGTCTTTATTCCTTCCCGGCTTTCTTCCTCTTTCGAAGCTCCCGGAAAAACTCCGTCAGCATGGTGGAGCACTCCTGCTCCAGCACGCCTCTTTCCACCTGCACCTTATGGTTAAAGCCCTCCATCTCCAGCAGGTTTGTAACCGAGCCGGCACAGCCCGCCTTGGGATTCATGCTGCCGATCACCACCCGGTCCATCCGGCACTGGAGAAGTGCCCCGGCGCACATGGGACAGGGCTCCAGGGTGACATACATGGTGCAGCCCTCCAGTCTCCAGTCCCCCACCGCTTTGCAGGCTTTGCGGATGGCATTTAATTCTGCATGGGAAAGGGTGCTCTTATCCGTATTTCTCCGGTTGTATCCCCGGGCGATGATCCTGCCCTCCCGCACAATCACACAGCCGATGGGCACCTCCTCCAGGGAGAGGGCTTTCTTTGCCTGGCGGAGGGCCTCCTTCATAAACTTCTCTTCTTCCGTCATGACGGCAGGAAGTTTTTGACACCGGAAAGCACCATGTCCACACACTCATCCAGGTTATGGCAGCTGGTGTCCACAATCACCTCCGGCTTTTCCGGAACCTCATAGGGGCTGGAAATACCGGTGAAGTTGGTGATGATGCCCTGTCTGGCCTCCCGGTAAAGGCCCTTTACATCCCGGCTCTCACAGACTTCCAGGGGCGTGGACACATACACCTCCACGAATTCCTTTCCGATGATCTCCCGGGCATTCTTCCGGTCCTGACTGAAGGGGGAGATAAAGGAGGTGAGCACAATCAGCCCCGCATCGTTCATCAGCTTGGCCACCTCGGCGATGCGGCGGATATTTTCGATACGGTCGTTCTCGTCAAAGCCCAGGTTTTTGTTGAGGCCCATACGCACGTTGTCGCCGTCCAGCAGCATGGTGTGCCGGCCCATGGAGAACAGCCTCTTTTCCAGGGCGTTGGCCAGGGTGGACTTTCCGGAGCCTGACAAACCCGTCATCCAGATGGTGAAGGCCTTCTGTCCCAGCTGGCTCTCCCGCAGGGAGCGGGTGATGTCCATGTTGTGCCAGGTGAGGGAACTGCCTCTGTGCAGGGGATACATGACCACCCCGCAGGCGGAGGTCATGTTGGTGATGCGGTCGATGAGGATTAAGGATCCCAGCTCCCGGTTGCTCACAAACTTGTCAAAGACGATGTTGCTGCCCACGGAGATCTCGCAGCAGGCAATCTCGTTTTTATAGATGGTATCCGCCGAGATCTCCGCCCCGGTGTTCACGTCGATCTTGTGCTTGATGCGCATGACGGTGGCGGGGATCTGCTGGGTGCCCAGCTTCAGCCAGAAGTTTCTCCCGGACATGAGGCAGTTGTCGTCCATCCACAGGATGGAGGCCACAAACATGGAGGAGATGGTGAGATCGTAGTCTCTGGCGATGACGCAGCCCCGGGACACATCCACCTCCCGGTCCAGCTGCAGGGTGACACAGTAGCCGGCGCTGCTTTTGTCCACCTTCTGGTCTCCCTGGAGGATGGAGGAGATTTTGGCGGTCTCCCGGCTGGGAAGCACGGTGACCGTATCTCCCACCGCGATCTCCCCGGAAGAGATCTGTCCCTGGAAGCCGCGGAAGTTCTGGTTGGGACGGCACACCCTCTGCACCGCCATGGAAAAGCCCTCTTCCTCCGACTCCTCCTTCACATCCACCTCTTCCAGGTAGGTGAGAAGGGGTTTCCCCGAATACCAGGAAAGACGATCGGATCTTCTGGTGATGTTGTCCCCCTCGGTGGCGGAGACGGGGATGATCTGCAGAGACTGGTAGTCAAACTCCGCCATCAGCATGCGGATGTGTTTCTTGATCTTGTCAAAGGTGAGCTGGCTGTAGTTCACCAGATCCATCTTGTTGACGGCAAAGACAAAGTGACGGATTCCCATCAGGGAACAGATCCGGGAGTGGCGCTTGGTCTGGGTGAGAACCCCCTTGCTGGCGTCCACCAGGATCACCGCCAGGCTGGCAAAGGAGGCGCCTACGGCCATGTTGCGGGTGTACTCCTCGTGTCCGGGGGTGTCGGCCACGATAAAGCTGCGGTTTTCGGTGGTGAAATAGCGGTAGGCCACATCGATGGTGATGCCCTGCTCCCGCTCGGCCATCAGTCCGTCCAGCAGCAGGGAGTAGTCGATGTTCCCGTCCCGGGATCCCACTTTGGAATCCAGTTCCAGGGCCCTCTCCTGGTCCGCAAAGATCAGCTTGGCGTCGTAGAGCATGTGTCCGATCAGGGTGGACTTTCCGTCATCCACGCTTCCGCAGGTGATAAATTTCAGCAAATCGTTCTTCATGGTCAGAAATAGCCCTCCCGTTTTCTTTTTTCCATACTGGCCGCCCCACCGTCGGAATCGATGATACGGCTGGTCCTCTCGGAATCCACTGCGGACAGGGTTTCCTCTATAATCTCATCCAGGGTTTCCGCATTGGACTCCATGCCTCCCGTCAGGGGATAGCAGCCCAGGGTACGGAAACGCACCTTCTTCATCTCCACCTTCTCTCCCGGAAGCAGCCGCATGCGGTCGTCATCCACCATGATGATCTTTCCGTCCCGGACCACCACCGGCCTCTCCTTGGCAAAGTACAAAGACACGATGGGAATGTTCTCCCGGCGGATGTACTGCCAGATGTCCTTTTCCGTCCAGTTGGACAGAGGAAACACCCGGATGCTCTCCCCGGGATGGATGCGGGTGTTGAAGAGCTTCCACATCTCCGGCCGCTGATTCCGGGGATCCCAGGCGTGATTCCGGTCCCGGAAGGAAAAGATCCTCTCCTTGGCCCGGGATTTCTCCTCATCCCTGCGGCCCCCGCCGAAGGCGGCGGTAAACCCGTACTTGTCCAGAGCCTGCTTCAGGGCCTGGGTCTTCATGATGTCGGTATAGGAGGCCCCGTGGTCAAAGGGATTGATTCCCTGGCGCACGCCCTCCTCATTGATGTATTCCAGCATCTCGATGCCCAGTTCCTTGGCGGTCTGGTCCCGAAACTCGATCATCTCCTTAAATTTCCAGGTGGTGTTTACGTGAAGAAAGGGAAAGGGAGGCTTTTCCGGATAGAAGGCCTTCAGGGCCAGATGAAGCATGACGGAGGAATCCTTGCCGATGGAGTAGAGCATCACCGGCTTCTCGCATTCCGCCGCCACCTCCCGCATGATAAAAATGGCTTCCGCCTCTAATTCGTCCAGATGATTCATGAATGTCTCCTTTTTAAACTTTCGGGAGCAGATGCCCCCGGCACTGTTTTTTCATTATAACAGAAGAACCCCCATATCTCCACAGTTATTTTCGCTTTTTTAAAAAACTGTGAAGAAGGCCGTAACAATTGAACCCCGGCCCCGGAAAGTTTCGTCATTTTGTCAAGAAACCTTTGAAAACTTTGTGCGTTTCTTCTCTTTCTCTTACAGGTCTTCTCCGGTATACTAGGGGACAGTTGAAGCGTAAGCCCATATACATCAAATCATTTTATTGGAGGAAAGTAAAGATGGCAAGTTTATCATTAGAGCACATTACCAAGAAGTATCCCAACGGATTCGAGGCCGTTAAGGACTTCAATCTTCAGATCGAGGACAAGGAATTCATCATCTTCGTAGGTCCTTCCGGATGCGGAAAGTCCACCACCCTTCGTATGATAGCCGGACTGGAGGAGATTTCCAGCGGTACCTTAAAGATCGGTGACAAGGTCATGAACGATGTAGAGCCGAAAGACCGTGATATCGCCATGGTTTTCCAGAACTACGCTCTGTATCCCCATATGACCGTGTATGACAACATGGCATTCGGTCTGAAACTGCGGAAGGTTCCCAAAGATCAGATTGACAAGGAAGTTCGTGAGGCTGCCAGAATCCTTGACCTGGAGAAGCTTCTTGACCGTAAGCCCAAGGCTCTTTCCGGTGGTCAGAGACAGCGTGTTGCCATGGGCCGTGCTATCGTTCGTAACCCCAAGGTGTTCCTGATGGACGAGCCTCTGTCCAACCTGGATGCCAAGCTTCGTGTGCAGATGCGTATCGAGATCTCCAAGATTCACCAGAGACTGGGCGCTACCATCATCTATGTAACCCATGACCAGACCGAGGCCATGACCCTGGGTACCAGAATCGTTGTTATGAAGGACGGCGTGGTACAGCAGGTAGATACCCCGCAGCATCTGTATGATATGCCCGGCAACCTGTTCGTGGCAGGATTCATGGGATCTCCGCAGATGAACTTCCTGGATGCCCAGATCGAGAAGGACGGCGGCAAGCTGATCGCCAAGGTCGGCGAGCACAAGATTGCCATCCCCGCTGCCAAGGCTAAAGCGCTGGAGAACGGCGGCTATGTAGGCAAGACCGTTACCCTTGGTATCCGTCCCGAGGACGTAGAGGATGCCGACAGCGAAGTATCCGAGGTGAAGGAGACCGTTGCCAAGTACGGCAAGATGGGCTCCGTTGTGAAGGTTTACGAGCTTCTGGGTGCTGAAGTATTCCTGTACTTCGACATCAACGGAACACAGGTTACCGCCCGTGTAAATCCCAACACATCCGCAAAGACCGGATCCAGCATCAATGTCACCTTCAACATGGACAAGTCTCACTTCTTCGACAAGAACACCGAGCTGGTAATTGCCAACTGATGATGCGAAAACTGAACCCGGGGATAACCTCCCCGGGTTTTTTATGTCTGAAAGGAGATCGGAATGGGAATACATATTCATCAGCTTCTGGAAAAATGTCTGCGGGACTGGCAGCGCATCAGCCATCTGGACTTCTGCCTGCTGGAGGAGGATAACCGGGTGTTTTTCTCCACCACGGACAAAAACCTGCCCTCCCCGGAAAGACTCCAGGAATTCCGAAAGGGAGATGCCCTGTGCATGGCCTGTTCCGGGCTTTGCCTTTACAAGGTCCTCTCCGGTGCCGGGGATGACTGCCCGGACATTCTGGTGGTCTGGGGCAGCGGGGAATCCGCCGCCACCATCGGAGAGCTGGCCGTCTATCAGGTGGAAAGTCTTCTCACCGCCTACTCCGAAAAACAGGACAAAAATATCTTTATGCAGAACGTCCTCCTGGATGAGTACTCACCCGTGGAGCTCTTCAACCGGGCCAAAAAGCTGCACATCTCCACCACCGCTCCCCGGGCCGTCTTTCTGGTGGAGACCAGACAGGACCGGGACGAAAATGCCCTGGCCACCATCCGCAACATCTTTTCAGCCAGAACCCGGGATTTCATCACCTCCCTGGACGACCGGGGCATCATCATCATCCGGGAGATGCTCTCCACGGAGACCTATGAGGATCTCGCCGAGATCGCCCACATGCTGGTGGCCATGTTAAATACCGAGGCCATGACTCCCGCCTGGGTATCCTACAGCAATGTAGCCAGAGATCTGCAGCACCTCTCCCAGGCCTACAGGGAAGCCCGGGTGGCTCTGGATGTGGGAAAGATCTTCTACGCCCGGAACAACGTCTTCAGCTACAGACACCTGGGAATCGGCAGACTGATTTATCAGCTTCCCCCCGAGGTGTGCCAGATGTTCCTGGATGAGATCTTCCGGGATGAGTCCCTGGACTCCATCGATGAGGAGACCTTGAGCACCATCCGGATCTTTTTCCAGAACAACCTGAACCTCTCCGAGACTTCCCGCCAGCTCTACGTCCACCGAAACACCCTGGTGTACCGCTTTGACAAGCTGGAGAAAAAGTTCGGTCTGGACATCCGGGCCTTTGAGGATGCCCTCACCTTCAAGCTGGCCATGATGGTCTCGGAATACATGAAACACATCAAGAAAGACGAATAAAGAAAGCTCCGGAGGTCACTCCGGAGCTTCTTTTATTCATCTTTTGCCCAGTCAAAGGTGCAGCGCACCGCCTTTTTCCATCCCCGCAGAAGCTTTTCTCTCTTCTCCGAAGAGATGGAGGGAAGGAATTCCCTCTCCTGATGCCAGTTGGCCTGCAGTTCCTTCTCATCCTTCCAGAAGCCGGTGGCCAGGCCGGCCAGGGAAGCGGCTCCCAATGCAGTCGTCTCAATGCAGGCCGGCCTGATCACCGGGAATCCCAGGATGTCCGCCTGGAACTGCATGAGGAAGCTGTTGGCGCTGGCTCCTCCGTCCACCTTGAGGGAGGTTACGTCCATGCCGGCTTCCCCCTTCATGGCTCCGATCAGATCCTCCACCTGGTAGGCCAGAGATTCCACCGTGGCCCGTACCAGATGAGCCCTTCCCGCACCCCGGGTAAGGCCCAGCACCGCCCCTCTGGCATAGGGATCCCAGTAGGGAGCTCCCAGTCCGGTAAAGGCGGGTACCACGTAAACACCGTTGGTGTCCGGCACGGAGAGGCAGTACTTCTCCGACTCGGGGGCACTCTCTAAAATTCCCAGTTCATCCCGCAGCCACTGAATGGCGGCTCCCGCGATAAACACGCTGCCCTCCAGGGCGTATCCGGGGGTACCGTCGGAATTGACGGCCATGGTGGTGAGCAGTCCCTGGGTGGAGGAAACCGGTTCCTTTCCCGTGTGCATCAGGAGGAAGCAGCCGGTGCCGTAGGTGTTCTTCACATCCCCGGGCTTAAAGCAGCACTGTCCGAAGAGAGCGGACTGCTGATCTCCGGCGGCGCCGGAGATGGGAATGCCGCTGCTCATCAGGTTCTCATTGGTGGTTCCGTAGATGCAGCTGCTGGGTTTGACCTCCGGAAGCATGCATCTGGGGATCTGCAGTTTCTCCAGGATCTCGTCGTCCCACTGCTTTTTGTAGATGTCAAAGAGCATGGTGCGGGAAGCATTGGTGTAATCCGTCACATGGACCTGTCCCCTGGTCAGCTTCCAGATCAGCCAGGTATCCACCGTGCCGAAGAGCAGATCTCCTCTCTCGGCCGCCTCCCGGGCTCCGTTCACATGGTCCAGGATCCAGCGGATCTTGGTGGCGGAAAAGTAGGCGTCGGGAACCAGTCCCGTCTTTTTGCGGATCACATCGGAAAAGCCTTCCCGGTCCAGCTCATCCACCATCTCCGCCGTTCTCCGGCACTGCCAGACGATGGCGGGATAGATGGGATTGCCGGTGCGTTTGTCCCACACGATGGTGGTCTCTCTCTGATTGGTGATGCCGATGGCTTCAATGTCCCCGGCATCCGCCCCGATTTTCCCCATGGCCTCGATGGCCACCGACATCTGGGAGGACCAGATCTCGTGGGGATCATGCTCCACCCAGCCGGGCCGGGGGTAAAACTGTGTGAACTCCTTCTGGGCCACGCTGCGCATGTTTCCCTCCCGGTCAAAGAGGATGCAGCGGGAACTGGTGGTTCCCTGGTCCAGCGCCATCACAAACTCTCCCATAGGTACACCTCCTGTCCTTTCTTCTGACAGGTATTGTAACATCTAAGTCCCGCTTTCACAAGAGAAAGACTTTACATCACGGAAATCAGCTGTTTTCCCAGGAAGTAGGCCAGCACCAGAACGCCCAGAACAATTCGGTAGTAGCCGAAAGCCGTAAAGTTGTGCCTGCGCACGTATCCGGTCAGAAAGCGGATGGCTAAAATGGAGACGATAAAGGCCACGATCATGCCGGTGGAGAGAATCACCAGCTCCCAGGAGGTAAAGGCAAACCCAAACTTGATCAGCTTTAAGAGGCTGGCTCCCAGCATCACCGGGATGGCCAGGAAGAAGGTGAACTCCGTGGCCACCGTGCGGCTGGTTCCCACCAGCATGCCGCCGATGATGGTGGATCCGGAACGGGAGGTGCCGGGGATCACCGACAGCACCTGAAAGAGGCCGATCTGAAAGGCGGTCTTAAAGGACATGTCATCCAGGGATACAATCGTGGGTCTCTTCCTCTTTCTTCTCCGGTAGTCCTCCACCCCGATGAAGACCACGCCGTAGACGATCAGGGCAATGGCCACCACCACGTAGTTGTTGAAATGCTCCTCGATAAAGTCGTTAAAAGGCAGGGCGATGACAATGGTGGGAATACAGGCCACCAGAATCTTGAACCAGAGAATCCATTTCCCCTTGTCACAGTACCGCTCCACAAAGGTCCAGAAGATCCTGGACAGATCTGATTTTCTCTCCAGCTCATAGCGGACTCTTCCGTGGAGATGCCATCTCTTATGGAAAGGCCACAGCCTGTTCCAGTACAGAACCACCACCGCCAGAACCGCTCCCAGCTGAATCACCACCAGAAAGAACTCCTTAAACTCCGGCGTCACGTCCAGATGGATAAACTCATCCACCAGGATCATGTGTCCGGTGCTGCTGATGGGCAGCCATTCGGTAATGCCCTCCACGATTCCCAGAAGGATCGCTTTCAGTAATTCCACCACATTCATCCCGTTTTCTCCCCTTATAAAAAATGTATTGCCAGGCCCGGATCCCCTCTCTCCTTCCCGCAAATGGGAAAACCGGAAATGTCAGAATCATTATAGCATAAAGAAGCGGAGATTCCACCCGGAAACCTCCGCCATGATTTCACACGATTCTGCAGATTCTGACTATTCAGGCCTTTCCGTTTCTATTGTATCAGTTCATCGCCTTTTCTGTCAACTTCCCTGTTTTCAGATCGTAGGTGTATTGTGTCGTAACGCCGTCGGCGCTGGTGGAACCCACTATGACGCTGGAAGCTGTGACCTCGTAGATCCAGCCATATCCCCCGGGCCCGGGGTTGATGGAGAACAGCTTTTTGCGTCCCGTTCCCTTCATGCTGCTGCGGTAAACACAAAACTCATCCCCCGAGGAAGCAGATGTGTAGAGTTTCCCCTTGGAGATCCGCACTTCCTCCACGCTCTCATCCAGTTTTCCCACCGACTTCACCCTGTTTCCGGAAATCTTCCAGATCTGAATGGGGTGAGATCCCGGAGTCATCACATCGGTTTTATAACCGTAGATCCAGGCTCCGGAAGCGGTCAGAACCCGGAAAGAGGAAAGCACCTTCGTCTTTTTCCCGGTTTTGATATCCACCGAGTAAAGAGGTCCCACCGCGGTTCTGGAACCGACGGGCCGCACGTTTACATAGAGTTTATTGCCGTTGGCATGGGAAATGTTGAGCATCTGATTGCCATTCAGTTTCCAGACGGCAAGTTTCGAAGTCTTTCCCTTTACGGTGCGGGAAATGCTGCTTCCCTCCACAAAGTAGCGGTCCCCGCTCCTGGTTGTCTTCTCATAGGGATTGTTGCTCTCCACCCACTTGACAGTCGCCGCCTGCACCGTGCAGCCCAGGGCCAGTGCCAGCAGGATGCCCAGCAGCAGGGCGGGAAGCAGGTGTTTCTTTTTCTCTCTCATCTCCTGATCTCCTTTCATGAGAAATATCCTGCAGTCATGATAGCACGGGAAAAGAAAGGATGCAATTCAAAGAGAAAAAATAAGAAGAGAAGGGAGAAAAAAGAAAAGAAAAAAGCCCGGAGATCCCGGGAGGGATCTCCGAACCCATTATCTCCTGTCAATGGTTGCAATGTCAATCAGCGTCAGCCGGTTCAGATCCGTGT
>CAZJYM010000087.1:0-11284 GCA_964550245.1 uncultured Blautia sp. | reverse complement strand
CCCCATGGATTCCGAATGTTGGGAGGATTGTGAGAGCTGCGAAGCAGCGGAACAATCCGTAATCCCTTTGATGAGCAATCATGGATGAGGAAAATCGCCACAGGGGCGAAAAGACAGAGAGGACGTAAAGTATGAATACAAAAGGAAGGAAAAGGCTGTGGATGAGCGGATTTTTTGCCGCAGTCTTTCTGTCTGTATTATTGGGACTGGGACTTCCTGTATCCGCGGAGGTCCTGGATTACGACGACATGTTCAAATCTCTCCAGGAGGTGGGATCTTCACCGGCGGTGAAGGAGGTAAAGGATGAAAAGGGGCAGGTCGTAAAGCTGCTTCCCTGCAGGGAAACCCTGTATGTATCCGCGAAAAGGACACCCCTTCGGAAAAAGCCGGGGGATGGCAGCAAACGGATCGACGGGATCTATCTGGGATCCCGGGTTACCCGCACGGGAGTCTGTGAAAACGGCTGGAGCCGGGTGGTCTATGAGGAGAAGGGAAAAGATCCCCAGAGAGGGTATATCAAAACCTCAGATCTAAGCCAGGAGACGCAGATCACCAAGTTTTCGGATTACCCGGATGTGGTAAAGGAAGCGGAGATCCTGGACTACCCCGCCAAAAAGGAAGGTCTGGTGGTGGGAACCATCAGGGCCGACCAGCAGGTGGAGAGAACCGGCATGATCGACTATGTGTGGAGCCGGATCCTTTATAAGGATGACAAGGGAAAGGAACAGGTGGGCTATGTGCCTACCACCTGCCTGAACGCGGAGGGCATGGTTCTTCCCGGGGAGAGCAGCAACGTGGTGGCAGCAGGCGTCATTCACAAGAGCAAGGGCACCGGCATCTTTGCGGATGCGGTGGATCAGGTGACGGCTGACTATGAAGGGGGATCTGTGGAAGGCGTCCGGGTGGGCGTTCCCGAGGCAGCCTCTTCCGATGCGGTATTAACGCCTCTGGGCACCTTCCGCATCACCCACTACTGTCCCTGCAGCATCTGCTGCGGTCCCTGGGCCAACGGAATCACCTCTTCCGGAGTGGTGGCGGTGACCAACCACACCATCGCCGTGGATCCGGAACAGATCCCCTACGGCAGCAAAGTGGTGATCAACGGCCAGGTATACGTGGCGGAGGACTGCGGAGGAGCCATCCGGGAAAACTGCATCGACATCTATGTGGCTACCCACGAGGAGGCAGAGAGCAGAGGCGTGTTCTACACGGATGTGTATCTGATCTCGTAATGAAAAAAACAGGAGGAGCATAAATGTATTCATTGGAGGATATCCGGGAGACGGACCGGGAGATTGCGGATCTCATCACGGGGGAAATTGACAGGCAGAACAGCCATCTGGAGCTGATCGCTTCGGAGAACTGGGCCAGTAAGGCCGTGATGGCCGCCATGGGAAGTCCCCTTACCAATAAATATGCGGAAGGTACACCGGGACACCGGTACTACGGAGGCTGCGGATACGTGGATCAGGTGGAGGAGCTGGCCATTAAACGGGCGAAGGAACTTTTCGGCTGCGGCTATGCCAACGTACAGCCCCACTCGGGAGCCCAGGCCAACATGGCCGTGTTCTTTGCGGTGTTAAAGCCGGGGGACCGGGTTCTGGGAATGGATCTGGCCCACGGAGGCCACTTAAGCCACGGAAGCCGGGCCAACCTTTCCGGATCCTTTTTCGAGGCTTATTCCTACGGGGTGAATGATCACGGCTTCATCGACTACGATCAGGTGAGGGAAATTGCCAGGCAGTGCAGACCTAAACTCATCGTGGCGGGAGCCAGCGCCTACGGAAGGATTATCGACTTTAAGGCTTTTCGGGAGATTGCGGATGAGGTGGGAGCCTGCCTCATGGTGGACATGGCCCACATCGCGGGACTGGTGGCTGCGGGGGTTCATCCCAGTCCCATCCCTTATGCGGATGTGGTGACCACGACCACCCATAAAACACTGAGGGGTCCCAGAGGAGGACTGATTCTGGCCAGCGCGGAGAACGGAAAGAAGTATCACCTGGACAAGGCCGTATTTCCCGGCACCCAGGGAGGACCTCTCATGCATGTGATCGCCGCCAAGGCGGTATGTTTCAAAGAGGCTCTCTCTCCCGAGTTTAAGGATTATGCCCGCCGCATCGTGGAGAACTCCAAAGCCCTGTGTCAGGGGCTGATGGACAGAGGGGTGGACATCGTCTCCGGCGGAACGGACAATCACCTGATGCTGGTGGATCTGAGAAGACAGGGCATCACCGGAAAGGACATGGAAAACCTGCTGGATGAGGTGAACATCACCTGCAACAAAAATGCCATTCCCAATGATCCCCTGCCCGCTTCCGTCACCAGCGGCGTGAGACTGGGTACTCCTGCCGTAACCACCCGGGGTCTGAATACCGAAGATATGGATCTGGTGGCCCGGGCCATCGCCCTGATGCTGGAGAGCCGGGAGAACCGGGAGGAAGCCCGGGAACTGGTAAGAACCCTGACGGAGAAGTATCCCCTGGAGGGTTAGGGAGATCTTCCTGGAAAAAATGAGGCAGGCATTAAAGGAGAGATTCCAATGGAAAAGAACGGCATGACCTATGTGGAGTTTCTGGAGCGGGATACCCTCATCGACAACCTGTGTTCCAGTCTGCTCTCTCCTCCGGACCGGCTGGTGCTGATCGGTGAGAATCCCAAAGTGCTGGAAAAGCAGGCTTTTCGTTTTTCAAAAATCCTGCAGGAGCGGGGAGCGGATGTGGAGTTTCTGTGCCGTACGGTTCACCGCTACAACATGTCCCAGGCCCTGAAGGTGCTCACCGACATCGTGGAGCGGTATGACCACTGCCTTTTTGATCTCACGGGAGGGGACGATGTGATGCTGGCGGCCGCCGGCATGATCTACGAGCGGTACAGAGGGAAGAAACAGATCCAGATGCACCGCTACCGGATCATGAGCCATGTGATTCAGGACTGTGATCTGGATGAGGACACCACCAGAACCTGTCTGGCACGCCTCAGCGTAGATGAAAACCTGCGGATCTACGGGGGATGTGTGGTCTACGATACCGTTCACTCCGGGGCTACCCACAACTGGGCCCTGACCGAAGACTTCGGAAGGGACATCGATGCCATGTGGGAGATCTGCCGCAAGGACAACCATCAGTGGAACCGGGGAATCGGCCTCCTCTCCAGTGCAGAGTACTACCGCCTTCCGGATACGGATCCCCTGGTGACTGCCCTGCCCCTCTACATCCTGAACTCCAGTCAGAAATTCATCGGCGGAAGAGACCTCTTCCGCCGGCCCTTTTTCCGACAGCTGGAAAGCGCCGGTCTGCTCCGTGTCCGGCAGGAAGGGGAGGCCCTGCTCTTCACCTACAAGAATGAGCAGGTCAAGCGGTGCCTGATGAAGGAAGGACAGGCCCTGGAGATGAAAGTCACCGTCTGTGCTTACAGAGCCCGGGAAAAGGACGGCACTCCCTCCTATCAGGATGTGAAAAACGGAGTCTGCATCGACTGGGACGGACTGATCCACGAGGGCCGGGATGCCCTTGATACGGAAAACGAGATCGATGTGATGATGATGCACGGCCTGATCCCCGTGTTTGTATCCTGTAAAAACGGGGCCGTCAAGATGGATGAGCTCTACAAGCTGCAGACCGTGGCCAGACGGTTTGGAGGAAAGTATGCCAGAAAGGTGCTGATTGTCACCGGCCTGGAAAGCGGCAGGCATGCCCGGGCCCTGAAGGAACGGGCCCGGGACATGCACATCCGGCTGGTGGACAACATCTCCCGGATGAATGAGGCCAGGCTGGAAAAGACCGTGCGCACCTTCTGGAAGTCCTGAGAGAGGAAGGAAGAGATGGAATTGAAGAAAGCTTTGAAAACGGTCCTGTTTCTGGTGTGCATGTGTTGGATGGTGAGGGGAAATCCGGTTCAGGCCGAAGCGGCCGTCTGGACAGACATGGTCACTCCCGCCAAAGACAGCTTTTCAGAGGACGGCATGAAGGCCCGGAGCGGAAAGTACTACTTCCGTAAAGACGGAGACAGTGTGCGGATGTCCGCATCCCCCAACGGCTCCTATGTCCTTACCCCCATCCGTCCGGCTTACGGCTTTTATTCCACCGGGAAAGAAGGGTATTACCTCGGCGGCGGCTACAGAGAGGATACCCTTTACCGGTACGACTATGCGACCCGCAAATCCTCTGCGGTGATAAAACTTCCCGGTTATGATAACTGGGAGATGGTGGGAGCCTGGAAAAACAACATTTATCTGTCCTCCCGGGATGTGGCGGAGTATCCCCAGACCTTTGTGTACAACCTGAAGAAAAACACGGTGAAGAAGATCGTGGATCACTGCTGGATCCAGGACAGCAACCGCACGTATGCGGTGGGTGTGGAATCCATTCCGGAGGCCATGGTGCCGGTGGAGACGGTATTGTATAAGTTTTGCGATTCCGGCCTGAAGAAGGTGAAAACCCTGACGCCCAACGGACTGCATGCCCGTTTTGCCGGAGGATATCTGTATTACGCCGAGTACAGCCGGAATTCCTCCGCACCGCCTTTGATTTTCTACCGCTGCCGGGTAAACGGGACCGGCGTGAAGAAGATCCATACGGTGCATGAAAGACTGGGAATGCTGTCTGTATCCTGCATTACTTCAAAATACTACGAGTATTACAACGGGTATCAGCATTACCGCTATACCTACCGCACGAAGAAACTGACCGTGATTAAAAGGTAAAGAAAAAAAGTTGCTAACCGCTTCCGGAAAAGCTATAATAACCCCAGACGGCAGGGAATTTATGCCGTTAATACCGGATAAGGAGTCTGGGTGTTATGGAAAAAATCATTATTGTAGGTGCCGGCCCGGCCGGAATCTCCGCCGCCCTCTATGCCGCCCGGGGAAACATGGATCCGCTGGTGATCCATCACGGCAGCAGTTCTCTGGAGAAGGCGGAAAAGATCGAGAACTTCTACGGGCTGGAGCGTCCCCTCTCCGGGAAGGAGCTCTATGAGAGAGGCATCTCCCAGGCGAAAGCCCTGGGAGTGCGCATCATGGATGCCCAGGTACTGGGAGTGGGGGGACTGGATACCTTCCAGGTGCGGACCACCGCAGGCACCCTGGAAGGGGAGAGCGTGATCCTCTCTACGGGAGGAAAGCGGGGTGCCCCGGCCATTCCCGGTCTTCACCAGCTGGAGGGCAGAGGCGTGAGCTACTGTGCGGTGTGTGACGCTTTCTTCTATCGGGGAAAGCAGGTGGCGGTTCTTGGAAGCGGGGACTTTGCCCTGCATGAGGCCGGGGAGCTGGTTAACCTCTGCTCGAAGGTGACCATCTGCACCAACGGAAAGGAGCCGGAGTTTTCAACCAGTCATGACTTCCCGGTGGATACCCGGGAGATCGAGGCCATCCTGGGGGATTCCCAGGTAAGCGGCATTCGCTTTAAGGACGGGGAAACCCTGGAGGCATCCGGCGTCTTTGTGGCCCTGGGCGTGGCGGGAAGCTCGGAGATCGCCAGACAGATGGGAGCGGAGTTAACCGAAAAGGGACAGATCAAAACAGACGGGAAGATGGCGACCACCATTCCCGGGCTGTTTGCAGCGGGAGACTGCACGGGGGGACTGCTTCAGGTGTCCGCTGCGGTGTATGAGGGAAGCCAGGCAGGATTAAGTGCCATTGCCTATGTGCGGCGCAGACATGCCGGCGGAAAGGAGAAATAAGAGATGGAACTGGAATTGACAGCAGAAAACTTTGAATCTGAGGTATTAAAGGCCGAGAAACCGGTGCTGGTGGACTTCTGGGCAACCTGGTGCGGTCCCTGCATGCGGCAGGGTCCCATCCTGGAGGAGATGGCCGGGGAAGGCTATACCATCGGCAAGGTCAACGTGGATGAGCAGATGGGGCTGGCACAGCAGTACCATGTGATGAACATCCCCACCCTCCTGGTGTTTAACGGGGGAAAGGAAGTTCAGAGAATTGTGGGATTGAGTTCAAAGGAAACCTTAAAGAAGGCCATGGATCTGTAAAGACCCTCTTATTGACTCCCCTTCCCTTCAAGGGAAGGGGAGTTTTAGGGAAAAGGAAAAACGGAGGTACCAATGACATTACTGGATGCTGAGAAGGAAAAATGGTATCAGGTACGGCAGATCAGAGAAAAGGAGCCTGTGCAGCGGCGTCTGGAGGCTCTGGGCATCCTGGAAGGCACACGGGTTCAGGTGCTGAACAGGAAGAGAAGCGGCGCCACCATCATTCGGGTAAGGGGAACCCGCTGGGCAGTGGGGAAGTCCATCGCGGGCGGTATCCTGGTGGAGGGCTGTGAACATGAGTGATACGGTAATTCGAGTGGCATTTGCGGGAAATCCCAACTGCGGCAAGACCACCCTCTTTAACGCCCTCACCGGCGCCAACCTGAAGGTGGCCAACTGGCCCGGGGTTACGGTGGAGCGCAAGGAGGGCACGGTGACCTACCGGGGCACCAGGATGGTCCTGGTGGATCTGCCGGGAATCTACAGCCTTACTTCCTATTCCATTGAAGAGAAGGTGTCCCGCCGGTGCATCATGGAAGACGACGTGGATGTGATTGTCAACGTGGTGGACGCTTCCTCCATGGAGCGCAATCTCTATCTCACCCTGCAGCTTCTGGAGCTGGGCAAACCGGTGATCCTGGCCATGAACATGATGGACGTGGTAAAGGAGCGGGGTATGGAGATCGACAACCACCGGCTGCCGGAGATGCTGGGAAATATCCCGGTGGTTCCCGTCTCCGCCAGAAAGCGCACGGGGTTAAATACGCTGCTGCATGCGGTGCAGCACCACTACGAGGAGGACATTCCGGGGCAGGTGGTCACCTATTCCCCGGAGATTGAAGGAAAGATCTCCCTTCTGGAGGAAAAGCTTCATGAAAAGTATCCGGCTTTATCCTATCCCCGCTGGACGGCCATCAAGCTGTTGGAGCGGGATGAGGAGACTCTGAAGGAACATCCCCTGGAGGAGCCGGAGATCCTGGATAAAAGCTACGAAAAGGAGATCATCAACACCAAGTACCGGTATATCGAGGACGTGGTGGAGGAGGTGCTCTTTTACCGGAATACCTCCGGGGAGGGACGCACCGACCGGGTGGATGCTCTGCTTACCCATCCCGTATGGGGTGTACCGGTGTTTCTGGGAATCATGGCCCTGGTGTTCTTTCTCACCTTTACCCTGGGGGATGCCCTGAAGGGGGTGTTTGAGAGCGGCCTGGACATGGTGTATGCGGGAGCGACAGCCCTTTTGGAGAGGATTCATACCGCCCCCTGGGTGATTTCCCTGGTGGTGGACGGAGTGATCGCGGGCGTGGGAGGCATTCTCACCTTCCTTCCCAACATCTTTATCCTGTTTCTGGCTCTGGGAATCCTGGAGGACAGCGGATACATGGCCAGGGTGGCCTATGTGATGGACGGAATCATGGGAAAGGTGGGGCTTTCCGGCAAGGCCTTTCTGCCCATGGTGCTGGGATTCGGCTGTACGGTGCCGGCGGTGATGGCCACCCGTACCCTGGAGCGGGAGGAGGACCGGAAGAGAACCATCTTTCTCACCCCCTTCATGTCCTGCTCGGCCAGGCTTCCCATCTACGTGCTGATTTCTTCCATCTTCTTCCCGAAGTATCCGGCCGTGGCCGCCTTCTCCCTGTATGTGCTGGGACTGGTGGTGGCCATCCTGCTGGCTCTCTTTGCCGGGAAGGTAAAACAGGGGGAGAGTGCGGGCACCCTTCTCATGGAGCTGCCTGAGTACAAGCTGCCCAATGCCCGCACCATCGCCATCTATGTGTGGGAGAAGGTAAAGGATTATCTCAGCAAGGCGGGAACCACCATCTTTCTGGCTTCCATCGTGATCTGGTTTATCTTAAA
Organism: uncultured Blautia sp.; assembly: GCA_964550245.1. Lineage (GTDB taxonomy): Bacteria > Bacillota > Clostridia > Lachnospirales > Lachnospiraceae > Blautia_A. Next base: position 3,436 of record CAZJYM010000087.1, on the reverse strand, counting down.
CTTCGGCCCCGGAGGCATGGTGACGAATGTGGAGAAAAGCTTCGGAGCCATGCTGGGCCATGTGCTGGAGCCCGTTCTCCGTCCTGCGGGACTGGGACTGTGGCAGATCGGAGTGGCGCTGATTGCGGGGCTTTCCGCCAAAGAGGTGGTGGTCTCCAGTCTGGCGGTGCTCTTTGGCATCTCCAACATCAACTCCGGCGTGGGCATGTCCATGCTGGGGGAGACACTGGCCTCCTTTGGCTTTGGACCTTTAAACGCCTATGCCCTGATGGTGTTCTGCCTGCTGTACACACCCTGTATGGCTACCGTTGCCACCATCAAAAAGGAGAGCAACTCCTGGGCCTTTACCTTAAAGATGGTTTTATTCCAGCTGCTGCTGGCCTACCTGGCCGCGGTGCTGATCTTCCAGGTGGGCTCACTGTTTATCTGAGGAATGTGTCATGACCTTTCTGCTTGCGGCCTGTAATGCCAAGTATGTTCATACCAGCCTGGCGGTGTATTCTCTTCGCGCTTATGCGAGAGAGCATGCCGGGGACATCCTGATCCGGGAGTACACCATCAACCAGAACCCGGATCAGGTGCTGGCCGATATCTATGAGACCGGGGCGGATGTGATCTGCTTTTCCTGCTACATCTGGAACATCTCCTTCATCCGCTCTCTCCTGGGGGATCTGAAAAAAGTTCTCCCGGAAAGTCAGTTCTGGGCGGGAGGCCCGGAGGTGTCCTTTGATCCGGAGACGGTGCTTCTGGAAAACCCGGCCCTTACCGGGGTGATGGTGGGAGAGGGGGAAGCCACCTTCCTGGATCTGGTAAAGTACTACCGAAACGGAGAAGGAATTCTTTCCCGGATCCCGGGGATTGTCTGGAGGGAAGGGGAGGAGATCCATACGAATCCTGCCCGGGATCCTCTGGACATGAATCTCCTCCCCTTCCCCTGGCCCCTGGACATGGACTTTTCCCACCGGATGGCCTACTATGAGAGCAGCCGGGGATGTCCCTTCTCCTGCTCCTACTGTCTCTCCTCCGTGGAGAAGTTCCTGCGCTTCCGGGATCTTCATCTTGTGTGTCGGGAACTGGATTACTTTCTGGGAAAAGAGGTACCCCGGGTGAAGTTTGTGGACCGGACCTTTAACTGCCGTCCCTCCCGGGCAAGGGAGATCTGGACCTACATCCGGGATAACGACAACGGCGTCACCAACTTTCACTTTGAGATCGCCGGGGATCTGCTGGAGGAGCAGGATCTGGAACTTCTCTCCACCCTGCGTCCGGGGCTTGTGCAGCTGGAGATCGGGGTGCAGTCCTCCAATCCCCGGACGCTGCAGGCGGTAAACCGCGTCACGGATCTGGAGAGGCTCTCCCGAAATGTAAGGAAAATTCACAGCTTTCGCAACATCCATCAGCACCTGGATCTGATTGCGGGACTGCCCTTTGAGGACTTTGAAAGCTTTCAGAGATCCTTTGACTTTGTCTACGCCCTGGAGCCGGATCAGCTGCAGCTGGGATTTTTAAAGGTGTTAAAGGGCTCTCCCATGGAGGAGCAGGGGAAGAAGTGGGGATTTTTGTGGAGGGAAGATCCTCCCTATGAGATTCTCTCCACTCCCTGGATTGGGTATGGAGAGATACGAAGGCTTAAAACCGTGGAGAGCATGGTGGAGATCTATTACAACACCCGCCAGTTTGACACCACCCTCCGGGATCTCATTCCCCTCTTTCCCGATGCCTTTTCCTTTTACGAGGCTCTGGGGAACTTTTACCGTGAACGGGGGTACGATGAGATCTCTCATTCCCGGATCCGCCGGTATGAAATCCTGCTGGAGTTTGCCCTCACATTGGGAGACATCTCCCGGGAAAAGGTGACGGAAGATCTGCTGATCGATCTCTATCTCCGGGAAAACTTAAAAAGCCGGCCCTCCTTTGCCCCGGAACAAAAAGTTTCGGGAAAGGTACTTCGCCGGTACCTGAAGAGCCGGGGACTGGAAAACGGCCATGTGGAAGTGCTGGGAAGCGGGAAAGCCCTGCTCTTTGACTACGAAAGACGGGATCCCCTGACGGGAAATGCCCGGGTGGAAGACCTGAACATGGATTTTTTGACAATGCATTGATGAGGTGAGAAGAATGTTTGATCCCAAAAAGCGGAAACTCTTTACGGCCATCATCGCCATCATCCTGGTGCTGGCCATGGTGGTGCCGGTGGTTCTCTCCATGATGCTCTCATGAGACCGGGACCGGCGGCCCTGGAGGAACTGCACCGGCAGGTGTGGGGATGCCTCTCCCCCGGGGATGAACTGGTGGCGGCGGGGATGGCGGGACTTTTTGGAACCCTGACTCTTCTGGAGGAAAAGCAGGAGGAGCTGTCCTTACGGTTTTCCAGGAGGTTTCTGCGGCAGTGCGGGAGATTATCTGATCTTTTGATCCCGGATCCGGAAGCCTTTCCGCTGGATCTGGTCACCTGCCGCTGCCTTCCCGGGGAAGGGGGGATCCTCTCCGCCCTCTGGAGGATGGGTGAGGCCTCCGATGTGGGATTTCAGGCAGATCTTCGAAGGATTCCCATCCGCCAGGAGACGGTGGAGATCTGTGAGGTCTTTGAACTGAATCCTTACCGGCTTTATTCGGAGGGTACATTGCTGTTGGCCGGAAAAAACGGAGGAGCCCTGGTGGAGGAACTTTAACAAAGAAAAATCTCCGCCCGGGTGATTGGAAGGGCGGAGAAGGGGCAGGCACGGATCCTGTGGAGCGGGGATAACAGCCGCTTTCTGGAGAGACCCTGCCCGGATGAGCTGTGGAAGATTCTGGATGGGGGTAAGATGCTGCATGAATGTGGTGCTTCTTGAGCCGGAGATACCGGAAAATACGGGAAATATCGGGAGAACCTGCGTGGCCACCGGTACTGCGCTGCACCTGATCGAGCCGCTGGGTTTCCGCTTAAGCGCCAGAGCCGTCCGCCGGGCGGGTCTGGACTACTGGCAGGATCTGGACGTGACCGACTACCTGGACTACCAGGACTTTCTGGAGAGAAACCCCGGGGCCAGCATCTACTATGCCACCACCAAGGCTCCCCGGCTGTACACGGAGGTGCACTACGAGGAGGAATGTTTTATTATGTTTGGAAAGGAGAGTGCGGGAATCCCGGAAGAGATCCTGCTGGAGAACCAGTCCCGGTGCATCCGCATTCCCATGATCGGGGAAACCCGCTCTTTAAATCTGGCCAATTCGGTGGCCATTGTTCTCTATGAGGCCCTTCGGCAGCAGGACTTTGCGGGGCTTAAAAAAGCCGGACAGCTCACCCGCTACCGCTGGAAGGAAGAACTGTAAAATAAAAAAGTTGATACCAGGAGGTAAATATGATCACCTTCGTTTGCTATGAGCGCTGCACCACCTGCAAAAAAGCCCGGAAGTGGCTGGATGCCAGGGGTGTGGAGTATTCGGTAAGACCGAT
>CAZJYM010000086.1:0-11299 GCA_964550245.1 uncultured Blautia sp. | reverse complement strand
TAAGAGTATCACCGGAGAAGTTACAGTCTACCGCATCCAGTTTTCAGAGCTCAGCTTCCAGAGTGCAGTGCCTCACCCGTCAGATGACCTGCATCGTAAAGGCCCTTACCGGTCAGATTTGGAGCGGCATGGCGGAAAACGCTTATGTCAATAAATTTAACGGTCTCGAAGACGACATGGAACGCATCTTTCGCATGATAAGCGAACATTCAGAGGACCTCATGGAGATGGCCCAGCAGTACATAACGGCCGAGAACAACAACTCTTCCCTGGCAGGGACGCTCTCCTCGGATGTGATTGTCTGATCAGAAAATAGATAGAGATAAAAGGCTCCGATCCTCGTGGATCGGGGCTTTTTTTCTGCGACAAAAGTGCTTACGTGTCCACTGGCATCTCCTGAGCCCTTATAAACCGAAATTGGGGAAGTTCCATCATTGCGCCTTCCATAACACGATACCCTCTGTGCTGATGTTTCGGTAAAAAGGCAAAGCTTCTCGCCAGATGAAAAATCTTTCTGCGTTGATATCAATCACAGAAAAGACCTTATCGTACTTCAATTCCATATCGACCACAAAATCCGATAATTGCCATTCCAAATCATAATCCATTTCTCTCTTCACCAAAAGCGCAATGTCCACATCGGATTCCTCCGTAGCAGTACCCCTTGCTACAGAACCGTACAGAATGATCTGTTCCAGAGAGTCCTGCATGATTTCCCGGAGACCAGATACCAACTCCTCCACTATATCTGGGTTCATCTTATTTTCCTCCTCAGTCTTCGGGTTGTTTTTTCGACATGATCTCCTGGGAATCCGCGGGGATCTTGTAAAACTGTCCGTTCCTATTGCGGCAGGGAGATCGCCTGATCAGTAACAGTCATTGTAGCCGGCTGATTATCAATGGCTGACACCTGTTCTCCGAGATTTGAAATCTGTTATAAACTTTTTACCGCCGGTCACGACATCTCACACATATATAAGGCCACGAGGTGTGCATGCGTTTCCGAAGAGGCCTTGGGAAACTGTTGAGGACACTATAACCGACAGAAACCGTTCCGTCAAGATGGATCTGAAAGTTTTTCCTATAAGTGCAGATTGCAAATTCCATTTCATGGTAGAACCAAAAGGCTGTTCAGGACAGACGAAGACAAACCAGGATGCCCGTTACGGGCGGGACAGATGAAAAAAGGCTCCGATCCTTTCCGATCGGAGCTCTTTTGCTTCTAATACCAGTCATGTTTTTCATCCCGGTTCAGTGAGGCTATCTGTTCCATTTCCTCTTCGCTCAGCTCAAAATCAAACAGATCCAGGTTTTCTTTTATGTGATCCGGGTTGCTGGAACCGGGGATGACCACAATGCCTCTCTGCAGATTCCAGCGCAGGATCACCTGGGCGGAGGATACGCCGTGAGCTTCGGCGATCGCTGAGATTGTCTCATCTCCCAGAAGTTCCTCTGTGTAGCCCCTTCCGCCCAGGGGATACCATCCCTGCATCACAATCCCTTTCTCCTGGATGAAGGGAACGACTTCCGGTTCCTGATAGTAGGGGTGGATCTCATTCTGGACCAGGGCTGGCGTAATGGTTACCTGGGGAAGAAAGTCGGTCAGTTCCTCCACATACCAGTTGGAAAGGCCCAGGGAACGGATCTTCCCGTCGGCGACAGCCTGCTCCATCGCTTTATAAGCCTCCACATCGTTTTCTCCGGGGTGATGGAGCAGCATCATGTCGATGTATTCGATGTCCAGTTTGTCCAATGCATCCTGGATGGCCTGTTCCGGATTTTTGAACTGTTCTCCGGGATAGATTTTGGTGATGACAAAGATGTCCTCCCTTGGCACATCGGAGTCCCGGACGGCTCTTCCCACCGCTTCCTCATTGCCATACATGTATGCTGTATCAATGAGCCTCCCTCCTGCTTCCAGCAGGGCGGTTACGGAGTCATAGCATTCCTCATCGGAGAGACTGTATGTGCCAAGCCCCATGATGGGCATCTCATACCCGCTGTTTAACATCACGGTCTTCTTCTCAAAGTCAAAGACGCCCACATCTTCCGTTTCAGCCTGTACCTGCTGTGCACTGCCAAGCACAAGACTGGAGACCAGAAGCAGTCCAATCAGACGGTTCATATGTTCATTCCTCCGTCACCTTTCTGCCCAGTTCGTAAGCCTTTTGCATGTCCAGGGGGAACTGTTGATCCCGGTGGGCTGCCTTGTGCTTTTCATCGAACATCCCGGCATAGTACCGGCTGTAGTCGTCAAACTGGTAAGTGTCGCAGGCGTAAAGAGTCTCACAGCTGCCCAGCATGCTCATCGCAGCGGCTGCATTTTGGAAGACATGATCATAGCCGCTTCGTATGGATTCCTCCGGGGCATTCATGGTTACAATCAGAGCGCATTTTTTCTTTACCGGCATCAGTTCATCCCGGGAGTTGTCCTGCTCGTAGTGCATGGCGGCAAAAAGCATTCGGTGGATGACAGAGAGCGTCTCTCCGGTCAGGTCCCCGTAATAAGCCGGAGAGCCGATAATCAGGCCGTTGGCCTCGTGTATCTTTTCCAGCACGGGACGCAGATCATCCCGGAGTGCGCAGATTCCATTGGTTTTGTTTCCTCTCCGTTTGCAGGCAAAGCAGCTTTTGCAGTCCGTGTAGTTCAAATCGAAGAGGTGGATGAGTTCGGTCTGCGCTCCGGCGTCCTGTGCTCCGCGCTCGGCCTCCTGTAAAAGTTTGTGGGTGTTCCAGCCCTTTCGGGGACTTCCGTTTAACAGGATAACTTTCATTATGTTCTCCTTTTCGTTTTTTAAGAAAGCTCCGGTCCTTCCGGGACCGGAGCTTTCTCTGGTTTTCTCTTTGTGTTTCTCTTTCGTTCTTTTTGGTTTTTTGTTTTTTGAATTATTTCTTCTGCACGTACTTCAGGCAGTCCAGGGTAACGGCTGTCAGGATGATGATGCCCTCAAATACGAACTGCAGGTTGGTGTCGATGCCCAGGATGGTCAGGGAGTAGGTCAGGGCGGTGAAGATCAGCACACCGACTACCACGCCGGAGATCTTTCCGATACCGCCGGTGAAGGATACGCCGCCCACCACGCAGGCCGCAATGGCGTCCATATCCCAGCCCTGTCCATAGGCTGCGGATCCGGAACCGATCATTCTGGTGCACTCCAGCCAGGAGCCGAAGCCGTAGAGAACACCGGCCATCATGAAGGCGCCCAGGGTGACCATGAACACGTTGATGCCGGATACGGCAGCGGCCTCCGGGTTGCCGCCCACTGCATACAGGTATTTCCCGAAGCGGGTTTTGTTCCAGATAAACCATACCACCACCACGGCGGCTACGGCCCAGAGAATGATGGTGGGGAAGCCGTTGATCCGGGGGATGATCATGGCGGGAATGGAGGGCTCAATGGCACCGAAGGACACGCCCTTGGTGGCATAGGTGACCAGACCGAAAATCATCAGCATGTTGGACATGGTGGCGATAAAGGGATGCATCTTGAACTTGGCGGTAAAAAAGCCCGCCAGTGAGGTAAACATGGTGCACAGGATGATGTTCATGCACAGCGCGAAGATGATTCGCACCGGGATGGGAAGCCCGGTAAAGTCAAACACATGACCGAACACCGCACCCGTGTTGGGGCCCTGGTGCATGATGATGGTGGAACACACCATGCCCATGCCCACCATACGGCCGATGGACAGGTCGGTACCGGTCAGCAGGATCAGTCCCGCCACCCCCAGAGCCAGGAACATTCTGGGCGAGGCCTGCTGGAGGATGTTGACGATGTTGTTGAAGGTGATCAGATCGGTGCCCTTTAAGACGGGGGCCGCAATGGCCATGCCCACAAAGATGATGATGATCACCATGTACAGACCGTTTTTCAGCAGGAATTCCTTGCGGTTGAAGCTGTACTTGCGGTTTTCCACCCGTTGAACCCAGGACTGAGCCGGGGTAAACCTGGACATGCGCAGCAGGTCAATCAGGTGATACTGGTGGGAGAAAGCCTCGTGCTTCCGGTCCTTGATCTCCTGGAGAGCCTGGGAATAGGTCATCTTGGCATCGAAAACCTTGTTTTTATAGACGTAGTTTTCGTCCTTGACCTCATGCTTGTCAGAGCCGCTGAGTTTGGCAAGGTTGGCCTCATGCTCGGCCTTCAGTTCCTCCAGTCTTTTCTGATAGTCGGCGGCTTCTGCCTCTTTGGCCTGATTGCAGGCGCTTAACACCGGCTGGTAGACTTCCTTGTCGTAATGCTCTTTCAGGTAGGACTCCGCCTGCTGGATCAGGGAGTTGATCTCTCCCTTGTTTTTGCTCTCCACCTCTTTGGCCCGGGAGAGTGCCTGCTTGTCTTTGGCGATGATGTCCGCCTTCTCCTCCTTGGAGAGCATCCGGCTTTCCTTGGTGACCTGGATGTGACTCTTCAGGTACTGTACCTGTGTGGTGCCGTCCTGCCTCAGTTTGTCGATCTTCTCCTGAATTTCCCCGATATGCCGGTCAATTGGCCTCCTGAGCTCTTCCTCCTGCTCAGTGGTAAGGATTTCATTAATTTTACTCATGGTTTTTCTCCTTTACAGGTACATGGCACTGAGCCTCAGGAGTTCCTCCTGACTGGTCTCTTTTGTATTGACGATTCCCGACAGATGACCGGCGCTCATGACGCCGATGCGGTTGGTGATGCCCAGGATCTCGGGCATCTCCGAGGAGACCACGATGATGGTCTTCCCCTGTTTGGCCATATTGATGATGAGCTCGTAGATCTCATACTTGGCGCCCACGTCAATGCCCCGGGTGGGCTCGTCCATCATGAACACGTCCGGCTCCCGCTCCAGCCACTTGCCGAAGATGGCCTTCTGCTGGTTTCCTCCCGACAGGTTGGAGATCATGTCCTCGGGCCCCAGACATTTGGTGTGCATGATGTTGATTTCCTTCACGGTGGCCTTGACCATCTGCTGATCGGAGAGGGCGATGCCGGACATGTACCGCTTCAGGCTGGCGATGGTGGTGTTGAAGGTCATGTCTCCCTTCAGGAAAAGACCGCTGGCCTTGCGCTCCTCGGTGATCATGGCGAAGCCGTGCTCCATGGCTTCCAGGGAACTGCCGAAGTTCATCAGCCGGCCCTGGTAGTAAACCCGCCCTGCGGCACGGGTTCTTACCCCAAAGATGGTCTCCATCAGTTCTGTTCTTCCTGCTCCCACCAGCCCGTAAAGGCCGAAGATCTCGCCCTTTCGCACATCGAAGCTTACATCGTGGAGATAGGGGGCGTACTTGGTGGAGAGATGTTCCACGGAGAGCACCGTATCCCCGGGTTTGTTGTCCACCGGAGGGAACCGGTTGTCCAGGGAGCGGCCCACCATGGCGGCGATCAGCTCATTCATGTTTGTCTCGCTGGTCTTTTTGGTGGTGACCAGCTTGCCGTCCCGCAGCACCGAGACCTCATCGCAGATCTCGAAGACTTCATCCATTTTGTGGGAGATGTAGATGAGAGAAATTCCCTGTTCCTTCAGCCTGCGCATCATGCTGAAGAGTTTCTTTACTTCCGGCTCGGTCAGGGAGGAGGTGGGTTCGTCCAGAACGATGATCTTGGAATTGTAGGAGATGGCCTTTGCGATCTCGCACATCTGGCGTTGGGACACGGACATGGTCCGCATGGGGGCCGTCAGGTTTACCGTCATGCCAAGGCTCCGAAACAGGTTGGAGGCCTCCTTCTTCATGCGGCCCTCGTCGATGACGCCCATGGAGTTTAAGGGGTAGCGTCCCAGAAACAGGTTGTCCACCACACTTCTCTCCAGGCACTGGTTCAGTTCCTGGTGCACCATGGCAATGCCGTTCTCCAGGGCATCCTTGGGACCGGAGAAGTTTACCTCCCTGCCGTCCAGGATAATCTCCCCCTCGTCCTTCTGATAGGTGCCGAACAGACATTTCATCATGGTGGACTTGCCGGCTCCGTTTTCACCCATGAGCCCCATCACCACTCCCCGCTTCACATCCAGGTCGATGTGATCCAGAACCCGGTTCCGGCCGAAGGACTTGGACAGGCCCCGGATGGAGAGAATTACATTGTTGTTTTTATTCGACATATTCATACCTCTGCAGATTGGCCTCTGGCCCCTTTGTAAACAGAAAAAAGGGACTTGCCGTCCCCTGCCTTCTGTCTGAGGAAGCGGCCCGGGAACCCGGGCCGCAGCTTTTACGTATTACTGGCTTAACAGTGCGGTGTAGGAAGCCGCATTGTCTGTCTTCACCATGTTGATGGCGAATGCGTCATACTGGCCGGGATTTCCAAGACGGTTGGTGATGTTGGATTCCGTCTGGCCGTCGCCGCCGATGTATTCCACGTTCAGGTTCAGAAGATCATCGTAGCTCTGAAGCAGAGGCTGATAGGTAGCGCTCAGGAAGTTATCCGCTGCGTTGTAGATATCAAGCCAGATGTTCTTGGTGGGATGGGCTTCCGCATCCAGCTGGTTGGCTACCGGCGGATAAACCGCGGTGGCGTCTGTGAACTGCTCATAGTTCTCGGCAGTCACGGCCAGGTTCAGTGCGTAGTAGGATCTCTCTTCCTCTACATACTTATAGTCTGTCTCGGACAGAACGTTGCCGGCTTCATCAGCTGTGCCGATGCCGGTGTCGATGTCCACGCCGTCCAGAGCGTTGCGCAGTACACGAAGGGTCAGGTATGCCTGCACATCCGCATGCTGGCTGATGGTTCCGCCGTAGCCTTCCGGAATGGCTGCCACAGCATCGCTGTTGGCGTCGTAGCCGAAGGTGGGAACGTTGTTTTCCTTGGACCAGGCGTTAAACATGGACATGCCCATGCCGTCGTTGTTGGATACGATTACATCGATCTGATCGCCGAAGGAAGCGGACCAGGTGCCGATGGCGTTGCCGGCTGTGGCAGCGTCCCAGGTGGCTCCTGCGGAGTTCTTCATCTCCTGGGAAGCCAGCTCACGTACGGTAAATTCCTGATCGCCGATGGTGATGGTGCCGTCCTGTACAGAAGTGGCGCTTCCGTCCAGGTTGGTGCCGATGGGAGCGGAGTCGGTGGCTCCGTCCTTGTCCACTGCGGTGCCCAGAGCCTCACGGGCTCCTCTTGTACGGGCGATGGAGTCATTGTGTCCGATATCGCCGATTGCCAGAACATACCCGATGATGCCGTCGCCGTTACGGTCGATCTCTGCTCCCGCGTTCTGGATGTAGTCGGCTACCATCTGGCCCTGAAGCTGTGCGCCCTGGTTGGCGTCAAAACCTACATAGTAGGTGGTGCCGTTGAAGTTCAGAGCATTCATGTCCAGCTCACCGGTGGAGCTGTTGGAGGGCTGGCGGTTGAACCATACCAGGGGTTTCTCCGCATTGGGAACATCCGAGGCGAAAACGGGAGCCGCGCACATTCCCAGGGCCATAACGCCCGCAAGAGTTGCTGCTAAAATCTGCTTTTTCATTTTGTACCTCCTGACTGTTTAATCTGACAGACAACTAAGATCTGTTGAAATTTATTTTATACCATTTGTACGGATTTTGTCAAGATATTTACAGACTTTTCAGCACTTTGACGAAAAAACAGCGCTGCCCCTTCTCAGGGACCGTTTTCTAGGGGATGCCAGGGAGGGATTAATGCACATTACCGGATGGGGTTTTCATTCTGGTATGATAGAAGAGGAGGGATCTGTCCTGGCAAGGAATAGATTTTACCTTTGCAGAAATCAGATGGAAGAAGACAGCTTATGACGGAAATTATGCCGTTTTTTTCCACAATTCCGCCTGCTACATTCCTCCACTTATCCCTTGCGATATAAAGTTTCCTATGATAAGATGATTACAGCATCATAAGCTCGAGCCCGCAGGCGTGCTTGCACGCCTGCGGGTGAGAGGCTTATTGATGCGCCCCGACATGAGGAAGGAATGGGGTGTGGGGCCCCATGGATTCCGAATGTCGGCAGGATTGCGAGAGCGCGAAGCGGCGAAGCAATCCGTAATCATCTTGAACTGTTGCAAAAGCCCGAGGCTTATTGAGCGTAATCACGGTATGTTTTATATAAGGAAGAAAGTGAGTTATCTATGAGGTGTATCGGTGTGATCGGGGCCATGGAGGTAGAAGTGGCCTCTTTAAAGGACAGCATGGAGGATGTGCAGGTGTTTCGCCGGGCCTCCATGGAGTTTTATACAGGAACTCTTTCAGGAAAAAAGGTGACGGTGGTGCGTTCCGGCATCGGAAAGGTAAATGCCGCCGTCTGTGCCCAGATCCTCGCTGATCATTTTGGGGCGGAAGTACTGATTAACACGGGGATTGCCGGCAGTTTGAACAGTGCGGTCAACATCGGGGATATCGTGGTATCCACGGATCTGGTGCAGCACGACATGGATGCCCGGGGTTTCGGGTATCCAAAGGGACAGATCCCCCAGATGGATCTTTTCTCCTTCCAGGCGGATGATGCCCTTCGAAGGCTGGCGGTACAGGTGTGCCGGGAAGTGAATCCGGAGATTCAGGTCTTTGAGGGCCGGATTGCCTCGGGGGATCAGTTTGTCTCTGACCGGGCCTTAAAGGAGAGCATTGCCCGGGATTTCGGAGCCTACGCCGCCGAGATGGAAGGGGCGGCCGTGGCTCAGACCGCGGTTTTAAACGGAATTCCCTTCCTGGTGATCCGGGCTATTTCTGATAAGGCGGACGGAAGCGCCGCCATGGACTACGCAGTTTTTGAAAAGGAGGCAATTCGCCACAGCGTGCGGCTTACCAGAGGGATCATTGAAAGGCTTTCCGCCTGATGACATAATCACCTGGCTACAATCGGGAGTATGAGTATACATGAAAAAAATCATGGGCAGAGTGGTGGTTCTGCTGGCGGCTTTCCTGCTGGGGGTTGTGGGAACCGCGTTTTTTCAGAACAGCGAGACCACGGATGACCGTTCCGATATGAACAGCGCCGTACTGCCGGAGGTGATGGTGGATCTGGGAGGGATCACGGCCAACCGGATGTGCGGCTATGTCCAGAAGATGCAGGGAGATTTTACCAGGGACAGCATCACGCCCCTGGATACGACCAGGGAGCTCACCTTTGTGGTGAATCCCTACGACACCGAAGTGACCAGCCTTTCCTACGAGATCCGCACCTGCGACGGCAGCAGGGTGCTGGAAAACCGCAAGGTGAAGCGCCTTGCCGATGCCGACGGGTATCTGAGGGCGGAGGTGGAGATCACCAGCGATCTGCGCATGAATCAGGAGTACACCATGCAGATCACGCTGGATACGGAGGCAGGAGAGGTTTACTATTATACCCGGGTGGTATCCCGGTCGGGACTGAACACCCTGGCCTACATCCGCTTTGTAAAGACATTCTATGAGTCCTGCATGGACAAGGGCATGGCGGACAACCTGACTCCCTACATGGAGACCACGGATACCAGCGGGGGCATCAACCTGTCCTATGTGGACATTCATTCAAAGCTGTCGGCGGTAAGCTGGGGAAATTTAAGCCCCCGTATCTTAAAACGGGGAATCCCCGTCATCAAGGAGATTAATGAGACCACCGCCAGCATCACCGTGGAATACCAGATCAGCGCCAAAGATCCGGAAGGATCCACGGAAGTCTATGATGTGTGGGAGTTTTACCGCATGCGCTATACCGACGCCCGGATTCTTCTTCTGGACTTTCAGCGCCGGACCAATCAGGTCTTTGATCCGTCCTTACAGGTGGTTTCCTCTGACGGACTGCTTCTGGGAGTGAGAAACAGAAACCTTTCCTATCTCTCCAGCGAGGAGAACACGGTGGTGGCCTTTGTGCAGCAGGGAGATCTGTGGTCCTACACTCCCAGTACCGGCAAGTTTGTGCGCATCTTCAGCTTCCGCACGGGAACCGGCGGGGATTACCGGGACTCCCGGACGGATCACGACATCAAGATCATCCGGGTGGAGGAAAACGGGGACGTGGACTTCGTGCTCTACGGGTACATGAACCGGGGAATCCGGGAAGGGTACACGGGAGTCTGCGTGTACCACTACAGCAGTGATTTAAATACGGTGGAGGAAAAGGTCTTTATCCCCAGCACCGAATCCTGTGAGTTTTTAAAGGAAGACCTGGGCACGCTCTCCTACGTGAACCAGGACAACCAGCTGTTTTTGCTGCTGGCGGAGAAACTGTATCAGATTGACATTGAAAAGAGCAGCTACCGGATCCTGGACCGGGGCATCCTGAGCGAAGACTTTGCCGTGTCCCAGACCAACGCCTACGCGGCTTATAGAATCCGGGAAGGGGACCAGGCGGGAAGGGTGCGGATCCTGGAGTTTGAAACCCTGCGGGAACGCTACCTCTATCCGGGAAAGAACGAGACCTGGAGGCCCCTGGGCTTTATGAACGAGGACCTGGTGGTGGGCATCATCCTGGACGGGGACGTGCTCACCGACGAGGAGGGCCGCAGAACCGAGGGCATTACCTCCATACGGATCGAGAGCTTTCAGGGGGAATTAAAGAAGGAATACCGGCAGGATCCCCTGTACATCACCGATGTGACCGTCACCGACACGTTGATGGAGTTTAACCTCTCATCCAAGGTGAACAACTCCTACGTGTTTGTGAGAAAAGACAACATCCTGAACAACATCAAGGCTGTGACCAATCAGATATTTATCGAACAGATCACCTCGGACCGCACCGGAGCCAGGATCCGCCTGGTGTTCGGGGAGAAACCGGCCGAGGAGGAAACCATGATCGCCTACGCCAAGATCAGCGCTGCCCCGGAGAGGGTGGTCCGTCTGGACACCCAGATTCCCCAGGAGCAGGTCTACTACGTGTATGCCGGAGGAGGTCTGGACAGCATCTACACCGATCCGGCCCAGGCCATCCTGCGGGCGGACGAGCAGACCGGAGTGGTTTTAAACCGCTTCCAGCAGTACGTGTGGGAGCGGGGAAACAAGAAAACCCGCATTATCTTAAACGCGGAGGACATTCCCCAGGCGATGCGTTCCGGAAGCCTGGACATCCCCACCCTGACCGACGGCCTGGGAGGCAGCGGCTCGGTGATGGATCTCTCGGGCTGTTCCCTGGACAGCGTGCTCTATCAGGTCAGTGCCCAGAGACCGGTGGTGGCCAGAACGGGAGCGGGAAGCGCCACCGTGATTGTGGGGTATGACGAGTACAACACCTACCTCTACGACACGGCCACCGGGGAGATCTATCCCTACGGATTAAACGACAGCACGGCCCTGTTTGAATCGGCGGGAAATGTGTTTGTCAGTTATATAGAATCCTGGGAGTACTGAGTAATACAAGGAAGGAGAAAAAGAAGATGGAAAACGGAGACGGAAAGAACACCGGCATGGAG
>CAZJYM010000085.1:2742-11346 GCA_964550245.1 uncultured Blautia sp. | reverse complement strand
GCAATCCGTAATCACTGTTGAAGTTGAAGTGACAGAAAAAGGAGGGATTCTTATGAGCCGGGAAGTGGAACAGCTTCAAAAGATCATTGATGAACATGACAACATTGTATTTTTCGGGGGAGCGGGGGTGTCCACGGAAAGCGGCATCCCGGACTTCCGGTCTCAGGACGGGCTTTACAATCAGAAGTATGATTACCCTCCGGAGACTATTTTGAGCCATACGTTCTTTATGGAGAGACCGGAGGAGTTCTTCCGGTTCTACCGCGACAAGATGCTCTGTGACACGGCAAAGCCCAATGCGGCTCACTTAAAGCTGGCAGAACTGGAGAAGGCCGGAAAGCTGAAGGCAGTGGTCACCCAGAACATCGACAACCTGCACCAGATGGCGGGAAGCGAGAATGTTTATGAGCTTCACGGCAGCGTGTACCGCAATTACTGCATGAAGTGCAGAAAGTTTTATGACTTTGCCCACATGAAGAACTCCGTGGGGGTTCCCCGCTGCAGCTGCGGGGGCATCATCAAGCCGGATGTGGTGCTCTACGAGGAAAACCTGGACACTCTGACCATTGAGGGAGCCGTGACGGCCATTGCCAAAGCCCAGGTCCTGATCATCGGGGGTACTTCCCTGGCGGTGTATCCCGCTGCGGGGCTTATTGACTACTTCCGGGGAGATCACCTGGTGGTGATCAACAAATCCTCCACCCCCAGGGACTACAGTGCGAATCTTCTTATTAAAGAGCCCATCGGGCAGGTGTTCTCCCAGATTCAGGTCCGGTAAGAGTCATGGCTTTCGTCTACGAGGTGGGGGATGTTGTAACCTTAAAGAAAGCCCATCCCTGCGGAAGCCGGGACTGGGAGATCCTGCGGGTGGGAGCGGACTTTCGTCTCAAATGTCTGGGATGCTCCCATCAGATCATGGTGCCCAGGAAGATGGTGGAGAAAAACACCCGCAGGCTTCGGAAACCGGGAGAGGAGCCCTGATGGACTTCTATAAGAGACTTCAGGCGGTGGGAGAGCGGATCCCGTACGGATCTGTCACGACTTACGGACAGCTCTCCCTTCTGTGCGGAAAGCCGGGGAATGCCAGACAGGTGGGCCATGCTCTGCGCTGTGATCTGGCAGGAGAGGACTTTCCCGCCCACCGGGTGGTGAATTCCAGGGGGTTCCCCAGCGGAGCCCCCGCTTTTTCATATCCGGATGAGCAGAGGCTCCTGCTGGAGGGAGAAGGAGTCGTGACTGTTCAGACTGAATCCGGATGGCAGGTGGATCTGGACCGTTTCGGCTGGAAACCCTCTCTTATGGAAGCGGAGGATCTGAGGAAGCTTTTTGAGGAACGGGGAATTTGAAGAAAAAAACCGTTTTATCCCTTTACATCCCCGGGCAACTGTGTTACAATCCTCAAACGTGAGTTACTTTCATATCCTTGTTCTCTGTACAGGCAGAGAGCCATCAAGACCATAAGGAGGAAAAACAGCATGAACAAGTACGAATTAGCCCTGGTGGTGAACGCCAAGCTGGAGGATGAAGAGCGCGAGGCCGTCGTGGAGAAGGCCAAGGGCTACATCACCCGGTACAACGGCGTGATCACCGAAGTCGAAGAATGGGGTAAGAGAAGACTGGCTTACGAGATTCAGAAGATGCATGAGGGCTATTACTACTTTATCCAGTTTGAGGCGGATTCATCCTGCCCCGCGGAGGTGGAGAGAAACGTCCGCATCATGGATAATGTACTGAGATATCTGGTTGTCCGCAAGGACGCCTGACCGGCAGAAGACACCGGGTTCCCCGTTGCATGAAGGCCTGCCTTATGGGAAGGGCCGGCCGCTTAACACCCGATGGTATTTATGGAAAGAATTATGAGGTATCGTTATGAATAAGGTCATTTTAGTGGGACGCCTTACAAGAGATCCTGAGGTGAGATATTCTGCCGGAGAGAATAGTCAGCCCTTCGCCAGGTACACCCTGGCCGTGGACAGAAGATTCCGTCGCGACGGGGAGACCAACGCCGATTTCATCACCTGCGTGGCTTTTGGAAGAAGTGCGGAGTTTGCAGAGAAGTATCTGCGGCAGGGACTGAAGATCGGCATCGTCGGACGGATTCAGACCGGAAGCTATACCAACCGGGAAGGACAGAAGGTCTACACCACGGACGTGGTGGTGGAAGATCAGGAGTTCATGGAGAGCAAGGCAGCCAGCGACAACTACACGGCCACCCATCCCCGCCAGAACAACAGTTCCCCCTCCTCTGCCGGATCCCAGGGGAGCGTGGGAAATCTGGACGGTTTCATGAACATTCCGGATGAGATCGATGAGGAGCTGCCCTTTAACTGATTAAAGATTAGGAGGAAAGCATATCATGGCTTACAACAGAACTGCTGAGAGACCCGACTCTCCCATGAAGAGGAGAGGGGGACGCAGAAGGAAAAAGGTCTGTGTGTTCTGCGGCAAGGAGAACAACGAGATCGACTACAAGGATGTTCCCAAGCTTCGGAAGTACGTTTCCGAGAGAGGAAAGATCCTTCCCAGAAGAATTACCGGCAACTGCGCCAAGCATCAGAGAGCGCTGACCGTGGCTATCAAAAGAGCCCGTCACATGTCCTTAATGCCCTACGTACAGGATTGATTATTACGCCTCCGTCTTTTGACGGAGGCGTTTTTTCTTCTCTTTTGTTCTCTTTTTGCATTGCGGAAATAACTTTTACACTTTACGGCCGTTTTTTTCTATGGAAATATTGGGGAAAACCTGTTATAATGATGAAGACCCGGTTTTTTTTCGACGGTCCGCTTCCTGGCGGGCATTACCAAGCTTACCAATCTCTATGAAGCAGGGAATAAGATGAAAGAAAAAGCGAAATTAAAGGGCAGGATCAGGACCTACCTGAACTGGCCCCTGTGCCTTACCGTCCTTCTTGTGGCGCTGAACGTGCTGGTATATCTGGCAGACGTGGGCGCCGGAGTCCTGGTTTCCGCCGGGATTCTGGTGTATCTGCTGATCTCTCTGATCATATTTCGGATCTACAAGC
Organism: uncultured Blautia sp.; assembly: GCA_964550245.1. GTDB lineage: Bacteria > Bacillota > Clostridia > Lachnospirales > Lachnospiraceae > Blautia_A. Next base: position 8,323 of record CAZJYM010000085.1, on the reverse strand, counting down.
CCATCGCCATCAATGATCTGGTGGTCTTTGCCAGCCAGTTTGAGGTGCTGGAAAAGCGGATCCTGGATGATCTGGCCCTGCCGTACGGCATCCTGGACGCCTCCGGAAAGATGATCTGGTCCAACCGCATGTTTTCGGAGATCACGGGAAAGGACCAGTATTATAAGAAGAGTATCTCCACCGTCTTTCCGGAAATCACCCTGGACAAGCTTCCCGTGGTGGGCATTAAGGAGAAGACGGATGTGACAATCAGCCTGGGGGAGGAGATCTACCGGGCTTCCTTCCAGTGCGTTTCCGTGGCGGAAGTGCTGGGAAACTCGGACATTCTGGAGCCTCTGGACGGAAAGGCCACCCTGATCGCCATGTACCTGTATGACGAGACGGAGCTGCGGGAATACATCAAGAAGAACGAGGACAACAAGCTGGTGGTGGCCCTGGCCTACCTGGACAACTACGACGAAGCCCTCCAGAGCGTGGAGGAGGTGCGCCGTTCCCTGCTCATCGCCCTCATTGACCGGAAGATCACCAAGTACTTTTCCAATTATGACGGGCTGGTAAGAAAGCTTGAAAAGGACAAATACTTCCTGGTACTGCGCCAGAGTTCCCTGGAAGCCTTAAAGGCCCAGAAATTCCAGATCCTGGATGAAGTCAAGACCGTCAACATGGGCAACGAGATGCCGGTGACACTAAGCATCGGCTTTGGTCTTAATGCCGGCACCTACCTGCAAAACTACGAATACTCCCGCATCGCCATCGAGATGGCCCTGGGCCGGGGCGGCGATCAGGTGGTCATTAAAAACGGCAACAACATTACCTACTTCGGGGGCAAGGCTCCCCAGCTGGAGAAAAATACCCGGGTAAAAGCCAGGGTAAAGGCCCAGGCCCTCAAGGAGTTTATCAGCTCCAAGGACCGGGTGGTGGTGATGGGACACAAGATCACCGATGTGGATGCCCTGGGGGCTGCCATCGGTATTTACCGGGCCGGGAAAACCCTGGGAAAACCCGTGCACATCGTGGTCAACGATCCCTCCACCTCGATCAAGCCTTTAATAGCCGGCTATCTGGGAAACCCGGACTACGAGCCCACCATGTTTGTGGACAAGGAAAAGGCCCTGGAGCTGGTGGACAACAACACGGTGGTGGTGGTGGTGGATACCAACAAGCCCAGCTACACCGAGTGTCCGGAGCTTCTCACCAAAACGAAGACCATTGTGGTGCTGGATCATCACCGCCGGGGAAACGATGTGATCGAGAATGCGGTTCTCTCCTATGTGGAGCCCTATGCCTCCTCCACCTGCGAGATGGTGGCGGAGATCCTTCAGTACTTTTCGGAAGATTTACGGCTTCGTACTCTGGAAGCGGACTGTATATACGCCGGCATTGTGATCGATACCAACAACTTCATCACCCGCTCCGGTGTCCGCACCTTTGAAGCGGCGGCCTTTCTTCGAAGATGCGGTGCGGACACCACCCGGGTTCGGAAGCTTCTCCGGGACAACATCGATTCCTACAAGGCCAGAGCCGAGGCGGTGCGCACGGCGGAAATCTACCGGGATTCCTTCGCCATCGCCCGCTGTCCCAGCGAGGGACTGGAGAGCCCCACGGTGGTGGGAGCCCAGGCGGCCAATGAACTTTTGAATATTTCCGGTGTGAAGGCATCTTTTGTGCTGACGGTTTTTAATAATGAAGTTTTTGTCAGCGCTAGGGCCATCGATGAGGTGAACGTGCAGGTGCTGATGGAGAAGATGGGAGGCGGAGGCCACATCAACAGCGCCGGCGCCCAGGTGTCGGCTCCCGTGGAGGAAGCCGAACAGATGCTCAAGGACATTATTGATGAGATGTTTCAGGAAGGAGAGATCAGTTAATGGATGTGATACTGCTGGAAGACGTAAAGTCACTGGGGAAAAAGGGAGAGATTGTTCATGTCAGCGACGGATACGCCCGAAACCTGCTGCTGCCTAAGAAGCTGGGGGTGGAGGCCACTCCAAAAAATCTCAACGATCTGAAATTACAGAAGGCCAACCAGGAAAAGGTGGCCAGGGAGTCCCTGGAGTCTGCCCGGGCCTTTGCCAAAGAGCTGGAGACCAGACAGGTGATATTGACCCTAAAGGTGGGAGAGGGAGGAAAGATCTTTGGATCCATCTCCAACCGGGAGATCAGTGAAGCCGCCAAAGCCCAGCTAAACCTGGATCTGGACAAAAAGAAGATACAGCTCCCCTCTCCCATAAAAAGCCTGGGAGAGGTGGAGGTGGCCGTAAAGCTGCATCCCAAGGTCACCGGAAAGCTGAAAGTGCTGGTAAAAGAGGCGTAGGGAATGGATGAGGCACTGTTGAAACGGGTTCCGCCGCACAGCATTGAGGCGGAACAGTCCGTGATCGGTTCCATGATACTGGACCGGGATGCCATCCTGGTGGCCTCGGAGATCCTGACCGGGGATGATTTTTATCAGAAACAGTACGGCGTGATCTTTACCGCCATGGTGGAACTGTGCAACGAGGGAAAGCCGGTGGATCTGGTCACCCTACAGAACCGGCTCCGGGAAAAGGACCTTCCCCCGGAAGTGAGCAGCATGGAGTACGTGCGGGACTTAATCGACATGGTTCCCACTTCCGCCCATGTGGAGTCCTATGCCAGGATCGTCAGTGAGAAGGCCATCCTCCGCCGCCTCATCCGGGCCACGGAGGAGGTGGCGGAAACCTGCTACCTGGAAAAGGAGGGTACCGAGAAGATCCTGCAGGATGCGGAAAAGAAACTCTTTCATGTCCTGGAGCGCAGCATGGGAGGGGAGTTTGTCCCCATCCAGCAGATCGTGCTCAATGCCATCAGTACCATCGAGAAGGCTTCCAGGTTAAAGGGAACCGTGACCGGCATACCCACCGGCTTTGTGGATCTGGACTACAAGACCTCCGGCATGCACGGATCGGACCTGGTGCTCATAGCCGCCCGTCCCTCCATGGGAAAGACCGCCTTTGCCCTCAACATCGCCCAGTACATGTCTTTCCGCAAGGATGTGACCGTGGCCATCTTCAGTCTGGAGATGTCCAAGGAGCAGCTGGTAAACCGTCTATTATCCATGGAATCCCATGTGGATTCCCAGAACCTGCGTACGGGAAACCTAAAGGACGACGACTGGACCCGGCTGGTGGAAGGGGCGGATGTGATCGGAAACTCCCGGCTTATCATAGACGACACCCCGGGAATCACCGTGGCGGAACTGCAGTCCAAGTGCCGGAAGTTCAAGCTGGAACAGAACCTGGGGGTGATCATGATCGACTACCTGCAGCTCATGAGCGGATCCGGCAAAGCAGACTCCCGACAGCAGGAGATCTCCGAGATATCCCGGTCTTTAAAGGCTCTGGCCAGGGAGCTGGATGTTCCCGTACTGGCCTTATCCCAGCTAAGCCGTGCGGTGGAGCAAAGGCCCGATCACCGGCCCATGCTCTCGGATCTCCGGGAGTCCGGAGCCATCGAACAGGATGCGGATGTGGTCATGTTCATCTACCGGGATGACTACTACCACAAGGACTCGGAGAAGAAGGACATCGCGGAGATCATCATCGCCAAGCAGAGAAACGGTCCCATCGGCACCGTGGAGCTGGTGTGGCTGCCCAAATACACACAGTTTGTCAATATGAAAAAATAGAGATTAAGATCAGCAAAAGTGTAAACACCATAAGATCAACAAAACAGAGATAAAAAACAAAGATAAAGACAGAGATGAACAAAGAGAAGCCGCAGACCTTCGGTCTGCGGCTTCTCTTTGTTCTTATTTCTTTTTCTTATTTCTCTCTTTTGTTCTTACGTTTCTTTTACTTTTCTTTATTCACCCGGGTGAATTGCCTCTGTGGGACATGCCTCGGCGCAGGTTCCGCAGTCAACGCAGATGTCCGGGTCAATTACATAATGCTCATCGCCCTGGGAGATGGCCTCGGACGGGCACTCCTCTGCACAGGTTCCGCAGCTTACGCAATCATCAGAAATGACATATGCCATGGTTCTTTCCTCCTTTTTTATCTCTTTTTGGCCTTTTCAGGTTTAGCAACATTCTAAACTATCTCCCCATGGATTACAAGCAAAATTTTTAAAATCTTCCCCCCGCGGCCCGGTATGGGGGGAAAAATCACCGGGGCGCTTTCGGGATCAAAAGAAAGAACAGCGATGAGGAGTAAATGTGCATGAAAGAATTCCCTCACTCCATAAAGATCCATGAGCAAAGACAGACGGTGACAGACAATGACAGAACGTAACAAAATCCCGAAAAGCCTTGATTTTTAAGCATTTTTGCCTGAATTCCCTTGACTTTCCCTCCCAAAAGGGATATGATGATTTCAGGCGGGAACCCCCGCCCGGATGGAAAACCGTTTTTGTCTGATCAGAAGCGGATCACCCGATTTTTTCTGCACGCCAGTCATTTCCAGGAAGGACGGCAGATCAGACGTGCAGTTTTTTATATAAAAAGATCTGTTGATCAAAAAAATAAGACAGGAGGAACCATATGGAAAAGAAAAGAGCATTATCCCTTTTACTGACCGGGATGCTGATTTTCACCACGCCCGGAGTCCCGGCCGTTTACGGGGCATCCGGGGAGAACCTGTTCCAGGACGGTGAGAGCCTGGAGATTCCCGGAGAGTTTTTCGGAAGCGGAGAACTTCTGGCGGCTCCGGACGTCACAGGGCCGGAGATCTCCATTTCGGGAGATTCCTATGTCACAGGCAGCACCTACTGCCACGGACCCAGGGTTACCGTTACGGATGAGAATCTCCAGACGGTGACCGTCACCATCACCCGTTCCAATCTTCCACAGGAACCGGAGACCCTCTCCCCCAGGGTGACGGGGGGAAGAGCTGAGATCGATCTGGCAGATTACGTGCCGGAGACCAGTCCCGTATCCACCATCGATGTGGTGGTAACCGCGAGGGATTCTTCTTCTCATACCAGAGAAAAACGGCTGCGGATCGCCCACACCATGGGAACCATCTCCAGAGTCATCTCCAGTCCGGAGACCTGTACCCATGAGCAGGCGGAATCCCTGATCTCCTACTGCAGAGTCTGCGGGGACGTGTGCTACAGCGCCGGGCAGCCTGCGGCGGAGAAGGAAACCCCGACTCACAGCTGGAATCCTCCGGAGACCATCCAGGAGAGCGGCTGCGGGGGATCCGGAACCGTCACCAAGAAGGTATGCTCCATCTGCGGGGAGATCGATATCCAGACCAGCGGCGACTATGTCCCCGGAACCTCTCACCACTGGGAGACGCGGATCACCGACAACGGCTGTGAGGAAAAGGACTACACCTATGAGGAATGCACCAAATGCCACAGCGTGCGCAACCGGAAGGAAATCGACAAGGTCGGGAAGAAGCACCGGTGGGGAGCCTACCAGGTAACCACGCCGGCCGACTGCCGGACCACAACCCCCGGAAGGGCCGAGAGAACCTGTCAGGAGTGCCGGAAAAAGGAGGTTATGGAGATCCCCTTCCAGCATGTGTTTGCGGCTCCCTATCGGAAGACCATACAGGCTGCGGACTGTGTAACCCCCGGGAAATCCGTGGAGGTGAAAAGGTGCACGGTCTGCAATGCGGAG
>CAZJYM010000085.1:0-2642 GCA_964550245.1 uncultured Blautia sp. | reverse complement strand
TATGAAAGCGACGGCACCAGTCACTGGAAGAAATGCCGGAGAGCGGGATGTACGGGCACTACTGAAAAGACGCCCCATACGAACGACACCGTAAAGGACTGTACGCAGGAGAGACCCTGCAGTGTCTGCCAGACGCCGTTTACGCCGGCGACGAAGCACAACTGGAGCACTACCTTCTACAAAGATGATCCGACAATGCATTATAAGAAGTGCCTCAATCCCGGCTGTGATGTGCGCATGGATGAGGAACCCCACGATATTGAGCCAAGTACAGACTGCACAAAGGGCTGGAACTGCGTGGTCTGCGGGTTCCAGGCGGTTTCCGGAACAGCCGGACATAACTTTGAGGGAGCCCCCTATCAGCATGACACTTCCTACCACTGGCAGAAGTGCAAGAACGGGGAGTGCACCGCAATCAACACAAAAGAGGGTCATACGGGAGGAACGGCCACCTGTCGGGATCTGGCGGAATGCGAAGTCTGCCAGTGGCCCTATGGATCTCTGGATCCTGAAAACCACACCGGCGGTGTGAAGCAGGGAGTCGGAAAGAAGGCGCCCACCCTGAAGGAAGAAGGATACACGGGAGATACGGTGTGTCTGGGATGCAATGCGGTGATTAAAAAAGGAACCGCGATCCCGAAGCTTACCCCGGATCATATCCATACGTGGGTAACCAGGTATGACGACGAGAAATCCTGGGAATTCTGCGAGGGCTGCCAGACCGCCCGCAATGAAAAGCCCCATGTGTTCTCCAGCTGGGAGTCCAACGCCAACGGCCACTGGAAGACCTGTAAGGAATGTGCCTATGTGACCTCCATGGAACTTCACGCCGTGGACAGAACGGAACTGGACGAGGACTGCACCACCGTGGTCCACTGCAAGTACTGCAAATATGAGATCGTTCCCGCCAGAAAGCATACCTTCGGGTACTACACCTGGGATGCGAAGAATCACTGGCAGGTCTGCATGAACCCGGGCTGCTCCGTGAAGAACACCGCGGAAGCCCATAAGGGTGGAACGGCCACCTGTAAGGACAAGGCGGTCTGCACGGTCTGCGAGGCTGCCTACGGGGCTCTGGATCCGGACAACCATACGGGAGGAACGGAAGTGAAGGATGCGGTGGACGCCACTGCCACCAAGGACGGATACACGGGCGACACCTACTGCCTGGGCTGCGGAGCTCTCCTGAAAAAGGGCTCGGTGATTCCGGCCACCGGGGTTACGCCCACACCGGAAACCACCGTTACCCCGTCTCCAACCGTTACCCCGGAACCGGGAGGAAGCGAACCATCCACACCAACTGTAACCCCCACACCAACCGTCACCCCGGCACCGGAGGGAACCGTTACCCCCACACCGACCGTCACTCCGGCTCCGGAAGATACGGTTACCCCCACACCAACTCCCGCACCGGGAACCGATAACCGGATTCCGGTTAAGCAGTGCAGCATCACGGTTCCCAGAAGAGTGGCCTTTGCCGGGACAGACACCCGGGCAGGGGTTACCGTGGAATGGGAAGGCAGAAAACTCACCGAGGGCACGGACTACACCCTGCGCTTCGGAGGCAACTCCGACATGGGCAGAGCCTCCGTGCTGATCATCGGCAAAGGCTCCTTTAAGGGAAGAGTGCGGAAGTACTATAAGATCGTACCCGCCGCTCCCGTGGTCCGCTCCGTGGTCTCCCAGGGATACAACGCCCTGAAGGTGACCTGGGATCCGGTACCCGGTGCCATTACCTACAGGCTGTACTACAGAGGCGGTTCCGTGACCAAGTGGACCGTGGCGGCCAGAGCCATCCGCAAAAACACCTACGTCCACAGATCCGATGCCCTGGTATCCGGCGTCACCTACGAATACGCCCTGCAGGCGGTAAACGGCACCCGCATCAGCGACATGTCCACCCGCACCGCCGGGGGATGGCCGGTACCGGCAACCGTAAAGAAGCTGCGTGTAACCTCCACCGATCAGGGCCTGAAGCTTGCCTGGAACAAAATCCCGGGAGCCAGTGGCTACGTGATTCAGAGACAGGAAAAAGGAAAGTGGAAACGGATCAAAACCCTCACTTCAGGGGAGACCATCTCCTTTGTCGATACGGGGGCGAAGGCCGGAAACACGTATAAATACCGCATCCGGGCCTACCGGGTGGTAAATAACAAAAAGGTGTACGGAAAGTTTTCCCCGGTGACTGCGGGAAAACGCCGTTAACTTACAGGAGGGCCGCCGCGGCGGCCCTCCTTTTTTGAAATCCTGTAGTTGATTCCCGGGAAATTTGGTATTATAATAGAGCTGTCAGAAATCTCAGACAGAGATTTGTGAGAGAAAAACGAGAGAGTAAGGAGGCATTTTCATGGCAAAGGTGAACAAAAACATGCTGATCGGCCAGCTCCTTCAGTTAGATCCCAACATTGCTCCCATTCTCATGCGGGCTGGGATGCACTGCCTCGGCTGCCCATCTTCTCAGATGGAATCCCTGGAGGAAGCAGCTCTGGTTCACGGACTGGATGCGGACGTGCTGGTTAATCAGATCAATGATTTCCTGGGTGCGGCATAACTAAAAAAAACCTCCTGTCAGATGACAGGAGGTTTTTTTATATGATTGGGGTGTCAAAAGGGATTACGGATTGTTCCGCTGCTTCGCAGCT
>CAZJYM010000084.1:3574-11480 GCA_964550245.1 uncultured Blautia sp. | reverse complement strand
GGATCCATGCCCTTCATGGTGCATGCCAGGAAGTATCCGCAGAATGTATCTCCGGCTCCGGTTGTATCCACCACGGGGACATCGTAAGCGGGACAGCGGATGTCCGTGCTGCTGTCGTGATAGAGAGATCCTCTCTCTCCCAGTGTGAGAACAATGGCTGTTTGGGGATATTTGGCAGCGAGGGCTTTCATGAGAGCGTACTCATCAGTCTTTGAAAGTCCTGCCAGTGCCCGGCCTTCCAGTTCATTGAGCACCAGGATGTCCACCAGATCCAGCGGATAAGATTTCAGTTTTTCCGTGACGGGAGAGGGATTGAAGGCAATCACCATACCCCGCTGCTTTGCCCTGCTAATGGCATAGTCTACCCGGGAAATCTCATTCTGAAGAAGAATGTAGTCCCCGGGGTCAAAGTGGCTTAAGACGGTATCCACATACCCAGGGGTAATCTTCCCGTTGGCTCCTCTGCAGACGATGATGGCATTTTCCCCGGAGTCACTCACCTGAATAATGGCATGACCGCTGGGTCCGTCATCCTCACCCAGGTAAGAGAGGATCACGTTGGAACGTCTCAGGATGTCAATCAGAGCCTCTCCGTCCGATCCCACACAGCCTCCCATGTATGTGCTGGCACCGGCTTTTTTCAGGGCTACCGCCTGATTCAGGCCTTTCCCGCCCTCTTTGATTTCCCTGTACCGGACGGAGACGGTTTCCCCCTCCTTCACAATACTGCTCACATGATACACGTAGTCCAGGTTGAGGGAGCCTAAAACTAATGCGCTCATATTTGTTGTAAACTTCATAACTGCTCCAGAAAACCGATCAGCCTCTCGGCGATCCGCTCATGTCCCGCATCGTTGGGATGCAGTCCGTCCGGCATGTATCTCTCCATCAGGGCCGGCACCTTCGGCTGAATGCCGCTGGTGCGAAACAGATCCAGCACCGGAATTCCATAATAAGCTGCCACCTCCTGGATGGCATTTACATAGGTCTCCAGGCTTCCCACTCTGCGGATCCCCTGTTCGGAAACTCTCAGATCGGATTCGCTGATACGGTGCAGAGGCGTCATCACCACAAACTCGGCCGCCGGATACCGGGTGATAAGCTTAGTAAGCAGCACATGCAAAGCCCCGTAAAACGTCCCCTCGTCCCGATCCGACATCTCTCCCAGGGGTGCATCCCCGTGACCGAAATCGTTGGTACCACCGAATACTACCACCACATCCGCATCCGGGTTCATGTCCTCCACCCGGGAAGCAAAGTACTGATCCCATTTGGGTTCCGCAGAAGGCACCATCTGGGGTGCAATCCTGGTTCCCCCGATTCCGTATCCATAACACTTCGCCCCCGTGCGCTGGGCCACTACATTCCAGAAGGCGTGTTCCACGGAGGAGGCTCCATGTCCCTCGGTGATGCTGTCGCCTAAAAACAGGATTTTCTTACCTTTCAGTTCCATAAATGTTCTCCTTATGGTGTTTCCCGGCTCCCTTTCAGGAGAGTCTTCCCTTAAAGTCCTCATATCCAAATCTCTTTACCACCCGGCAGTCCCCTTGCGGGGTACGGACCGCCAGATCCGGCAGGTTCATGCCGTTAAAGGTGTTGGTCTTCACCATGGTGTAAAGGGCCATGTCCTCAAAGACTACCCGGCTTCCCTCTTTTAAGGGCTCGTCAAAGGAGTAGTCCCCCATCACATCCCCGGCCAGGCAGGTAGAACCGGCCAGACGGCAGGTGTAAGGCTTTTCCCCCGGTTTTCCGGCTCCTCTTACCGGAGGTGTGTAGGGCATCTCCAGCACATCCGGCATGTGGCAGGCCGCGGAGGTATCCAGGATGGCGATGTCCATTCCGTTTCGAACGACTTCCAGCACGGTGGAAAGGAGATATCCGCTGTTTAAAACCACCGCCTCCCCCGGTTCCAGGTAAACCTGAACCCGGTAAGTATCCCGGAGGCGATTCAGGATCCTCTCCAGCCTCTCCACGTCATAGTCCTCTCTGGTGATGTGGTGTCCCCCTCCCAGGTTCAGCCACTTCATCCGGGGAAGGTATTCCCCGAACTTTTCCTCAAAGGCCTGTACCGTCACTTCCAGATCCGGAGAGTCCTGCTCGCACAGGGTGTGAAAGTGCAGCCCGTCTAAGAATGGAAGGATATCCTCCTCCATCTGCTCCCGGGTGGTACCCAGCCTGGAAAAGGGTGCACAGGGATCGTAGATGGCATGTCCCTTCTGGGTGGAGCACTCCGGGTTGACCCGAAGTCCCACCGATTTCCCGGCTTTGATTGCCTTTGGCGCAAACCTTCTCACCTGAGCCGGGGAGTTAAAGACCAGATGATCGGCGTATTCCAGGATGGAGTCAAACTCCGATTCCCGGCAGGCGGGAGAAAACACATGGGTTTCTCCGCCAAACTCCTCGTGTCCCAGTCTGGCCTCAAAGAGACCGCTGGCGGTGGTGCCGGAGAGGTACTTTCGAATCAGGGGATACAATGCAAACATAGAAAAAGCCTTCTGAGCCAGGAGGATCTTACATCCTGTCCTCTTCGAAATTCCGGAGAGGATCTCAAGGTTTTGGATCAGCTTCTCCTCATCGATTAAAAAGCAGGGGGTGGACAGTTCCTCCGGTCTCATCAGTCCACCAGCACCGGATCATCCTGGATGTGCCAGGGAAGTCCGTTTTTCGCCAGGGCTTCCATGTAGGGATCCGGATCAAACTCCTCCACGGTAAAGACTCCCGGACGGTTCCAGGTCTTTGTGACCAGCATCATGGCTCCGGCCATGGCCGGAACTCCGGTGGTGTAGGAGATGGCCTGGGAACCCACTTCCCGGTAGCTCTCCTGATGATCGCAGATGTTGTAGATGTAGGCGCTCTTTTCCTTTCCGTCCTTCTCTCCGGTAAAGATACAGCCGATGTTGGTTTTTCCCACGGTTCTGGGACCTAAAGAGGCCGGATCGGGAAGCAGAGCCTTTAAAAACTGGATGGGCACAATCTTCTGTCCCTGGAAATCCACCGCCTCGGTGGAGAGCATGCCCACATCCCCCAGACACTGCATGTGGGTGAGGTAGCTCTGACCGAAGGTCATGAAGAAGCGGATCCTCTCCACCCCGGGAATGTTTTTGCAAAGGGATTCAATCTCCTCATGGTGCAGGAGATACATGTCCTTCTTTCCCACCTGGTCAAAGTCATACTCCCTCTTGATGCTCATGGCGGGAACCTCCACCCAGTGTCCCTTCTCCCAGTAGGAGCCGGGAGCGGAAACCTCCCGCAGGTTGATCTCCGGGTTAAAGTTGGTGGCAAAGGGGTATCCGTGATCTCCCCCGTTGCAGTCCAGGATGTCAATGGTCCGGATGTGATCAAAGAGATGCTTCTGGGCGTAGGCACAGTAAGCCTGGGAAACCCCGGGATCAAAGCCGGATCCTAAAAGGGCTGTCAAACCGGCTTTTTCAAACCTTTCCTTATAGGCCCACTGCCAGGAGTAATCAAAGTAGGCGGAAAAACCTTCCTCTTTGCATCTCTTTTCATAGATGGCTCTCCATCCCGGCTCTGTGATGTCCTCCGGCTCATAGTTGGCCGTATCCATGTAGTTGACACCGCACTCCAGGCAGGCGTCCATGATGGTCAGATCCTGATAGGGAAGGGCGATGTTCATCACCAGATCCGGTTTTACTTCCCGGATCAGTTTCACCAGTTCCTCCACATGGTCCGCATCCACCTGTGCGGTGGTGATCTTTGTACGGGTCTTTCCCTCCAGCTTGTTTTTCAAATCATCGCATTTCTTCCTGGTACGGCTGGCAATGCAAACCTCCGTAAACACATCACTGTTCTGGCAGCACTTCTGAATGGCCACACTGGCCACTCCTCCGCAGCCGATCACCAATACTCTGCTCATGAGCATCTCCTCCTTCAAACATTACAAACCGCACTTGGAAAACAAAGGGAGAGCACCATCTCCCGCACAATCTTGCAGGCCGCCGCAGCGGAGATCCCGGTGGGATCATAGGGGGGACAAAGCTCACACACATCACATCCTGCCACCTGCAGGGAAGAACAGACAAGGGTTACCGCCCTTCGAAGCTCCTCAAAAGACACCCCTCCCGGTTCCGGGGTTCCCGTACCGGGAAAGACACAAGGATCCAGCACATCCAGATCCACGGTCAGGTACACCGGCCGGCCTTTCAGTTTCTCCACCACTTCTTCCAGCCCCTCAAAGTCAAACCGGTGCATGTCCACATGATCCTTTGCCCAGCGAAACTCCTCCCGGTCCCCGGAGCGGATGCCGAACTGATGGATCCTTCCGTCTCCCATCAGTTCCTGGCATCTGCGGATCACACAGGCATGGGAGAGTTTGACGCCCAGATAGTCCTCCCGCAGATCCGCATGGGCGTCAAAGTGCAAAAGGGTAAGATCCGGATAAACTTCCTGGACAGCCGAAAAAGCCCCCAGTGTCACCAGGTGCTCTCCTCCCAGCAAAAAGGGCAGCTTCCCGGCCTTTAAGATCTCCTGTGTAAAGCTTCTAATCTGAGAAAGGGCCATGGCCGAATCCCCGATGGACAGATCCAAATCCCCCGCATCCATCACCGGGGCATCCAGCAGATCCCGGTCCTGATAAGGGCTGTAGCTTTCAATGCCGAAGGATTCCCTGCGGATCGTACCGCTTCCAAACCTGGCCCCGGGCCGGTAGGAAGTGGTGGAATCAAAGGGAGCTCCGAAAAGGACAATCCTGGCCTTATCAGGGTTCTTATCGCATTCCAGAAAGGTTTCTACATTATTGCTCAACATCTTCCAGCAGTTCCTCCACGTAAGCGGGCAGATAAAAGGCTCCCCGGTGCAGGGTGGTGGTGTAGTAGCGGGTTTTCAGTCCCCGGCTGTTCCACCTCTCCTCATCCAGATCCTTTAAGGGGTGATACCTCCTGGAGGCAAAGCCGAAGAGCCAGTGTCCGGAGGGGTAGGTGGGGATATGGGCCTGATATACCCGGCTGATGGGAAAGGAACGGACAATGTTCCGGTGGGCTCTCTGGGCGGCCAGGGCATCCCCCTCGTAGAAGGGGCTCTCATGCTGGTTTACCAGGATTCCATCTTCCCGCAGGGCCCGGGAGCAGTTTCCGTAAAACTCCCGGGTGAAAAGACCCTCCCCGGGCCCGAAGGGATCCGTGGAATCCACCAGAATCAGGTCATATGCATCCTTCTGGGTGCGGACATATTTTAATCCGTCCTCGTAGTAGATGGTAAGCCTGGGATCATCCAGGGCACAGGCGGTCTGCTGCAGGTACTTCCTACATACTTCCACCACCTGGGCATCAATCTCCACCATGTCAATGCGTTCTATCTCCGGATACCGGACCAGTTCCCGGATCACCCCGCCGTCTCCGGCTCCGATCACCAGCACCCTCTCCACATGGGGATGCACCGCCATGGGCACATGAACCATCATCTCATGGTAGATGAACTCATCCTTTTCGGTGAGCATCATGTATCCGTCCAGAACCAGAAACCTTCCGAACTCCGGGGATTCGAACACATCAATCCGCTGGAATTCGCTTTTCCCGCTGTAAAGCTGCCTGTCCACCCGGATGGAAAGCTTTACGTTGGGGGTATGCACTTCTGAAAACCAATATTCCAATTTGGTACCTCCGCTCTCCTTATGATCAAAGCGTCAAAAGGGCCTGTATCCCCCTATTTTACCACGTTTAACATCCGGATCTCCGGATCCTGGGGCCCGGTCATGCTGCAGCCCTTCTCTTTGGCATAGTCAATGTATTCCAGTATCTCCCCGGTAATCCTCTCCCCGGGAGCCAGGATGGGAATTCCCGGCGGGTAGCACATGACAAACTCACTGCAGATCCTCCCTTCGGTCTCGTGGATGGGAAGCATCTCCTTGTCAGCATAAAAGGCATCCTGGGGAGTGATGTCCACCTGGGGCTCTATGTATTCCTGACGCATCAGTCCGCTCTGATCGGGCCTTCCATAAACCCGGCTGATCTCGGAGAGAGCCCCCACCAGCCGTTCCACATCCCGCTCCCGGTCTCCGATGGAGAGGTAGGCCAGGATGTTCCCCAGATCCCCGAACTCGATCTGAATCTCATACTCGTCCCGGAGCAGATCGTAGACCTCAATCCCCGCCAGTCCCAGCTCCAGAGTATTGACGGAAAGCTTGGTCTCATCAAAGTCGTAGACGCTGTCCCCGTTGATCAGTTCCCGGCCGAAAGCCCGGTATCCTCCGATGCGGTTGATCTCCTCCCGGGCATAGCGGGCCAGGGCGATCACCCCGGAGAAGGCCTCCTCTCCCCGGAGGGCCAGGTTTCTCCTGGAAATGTCCAGGCTGGAGAGCAGCAGATAGGATCCGCTGGTGGTCTGGGTCAGGTTGATCATCTGGCGCACATAGCCCTCTTCCACGCCCGGTCCCGCCAGGAGGAGGGAGCTTTGTGTCAGGCTTCCCCCGGATTTGTGCATGGATACGGCCGCCATGTCCGCCCCGGCGGACATGGCGGAAATGGGAAGCTGGGGATGAAAACTGAAGTGGGTTCCATGGGCCTCATCCGCCAGGCACAGCATGCCGTGCTCGTGGCAGAGGCTTACAATCTGCCGGATATCGGAACAGATCCCGTAGTAGGTGGGGTTGTTCACCAGTACCGCTTTGGCCTCCGGATTGTTCTCAATGGTCCGCTTTACATCCTCCACCCTCATTCCCAGGGGAATGCCCAGGGACTCGTCACAGTCCGGATTCACATAGACGGGTACCGCTCCGCACAGCACCATGGCTCCCATCACGCTTCTGTGCACGTTTCGGGGAAGGATGATCTTCTCTCCCCTTTTGACGCTGGAGAGAACCATGGCCTGAACGGCGGAGGTGGTTCCTCCCACCATGAGAAAGGCATGGGCCGCCCCGAAGGCCTGGGCGGTCAGCTCCTCCGCCTCCCGGATCACAGACACCGGATGACACAGATTGTCCAGAGGCTTCATGGAATTCACATCCATGCCCACGCACCGCTCTCCCAGAAGTTCCACCAGTTCCGGATTCCCCCTGCCCCGCTTGTGTCCCGGAACATCAAAGGGGACCACTCTTCTCTTTTTAAACTCCAGAAGGGCCTCGTAGATAGGGGCCCGCTCCTGTGACAGCATTCCCGTCCCTTCCTTCCAAATGCCGGGCTTAGTAGATGTTCCGGCCGCTGAAAATTTCAATCATTTCCTGCCTGAGGTTATTCATAATCTCCAGCCTCACCTGAGGCTGCAGTTCATACACATCCGTGTTGAAAAGGTAGTTCTGCAGATCAATGTCCTTCACCATCATCCTGGTGTGATAGAGGTTGGCTCCGTAAACATTGATGTCCACCGCATCGTAGCGATGCAGGGTATTTTCATTGATAAACTGCTGAATGGAGGAGATCTGCAGATCCTGGAAGAGTTTCTTCCCGTACACGTCCCTGGTAAAGCCCCTCACCCGGTAATCCATGGTGATGATGTCCGAATCGAAGGATCCGATCAGGTAGTCCAGGGTGGACAGAGGGGTAATCTCCCCGCAGGTGGTCACATCGATGTCCACCCGGAAGGTGGCCAGATAGGTCTGGGGATGATATTCCGGGTAGGTGTGCACGGTTACATGGCTCTTGTCCAGATGGGCCAGATGGGTAGTTCCCACGGGAACCATGGATTCATCCGCGATGAGCACCGTCACCGAAGCCCCCTGGGGATCGTAGTCCTGACTGGATATGTTTAAAACCCTGGCGCCGATCATGTCCGTCAGACTGGTGAGGATGTTGATGAGGCGCTTGGAGTTGTACTGTTCATCGATATAGGCCACATAGTCCTTCTGCTCTCTGGCCGTCTTGGCATAGCACACATCATAGATGTTAAAGCTCAGGGCTTTTGTGAGGTTGTTAAATCCATAGAGTTTCAGCTTCTCTTCCATGGGGGCTTTCCTCCT
>CAZJYM010000084.1:0-3474 GCA_964550245.1 uncultured Blautia sp. | reverse complement strand
TGAGGTTGTTAAATCCATAGAGTTTCAGCTTCTCTTCCATGGGGGCTTTCCTCCTGTAAAAAATGATTGGGGCTTTAAAAGGGATTACGGCAAAAGCACGCAGTGGGCCTGGGCTTTTGACGCTGTAATCACAAAAAAGCGGTGTGCATCCGCACACCGCCTGTAAAATCAGTCCAGGACAGAACCTGACCCAAAGTGCGGAAGGTTTTCCCTTCCTTTTGGGCACAGTTCCCCCTTCAGAGTTCTCAGGCAAATACCACTTCACGACTCTTATTGACCATTTTACAAGTTGATGTGCGCGCCGGCGCACTGGTTATAAAGTTACCAACTCATAAAATTGAGCTCCTAACTCAATCAATATGGCAGCAATTGCCGCCCATCGGCAGTTGACCCGGCTGTCCGTATGGCCTTAACCCCGCCTCTTCGGGGTGGTCAAAAATATTTGCATGGATACTCTGATATTCATATCTCATGACTTCACTGATTATAGCGTAGTCAATATTCCTTGTCAAGGTAAAGAAAAAAATACTTTCACTGATTTTTCCCACACAAAACCTGACCGGGAGGGTGCACAATTTCGAGATTCAATGAGAAGTTCTGTCTTTTTCCGTCGGGCTTTAGATCCCTAAACCTTCCTATTATAATGACACGATTTCCACTTCTCTCCCTTCCGAAAAGCCGAGAAAAAATCTGAAAATGTCGCTTTTTAAGCGACCACAGGAAACAATTTCCCGTGTATAATCAAACTGGACCGGGAGGGAGCATGATCCGGGAAAACAAAAGACCAGCCCGATGACGATTCTCCCTCCCCTTCCTGCCGAGTGTGTGAAGACTCACCCGGGAATTGTTACGATTACACCCGGCACGGGGAAGAAACGGGAACCGGAGAGGAGCGGAAAACCGGGGCCCCTAAAGGCTTCCCAGTGCCCGGGAAGTAATCACTTTTGATGCCTGAATCATTTTTACTGGCTAAAACGGCACAGCAGGGTATAATAAAAAAAGCGAAGCAATGATTCCAGGGAGGGTGACACATGCAAAGACCAAATGAATACATAGGGGAACTGCACCGGTATCTGAAGGAAAATTACCGGAAAGAACCGGAGAAAACCATTCATCACGGACCGGGCAGTACGGTCCAGGATCCGGAGAAGCTGGCCGAGTATACCAGTACGGATGCCAGAAACCTGGAGGATCTGATCCGGGAACTGGGGGAATCCTTCCATGAGATGCTGTTCCGGAAGATTTCAGAGTCCGGACTGATGGATACGGAGATCTACAAAAGCGCCAACATTGACCGGAAGCTGTTCTCCAAGATCCGGAGCAATCCGGCCTACCATCCCAGAAAAAACACCGTTCTCGCCCTGGCCGTTGCCCTGAAGCTGAACCTGGACGAGACCGTAGAGCTTCTGGAGAAGGCCGGCTATGCCCTGTCTCCCGGGAGTAAGGGAGATTTGATTGTAAAGTATTTTATTGAGCGCAAGGTATACGACATCAATGTGATCAATTACGCACTGCACGAGTTTGGACAGCCCACACTGGGAGGAGGGACATAAAGTGGTGGGGAAGGATGGTATTACAAACGAGGAATTGAAGAATCTCCTGGAAGATCTGATGCAAAAGATTGAATCCGGGGAGATTGAGCAGGCAAAGAGCGAGCTCCGTCAGGTCCTCACCGATCTGGACACGGTCAGCTACTACATCGACCGCACCTATCTCTCCAGGATCAGGGAGGAGCAGCGGCTTACAAAGACAGCTCAAATCATCAGCATGTTAAAGGACATGGACAGTGAGCAGATCAACAACGTTCACGTGTACGTCTCCAACGAACACGATGAACCCAACCATGAGGCGGTTGCACTGGATGCAATCATCAGACTGAGCAGGGAGCAGAAACCCGCAGACGAGTGAAAATGAGACAGACAGGCACAGACAAGGGAAAAATCTATGGGATTTTGACATCCGTGGGTGATTACAGCCGGATGAAGGCCGCAAACCTGCCCACATGGCGCAATGATCAGGAATACATGAAGGCCTGCCTTACAAACGGCCTGCAGCTTGATCCCGACAACATCTGCACAGTGGGAGATCAGGGGATAGTCCTCTCTACAGAGTTTGCCAGTACATTGAAGAGCTTTTCCGAGATGCTCTCTGAGGAAGACTCTCTCATCTTCTATTTCTCCGGCCATGGAAGAAAGAGTGAACTGGCTTTAAGCGACGTTACGGTGAAACTGGACAGTGTGCTCCGGTTCCTGAATTCCTTTCCCTGCAAGAGCAAGCTGATCATTCTGGACTGCTGCTGTTCCGGGGAGTTCTCCATTGAGGGTCCCAGACAGATGTCCATGGAGGATACCATCCGATCCTTTGCCGGATCCGGGATCGCCATCATGGCCTCATCCGCCGGGGATGAGGCATCCAGACTGGGAATCGGGAAGAAGTACAGTCTGTACACGGAATTCGTGGGAAAGGCCATGCTCTCCAGAAGGAAGATCAGGAAGGGGTATCTCTCCCTGGATGACCTGAACAGCGAAGTCATGGAGATGATGGACGCCTGGAACCGGGAACATCCCCATAAGAGCCAGCATCCCGTCTTTCGAAGCAGTCTGGGAGGCACCATCTTTTTTAAGGCTGCCGGCTACATACCCTATGTTCAGCAGGACATTTACGTGGAAACCGAACAGTACACCATCTATTCTGCCAGTTCATTAAGCACGGCCCAACACAGGAGAATGGCCGTATTCGTCATCTTTGACGAGGAGGACTGCTTTGAAAAGCTTCCTATTATAACGCATGAGATTGCAGGCCGCATGAAAAACAAGGGCATCTTTGCAGATGAGGCTGAGGAAAGGCGGTTTAAAGACACCCCCGCCGATACCATCTGGTGCTACTTCGGAAAGGATGAGAGCGATCTGATCCAGCACCGGTACTACGCCTACACCATCTGGGCAGCCAGTGAGGAACAAAAAAGCATCTACTACCGGAAAGACTCTCATTCGGAAGAGAGAGATGGAATCTGCATCTCCAGCAATTCATCGTATCAAATGCTGAAAAAGCTTCAGACTCCTTCCATGTCCAGGGATGTCTTCATCGCTGAGAATAAGAAGCTGCTGGCGGAGATCGTATCCATGGCAGAGTCCTTTATCTTCGATCTGCAAAGCGTGGTAAACGGTACCGGAGACAAAAAAGACATCCAGAGCAGATATAAGGACTGGATCCTGGAGGTGAGAAGAAAGTACATCCTTCTCACCGATCTGGAGGAAGCCCCGGATGATCTCTCCGAGTGGGCAAATCAGATCTACGACCTGGCAGGCTGGGTGCTGGACATCTCCTTCCTGCTGGAGGGGAACATGGGAGATACGGAGCTGTGGATGATCCAAAACTCCATCCGAAGGTACAAGGAGTCTCTGGAACACCTGAAGGCCCTGGAGGAAAGCACTTTTGGTCATGAATCACCATAAGGACAGACTGTATTTCATG
>CAZJYM010000083.1:0-11544 GCA_964550245.1 uncultured Blautia sp. | reverse complement strand
GACCACCGCCAGCAGCTTTCCGGAGAAAAGGCGGCGGGAGGCGCTTTTATAAGGCTCCTCGTCTGCGCTGTTGCCGTTGTCCAGCCCCAGGAGCTGCCCGGAACCGGACACCTCCACCCACACCTCGTTGCTGGCGTTTTCCACCGGGTTCCCGTTTTCGTCCAGGGCCGTGATGGTGAGAAATGCCAGATCCTCTCCATCGCCCAAAAGGCTTTCCCGGTCTGTGGAGATTTTCAAAGAACGGGCATCGCCAAAGGAAAACTTCCAGTCCTCCGCGATGATCCTGCCGTCCTCATCGTAAGCCAGGGCGTGCAGGGATCCCGGATGATAGGGGACAACCCAGTGCCCGCAGCGGGTGGAAAGCTCCTGCCTTCCCTGGCTGACACCATTACAATAAAGTTCCACAGCCGGGGCACTGGTGACGGCACAGACGTCAATGCGCTGTCCCTCGTTGAAATCCCAGCAGGGGAAGAGGTGCACCATGGGTTTTTCATGGTAGTCCGTCCATCCCGCCTGATAGTGATAATAGGCATCCTTGGGAAAGCCGGCCGTGTCCACCAGGCCCAGGTAACTGCTTCTGGTGTGGTACGGGGTGGGTTCCCCCAGGTAATCAAAGCCTGCCCACACAAACTGTCCCAGGGTGAAGGGGTATTCCCGGTCCGCATTCAGACAAAAGTCGATGTCGGGAGCTCCCCAGCTGGTCCGGCTGTTTCCCAGGCTGGAGCACTGCAGGTCGTCATCCACCAGCAGAGACTGGCTTTTGGGGAAGTGATAAATCCCCCGGCTCTGAACCGTGGAACCGGTCTCGCTGCCGTAGATCACCCACCGGGGGTGGGCGGCATGATGCTCCTGATAGAGGCGCTCGGAGTAGTTGTACCCCACAACTTGGAGCACATCGGCGGCCATCCGGGTGTTTTCCCAGGGCAGGTAGTTGGAGGCAAAGGTGACCGTGCCGTTTCCAAAAGGATCGTGGGACCGTACCAGCCTGCAAAGCTCTGCGGTAATGGCGGCTCCCCGGGGACCGTCGGCGTGGGTATCATAGATCTCATTGCCCACGCTCCAGAGAAAGACACAGGGGTGATTGCGTTCCTGCCGTACCCAGGCTGCGATGTCCCTCCTGTGCCACCCGGCAAAGAAACGTCCGTAGTCATAAGGGTTCTTGCCCTGGTACCAGCAGTCAAAGCACTCGCTTTCCACCAGCAGGCCCATCTCATCCGCCAGTTCAAGAAATCCCGGAGCAGGGGCGGAGTGCCCAACCCGTATGGCGTTGACGCCCATGTCCTTTAAAATCTCCAGCTGCCGGCGGGCGGCGGGAAGGGAAAAGGCCGCTCCCAGGCATCCCAGATCGTGGTGCATGCAGACACCGTGAAGGGTGACTTTCCGATGGTTTAAAAGAAGTCCCCGATCCGGATCCAGCTGCACCGTGCGGCAGCCGAATACCGTCTCCAGCCGGTCCGTCTCCCGGCCATGGTATTCCAGTACCGCCAGCAGCCGGTAACGCACTCCGGATCCCAGATCCCAAAGCCGGGCATGTCCCAGATCCAAAACGGTCTCCACCTGCCGGATCTCCTGACCTTCCAGGGCATAATCCGCGGTATCGGACAGCTGCTGTCCTTTTTCTACCGGGATGCAGACGGAAGCAGTGATCTCACCCCCGGGATCGTAAACACAAAGGCGGATATCGTAACCCGCAGGATCAAAGGCCGGATCCATCTGTCCGATCTGGGCCTGTACGCGGACCTCCCAGGTGCCGTCCTGCCTTTCCCTGGCCGCCGCGTACAGGCCCTGGGGCACCAGGTGAAACGAAGGCAGTGTCAAAAGCTTTACCGGCCGGTAAATCCCCGCTCCCGCATACCAGCGCGAGTTGGGAAAGCGCAGCCGGCAGCGCACCAGGATCTCATCCTCCCCGCCGGTAAGATAGGGAGTAATGTTTACAAAAAAGCCGGTATAGCCGTTTTTCCACTCCCCTGCCGGGACGCCGTTTACAAACACGGTGGTATCCATGTAGACGCCCTGGAAAAAGAGCAGGATCAGATCATCCGGCTCTTTTTCCGTGAAAATCCGCCGGTACCAGCCGGTGCCGTCGGAGGAAAAGTCACTTTCCCAGATCAGCCAGTCGTGGGGAATGACCACCGGCTGCCAGGCGGCCCGGGACCGGTCCAGATCCGGCGATGCCGATTCATCCAGCCAAAAGGACCAGTCCCGGCAGAAGTCTGCTGTCTTCATCAGATCCCCTTTTCTTTTAATACAGCGAAAAAGGGCCGGACGCCGAAGCGTCCGGCCCTTGCTCTTTTGCTTACATAAGCTTGTCAGAACAGTCGGATTATTTGCTCTCCTGATAGTACTGATTGTACATATCCAGCATGTTCTGGGCATTCTTGGCATCCAGCTCGGCAAGGAAGGTCTCCCAGTCGGCTTCCACATCCGCCTGATTCATGCAGAAGCGCAGGTTCCACTGCTCCAGAGTATCCTTGAAGCCGCTGGCCCACAGGTTCATCTGCTCGTTGTCCAGCTCATCCAGTGCCACATGAGGATCAAGAGGCATCAGGGTTCTGTACTCGGCCATACGGTCATAGAAGTCACGCAGGTCGGGTGAGAAGGCGCTGGTCAGAGTCTCCATGTCACCGGCATACATGTAGTTGCCGCCGGCATAGCCGTACTCAACACGCATGTCAACCTGGTCGTCGCTGGTCTGCGGAATGCCAAGGCCGGCGCAGAAGTATCCGGGTGTCAGGGTGTAGTTTCCTTCCTCATCAACGGTGTAGGTCTCGCCCTCAACGCCCCACTTGGTCAGAGTCCAGGCTTCCTTGGAGTAGAACAGCCAGTCCACGAAACGCATCATGCGTACGAACTCGGCCTCGCTCATGTTTTCAAGAGCGGAGGAGGAGATGCAGACGCCGCACTCGGAACGAACGTTCTCAGCCTGATAGTCTGTGGTTCCCTTGGGGATCACGATCTCATACAGCTCATAATTGCCCTCGCCCAGCTGAGCCTTGATTCCTTCGTCCTGGCCAACCAGAGAGGAACGGTTGGTTCCGATCAGGGCAGTCTCGCCGCGGTAGAACTTGTTGTCAGCAGTCGTATCTTCCTGGCTCCAGGTCTCGGGATCCAGAATGCCTTCCTTTACCAGGTTCTGGATCATGGTCATCATCTGCTTGTACTCGTCGGTGTAGGCGGAAATCTTGAACTCATCCGCCTCATGGTCAAAGTACATGTCGGCGAAGTTGGTCAGGGTGCCGCTGTTCCAGGTGGAATAGATGCCGTAGGTATGGGCAATGATGTTGAGCAGGTATCCGCCCGTGCCGTAGCCGGAGGTAGCGCCGCACCAGCGGTCAGACCAGATGTAGTCGGACTCGTCGATGATGCCCTGCTCCACCATGTAGGCTTTTACGTCTTTGAGGATATCGGTGAACTCTTCCCAGGTCCAGTCCTTCTCCAGTTCGCGTACGTCATAGCCCGCAGCTTTGAACAGGTCGTCACGGATCAGGATGGAGTAGTCCTGCAGAGCAGCTTCCTTCAGACCTACCAGACGGTAATATTTCCCGTCGGCGGTACGGTTCTGATCTACGGTATCCTGCAGGTCATAATCTTCAACCATCTTGGAGTAGTTGGGCATGTACTTGGTCCAGTCGGAAACGGCAACGATGCCGCCGCCGGTAACGAACTGAGCATCCGAATACATCTTGGGAATGATGTCAGGGGCCGTGCCGGAGCTGATATCCAGCGTAATACGGTCATTGTAGCTGGCATTGTTAACCTTGGTCAGATCAAACTTCACGTTGGTGAGGTCATTGATGGCCTTGAAAATACCCTCGGTCTCCCAGGTGTCCTTGATGGGATAGGCGTCATTGTCGTTGAACATGACCGAGTAGGTGATGGGTTCGTCGGACTTGAAGGTCGCGCCGTAGGTGTAGCCCAGCTCTGAGTTGGTGTAGGTGCCGTCACCGTTGTCGGTGTCGCCCTCGTAGCTGGCTACCTCTGCGCTGGACTCAGCGGCTCCGCCCTCTTCTGCGAAGACAGCCGTGCTTACAAGACTCGCAGCCATTACAGATGTCAGTAACAGGCATAGAATCTTTTTTCCGTTTTTCATAAAATACCTCCTTAATTTAATGAATAAAGATAGTGGCCTTGAATAATTCGCAGCCTGTTTTAAAGTGTAACTGAATAATACCATACAAATTTAAAATACTCAAGAAAAATCCTGAAAAATCTCGCCGTGATTTTTCTTTAACCCTTGACGCCGCCCAGCATCATTCCCTGAACGAAATACTTCTGGATGAAGGGATATACGCAGACAATGGGAGCCGCCGTCAGCACCATGGCGCAGGACTTGATGTTGGCGGAGATCTGGGCGATCTCTGCGGCGTCGCTGCTGTTGCCGGAGCCGCTGGTGGCGATCAGGTTTCTCAGATACAGGGCCACCGGCCATTTCTTGTCATCGGACAGGTACAGGAAGGCATCGAACCAGTTGTTCCAGTACTGAACCAGATAGAAGAGGGCCATGGTAGCCAGGATCGGTTTGCTAAGGGGCAGCGCAATGCGGAAGAATACCCCAAATTTGCTTAATCCGTCAATCTCGCCCGCTTCCTCCAGTTCTTTGGGGATGGTGGCGAAGAAAGTACGCATCAGGATTACATAGTAGGTGGAAATCAGGCCGGGAATCAAAAAGCCCAGCACGTTGTCCTTCAGACCGAGGGAGAGCATCACCACGTAGCTGGGGATCATGCCGCCGCCGAAATACATGGTAAAGATGATGAGCGGTCCCACGACCTTGTTTCCCCGGAGTTCTGTCTTGCTCAGAGGATATGCGAGCATGGAAGACAGAAGCAGAGCCAGAACGGTACCGGTGATGGAATAAACGATGGTGTTAATGTAGTTGGGAATGAACTTCCCGTTGGTAATGACGGTTTTATAGGTGTCTACATTGAAGTCTACCGGAAAAAGGCTCACCTTTCCGGCCACGATAGCCTCCGCTGAGGAGAAGGACTGAGCGATCAGGTACAGGAAGGGATAGAGCATGGCACAGCAGATGACCACCATGATTACGGCGTTGCACACGGTAAAGACCCGGTAGCCGTTGGACGCCTTGATCTTGTTGGATTTCGCCATTTTCATTTCCTCCTTTCTTTAATAAAGTCCGCTGCCTGTCAGCTTCTTGGATACTATGTTTGCGGCCGAGAGCAGGACCAGATTGATCAGGCCCTGGAAAAGACCAATGGCGGTAGAGTAACTGAACATACTGGAACCGATACCAAGTCGATAGACGTAGGTAGCGATGATATCTGCCGTCTCATAGGTGGTAGGGCTGTACAGCAGGAAGACCTTCTCAAAGGCACCGGAACCGCACAGCTGACCGATGTTCAGCACCAGCAGCGTGCTGACCGTGGGCAGAATGCCGGGGATGGTGATATGAAGGCACTGCTGGAACTTGCCGGCGCCGTCAATCTCGGCAGCCTCATACAGCTCGGGGCTGATCCCGGAGATGGCCGCCAGATACATGATGCTGCCCCAGCCAATGCCCTGCCAGATTCCGGACACCACGAAGATCGTGGTAAACCACTCGGGCCTGGAGATAAAGGGGATCGGCTCATGTCCCAGGGATTTAATCAGGGTGTTGATGGGACCGGATGTGGAGAGGATCTCACGAATCATGCCGGCAATGATAACCATGGAGATAAAGTGCGGCAGATAGGAGATCGTCTGCACAACCTTCTTCCAGTGCAGGTTTTTGACCTCATTGAGGAGAAGTGCGAAGATCAGTGTAAGCGGGAAGCTGATGATCAGGTACTTGAAGTTCAGCAAAAGGGTATTGCGGAATGCCCTCCAGAAGTCGCTGTCGCCGATGAACTGCTTGATGTAGTGCAGGCCGACCCACTCATCACCCAGTATGCTGCTGCCTGCACGGTACCGGCGGAAAGCGATGACATTGCCCACCATGGGGGTATACCGGAAAACGATATAGTACAGGATCGGAATGGCCATCAGAGCATACAGCTGCCAGTACTTGCGTATGTGACGTCCTAACGAATCCTTTTCACCTGGAGGACTGAGCTGGGCTTCCCCTTTTTGAGAGGATTTAGACATACAGTTTCTCTCTCCTTTCACAGTTGGATTTTATAAGAGGGCGGTAAAAAGACACTGTTTCATACGCCGGCCGGTACAGGGCCGCCCTCGCTTAATAAAGCCGGCTGAAACGTGAAGAAACGATCCGGTTTCCACCTCCTTTTCCAGGAAAAAACGGGGGATAAAGATATTTTGGCTTCATGATTCCGGTGTTTGCGGATCATAAAGTCATTCATACACCGACATGCAGTCCGGGGCTGTCAGGAAAGGATCGGGTCATGCCGTCGAAGTCCCTCCTGCCGTCCTTTCCTTTGCGCGCCAGGCGCTCCCGAAAATAATAGCTTCCTTATTATATCACCTTTTTCCCCGCATTTGTTTACAATTCTGCGTGATAATTTTTGTACATTTTTACTATAAACGTCCGGTGCATTCCTGCATCATCAAACATGGCCCCGGCATGCTCCGTGACCAAAAATGCCAAAGAACCCTTCATTGAGAATATCCTTTCTGTTTGCAAAAAGATTATTTATAACCTTGAAGTTATCAGAAAAACACCCGGATATAAACAGACTGTCCCTTTCGGGTTTATTATTTTCAATTAAAAAAACTCCGGCGAATGCCGGAGTTTTTTATGTCTAGCGTTTCTTTTTTTTCTTCTTTCCCCCGCCTGTCAGGGCATCCACCACCACATAGAGAAGGGGCTTCTGTTTCTTTTTGTTCTCCCCCACGGGCAGGTATCCCAGGATGGCCACCAGGAGAGCTCCCCCCAAAAGAGCCAGGCACTGGTTCTGTCTCTTCCTCTGGGTCAGCTCCGCCGTCAGAGGCTCTCCGCAGTTGGGACAGTATGAGGCCTTCTCATTGATTTCCTTCCCGCACTTTTTACATGTGATCACGGTCATTTCTTCCTCCCTCCTCCGGATCTACCGGCTTTCTCTCTGAAAAATCCCCTCTTCAGACACCGGATCCCGGCATCCATCTTTCCCTTTCCGTCGGTGGTGATCACCCCGTAGGTGGGGATCCGGCCCTCCTGCCTGGGAAAGGTCAGGCTTCCCGGGTTCATCAGGAGGAATCCGTTGTGCCAGTCCACCATGGGACAATGGGTGTGTCCAAAGAGGATCACCTGACAGTTTCGGCTCCGGCCCGCCTCCATAAGGGCGTAAAGTCCCCCGTCCACCCCGTAGATGTGGCCGTGGGTGACAAAGACGCGTTTTCCCTCCACCTCCAGCACCTGCTCCTGGGGAAGCCCGGTAAAGAGATCACAGTTGCCTCCCACCAGGTAACAGGGGCAGTCCGCCAGACTCTTAATCAGATCCCCCTGTCCCTCCAGATCTCCGCAGTGAATCAGAAGGTCCGGATGTCCTTCCTTTTTTAATACCCTCTCCAGGGCCTGGATCTTCCCGTGTGTATCGCTCACCACCAGGATCTTCATCTTAGATCAGTTCCTTTTTGATCAGCCGCAGAGCTTTCCCCCGGTGGCTGATGCGGTTTTTCTCCTCCATGGAAAGCTCTGCGGAGGTGCATCCGTACTCCGGCAGGTAAAAGATGGGATCATAGCCGAATCCGTTGGTACCCTTCGGTTCATGGCTGATCCGTCCTTCCATCACACCCCGCACGGTTTTAACCCTCCCGTCGGGAAAGGCCACGGCCGCCGCACAGACAAAGCGGGCGGTTCTCTTCTCATCCGGCACTCCCTCCAGCCTCTTTAAGAGGGCCGCATTCTTTTCGGAGTAGGGGGATCCGGCCATGTAGCGGGCGGAGTAAACCCCGGGCTCCTTGTTAAGGGCATCGATCTCCAGTCCGGAATCGTCCGCCAGCACGATCTCCCCGGTCAGGGCACAGACGGTTCTGGCCTTGATGATGGCGTTATCCTCAAAGGTCTCCCCGTCCTCCACAATGTCCGCCTCCACACCGGCCTCCTTCATGGAAAGCACCTGGGCGTCCAGATCGGAGAGCACCTCCCGGATCTCCCGCATCTTTCCCTCATTCTCCGTTGCAAAGATGATTTTCCTCATATGATTTTCCCCCTCTCCCTTCACCGGGGCGCTTTTGGAGGTTTGGGCCCCAGAAACTGATAATAGTAGGTTTTGATCATTCCGTTGTAGATCTTGCGGTTTTTGTCCGCTTTCCTTCCAATATATTCTTCCGCCTTCTCATAGGAAGTAATGAGATACATGGACCATCTGTCCAGCCGGGAAAAGGCCTCCCCGATCTCCCGGTAGAGATCCGGCAGGGCTTCCTTCTCCTCCATTCTCTCCCCGTAGGGGGGATTGCTGATGAGAAACCCGTAGGGTCTGGAGTGGTGAAGTTCACTTACCGGCCGCTGCTGAAAGTGGATCAGGGACTCCACCCCGGCCATTCTGGCATTGGCCCGGGCGGCCTTGATGGCTTCGTTGTCCAGATCGTACCCCTGGATATCGGGTCTGACTGATAAATCCACCAGATCCCGTGCCTCCTCCCGGGCGTTTTGCCAGCACTTTTCGGGGATCAGATCCTTCCAGGCCTGTGCCAGAAAGGTTCTGTTCATACCGGGTGCCATGTTGGCGGCCATCATGGCGGCCTCAATGGGAAAGGTGCCGCTTCCGCAGAAGGGATCCACCAGGATCCTCTCCCTGTTCCAGGGAGTAAGCATGATAAGAGCCGAGGCTAAAGTTTCGGAGATGGGAGCCTTGACCGTCATCTGCCGGTATCCCCTCTTGTGCAGGGAGATCCCCGAGGTATCGATGCCGATGGTGGCCACATCCTTCATGATGGATACCCGCACCGGAAAGTCCGCTCCGTCCTCGGGGAACACAGAAATGCCGTACACACCCTTCAGCCGTTCCACCATGGCCTTTTTCATGATGGACTGAATGTCCGAGGGGCTGAAGAGCTTGCTCCTCACCGAGTTGGCCTTGGTTACCCAGAAACGGCCTCTTGGGGGAATGTAGTTTTCCCAGGGCAGCTCCTTCGTCCTCTCAAAGAGCTCATCAAAGGTACGGGCCTTAATCTCTCCCACCTTTAAAAGGATTCTCTCCGGGGTGCGCAAAAACACATTTGCATCCGCCACCCCCTGGGGATCCGCATAAAAGGTCACTTTGCCGTCCTCTACTTTGCTGATCTCATACCCCAGGTCCAGTATCTCCCTTTTCAGCACCGCCTCCAGCCCGAAATGGCAGGGGGCAATCAGTTCCCATCTCTCCATTATGTCTTCCTTTCTATTTTTACAGCTCTAATTTCAGCCGGTCTGCCGCTTCAAAATCCCGGACCGTAAATACGCCTCCCTCCAGGATCCCGTAGGTGGAGGGTCTTCCCTCCTTGGGAATGGCCACGGATCCGGGATTTAAAAGGATATGTCCGTCCCTTTTCTCCGCCTTAAACACATGGGTGTGGCCCTGAATGAAAATATCTCCCTCCTTCAGGGGAGGCAGGTGATCCTCATCGTAGAGGTGGCCGTGGGTGGCGAAAAAGGTTCTCCCCTCCAGATACAGCAGGGCGTAATCCGCCATCACCGGAAAATCCAGCACCATCTGATCCACTTCCGCTTCACAGTTTCCCCGCACCGCCAGGATCTCATTCTTCATTTCGTTTAACAGTACAATCACCTCTTTGGGGGCATACTCCCTGGGAAGGTCATTTCTGGGACCATGGTAGAGAAGATCCCCCAGAAGGATCAGCCGGTCCGCTCCCTCCCTCTCATAAGCCCGGATCATCTCCCGGCAGTAAAAAGCCGAGCCGTGAATATCCGACGCAAACATGTACTTCATATCCGCTTCTCCCTCCTGCCTCAGCTTAAAAAAAACAATCCTGGGGCCAAAAAATCCCGGTGAAATAACCCGGAGCATCCTCCAAATGGGTTACATAACGTTGTCCGGAAGAGAAAACACCTGTTTAAGTAAAAAACGAGGCAAAAAAGTCCAAAAAAATATGCTGGAATTTGAAAAAAACGTATTGCATTTTTTCCAGGTTTATATTATAATGCATATCGTAAAAAGAAGTTACCCTTCGAGTTCTTTTTACAACAACCCCTTATTTTATTATTTATACTCCCCTCGAAAGACCCGGTAGCTCCCCTACCGGGTCTTTCACATCTATTTCAAGTCTTCAGTTCAGTTTTTCTCCAGCACCTTCTTATAAGGCATCAGCATACCCTCGTTCATCATGTTCCCCATTTTGGAGTACACTTTGGGGGATGACAGAAGAAGTCCCACCATATACATCTTGATCAGGGTGCCCTTCTCCTTCTGGGGGAAGTCATACTGGCCGTGCGCCTTATAAAAGGCATGGTCCGCCTTCATCATGCCCTGCATCAGGTACACCAGATCCCGGAAGATCTTCCTTCCGCCTACCCCGTAGAAGTTCTGGGGAGGAAGATAATGGTGCTTGAGGGCAAAGAGCAGCGTTTCGGCCATCCGGTCGATGGTGCCGTCGGGATCCTTTTCATCACAGGCGGTTCCCGCCAGGAAGTTTCCGCCCACTTCGGCCCTTCCCTCTATGATCATCTGCAGATTGGTTTCCCGGCTGTAATCCCCGCTGATCAGATATCCCATGGGCATTCCCATGGTCACGGTCCGGTGGCCGTTGCAGAACTGACGGTCGTCATACTGCTTGAAGAGCACACCCATGGAGTGATCCTGGATGGAAAAGGCATAGACGATGGCCGCTCCCGTCTGAATCTCATTTCGAAGAAATTCATCAAAGCCGTCCCTGTACACGCATTCCCCGGAAACCGCACAGTGGAAGCAGCCCAGGCATCCTCCGGCGAAGGGATACTCGCGTATGTTTACTACATGGCTTTTTACGGGAAGCACTCTCTGAAAGCGCTGGATCATGTTTTGAAGCTGGGTATCCCCTTCCGCCAGGTCGGCGACAATCACCACGTCCTTTCCCTTAAAGGCGGGTTTTTGCGGAGCCTCCTCCGGCACATGAACCGGCAGGTGCTTCGGTTCCGGAGCTTTTTCCGGCAGGGGCTCATAGCTGTCATGCTTCATGGACCATAAAACATAGTGGAAAAACTCCAGGGCTTCCTTCTGTCCCTTCTCCTCCAGCAGGTCATCCATGTCCGCGGACAGTCCCTGAATATATTTCATTCCCATATCCTGACAGTTTTCCATGATGTACCGGTGGGCCGTCACATCGTAGAAATGTTTGGAGGTGGTGATCTGGGTCACAAACTTGCCGGTAAGATCCACTCCCGACTCCTTCATAAGCCTTATAAATCCCTGCAGCTGGCTGGGGGCGATAAAGGTGTAAACCGGATAGGAGAACAGAATCAGATCCGCCTCCTCCAAGTCCTTGCGGGCCTGGGTGAAATCCCGGCCAAGCGCCCGGATCCTCTGTCCTGCGTGTAAAACATGGAAATGGTGTTTGGGAAAGTGCTTTTCCAGAAACAGCACGGTCTGAAAGGTGATGCTGAATTTCCCCTTGGGACTTCCATTGACAACCAGTATGTTCATAATGTCACTCCTTTCTGCCTGAAGGAAATCCTGCAGGCCATTTTTTGAA
>CAZJYM010000082.1:0-11643 GCA_964550245.1 uncultured Blautia sp. | reverse complement strand
AGCACCCATCTGTTATCCGCACGCACCCAGCCCTCAAACCCGGGTACCATGCCTTCCCGGGTAAAGTCTTCCATCATCATCCTCCCGTCCGCTCATAGGTCACATAGGTGTAGACCAGGCTGAAGTAGGTCATCTCATCGCTTTCCTCCCGCACCTTCCACTCCGGCATCTGATCCAGGTTGGGAAAGTACCGGTCCGCCTCAAAGGCAAAGTCGATGCGGGTAACCAGTGCGGTGTCGCAAAGGGGAAGCAGTTCCTGGTACACCTTCTCCCCGCCGATGCAGTAAACCTCCTCCGGGGGATAATCCTTTAACCTTTCTCTAAGTTCCTCCAGGGAGTGACAGATGATGGCTCCCTTTGCCTCGTAATCCTCTTTGGAAGTAAGCACGATGTTGACCCGGTTCTTTAAGGGACCGTCGGGAAAGCTCTCCAGGGTTCTTCTGCCCATCACCACCACTTTCCCTTCGGTCTCCTGCCGAAACCGCTTCATGTCCGCGGGAATCCGCACCAGCAGGGCATTGTCTCTGCCGATGCCCCAGTTTTTGTCCGCCGCTACAATGATCTTCATGGATTTTTCCTTCCTAGACGGCCACCGGAATCCGGTGAATCTGGGGGCCGGTTTTATAGTTTTCCACCCGGAGATCATCGGTGGTAAACTGATAGAAATCGTGGATGTCCGGGTTTAAGGTTACTCTGGGAGCCGGGTAGGACTCTCTGGTGATCAGCTCCTCCACCAGGGGGATGTGCCGGTCGTAGATATGGCAGTCGGCAATCACGTGCAGCAAAACCCCGGCCTCCATGTCCACCGCCTGGGCGATCATCATCAGCAGCAGGGAATACTGGCATACATTCCAGTTGTTGGCGGTGAGCACGTCCTGGGAGCGCTGGTTTAAGACGGCATTTAAGGTAAGCCTTTCCTTTCCCGGCTCTTTTGTCACGTTGAAGGTCATGGAGTAGGCGCAGGGATAGAGATTCATCTCATGAAGATCCTGATGCACGTAGATGTTGGTGAGAATCCTGCGGCTGTAGGGATTGTTCTTTAAGTCAAAGAGCACCCGGTCCACCTGATCCATCATGCCCTCCCGGTATTCATGCTTGACACCCAGCTGGTAGCCGTAGGCTTTGCCGATGGATCCGTCCTCATCCGCCCAGCTGTCCCAGATGTGGCTGTGAAGGTCATGGATGTTGCTGGACTTCTTCTGCCAGATCCAGAGGATCTCATCCATGGAACTTTTGATGGCCGTGGGACGAAGGGTGAGGGCCGGAAACTCCTCTCTTAGATCATAGCGGTTCACCACTCCGAACCGCTTGATGGTGTAGGCGGGCGTACCGTCCTCCCACACGGGGCGTACCTTCTCCCCCTCGGTGCTGGTTCCGTTTTTCAGGATGTCTGTACACATGTCGATAAAGATTCTGTCTGCTGCGCTCATGCCGCCTCCTTCTTTGATCAAGATCCGGTGCTTCTGTGATACTCTTTGGTCATTCCCTCCAGGATCTCCTCCAGAGATCCGGAAGGCATCGGGGGATCCGGAAGGGCGGATACCCGGTTCCACTCATCTTCCGCTTCCTGCCGCACTTCCTCCTCCACGCCCATCTCCTCCAGAAGGGCCTCATATTCCTCCTGAGTTCGAAGAGACCGGTAAGCCAGCAGGTAGACTGTCAAGGCCTTTCGGCTCCTTCCCCCTTCGTAGGCCGCACGGAAACATTCCAGGGCCTTCTCCCCCTGGAACAGGTAACTGCAGGCACATCCCAGGTTGTGGTAGATGCTCTCCGTCAGTCCCTCCCGCACATCCTCCAGGCCCTCCTGCTTCAGCAGATCCTCGTAGACCCGGATGGCGTTTCCGTACATGCCGTTTTCCACCATGGAGTCCCCCTTCTTCTTCTGCCGAAGAAGAGGCGGCTCTTTGTCAAAACGGACCAGCCGGTGATTCAGCTCCCGCAGCTCCTCATAGGTCAGATAGTTGATCTCCTTGAAAACCGGGTAGAGGATGTCCTCCGCACTGGCAAACTTGCCCATGACGGAGCGCAGCTTCTCCCCCAGCTCCGGAAGAGCCAGCTCCTGGGAGATCCAGCGGCAGAGCCCCTCATTGAGGATGGTCTCGTCGATCAGATACAGGTTGTGGTACAGGTAATAGCACAGTTCCTCCAGTGAATAGATGTTTGTGCTGATATTTTCAATAAAGTAAGGGGTTTCGGCCCTTTTGGTCTGACACAGGATATATCCGCTCAACCCTGCTCCCTCCTCCCTTTACACCCTGGCCCGTTCCTTCCACTCCAGGCCGCTGGAGGGGAAAAGCTCCCCAAAACCCAGATCCCGCACCGTGATCTCACACTCCGCGGGGGAGACAAACTCCAGCTCCAGGGAAAGCCGGGTGGTCTTGTTGGGCCTCTCCGGAAGACCGGGAAGACTCATGGACACCCTCTTCTTATCCTGGAATTCCAGGGAGCTTAAGGTGAAAACCAGTTCCCGGGTGTCATCCAGGATCAGCTCGCAGTTTGCCCGGCACTCATACCAGTTCCGTCCCGCCTCTATAAGAGGCACCCAGGTGGGAGCTCCCATCACCCGCAGGTCCATCCCGATGGAGGTGTGAACCAGCGAGGGGCTTAAAAACCGGTAGCCCGTAAGCCTTCTGGCCTCCAGCCTCTCCACCGCCGCCGAGCAGGCTCCTCTGGCAAAGAGGTTGTTGCCGAAATAGACCTTTCGCTTCTTGGCACACAGTACCCCTACGGATTTGGCTGCCCAGTCCTGGGAAAAGCCCTCCCCGGTGATCATGATGCTGGAGTAGAGTTCAGCACCCAGGCTGTCCACCACAAAGGAGGCGAAGATCAGGTCCTTATCCTGCGGATCCGCAGGCAGTTCCTCCGTCCGGGGCTTTTCGATCCAGACCGGAACCGGTCTTTTGGCGGTGTTCATGGCCATCTTTCGAAAGGTAACCCTGTCCCGGTCAAAGGCGTACCAGCCCACGCTGCGGTTCCAGTTCTCCCGCTTCTGGGCAAACACATAGTAGAAAAAGCTCTCCCCGTAGTCCACCAGCATCACCTGCTCCGGGGAAAAGCCCAGCAAAGCGCAGGCATTCTGGTAGTTTTTCACCCGCCGGGGCGAGAGATCCGGACTGGTGATCACCAGACATCTGGTCTGCCTGGGCACATCCGCCATCCCCAGAAGCTTTAACAGAGCCGATAAAAAGATGGCAGCCAGTTCAAAACTTTCCTTCTCCTCATCAAAGACCTGCAGCCTTTCCTGTCTGCCCACGATCTGGTAGAGGTTCTCGATGAGAAAGCCGTTTTTCTCCCGGGCGGCATACTCGGCCTCTTCTCCGGCCGCGAATTCCTCCGAATCCGGCATCCGGGAAAGCACCGTGGGCATCTCAAAGACGCTGCTTCCCACCTTTACCGGCAGGGACCGGGGTTCTCCCGCCTTGCGGTCGTAATAACAGATCTGGGAAAACTTCTCCCCCAGATCGATCCCGATGATCAGGTCGCGAATCTCGTTCATGCATCCTCCTCAGACTCCAGGACAAAAAGCTCCCGGACCAGCATGTCCCGGCGCTGGACCTCCTCCAGGATCTCCCACACCTGCTTTTCCCGTCCCAGACACCGGTGGGCCAGCATCTGGTTTAACAGTGCAAACCTGGTTTGGGGGCTTTCCTCCACCCGGGTCATGGTGATGGTGCGCTCCGGGGTGTTTACGGTCTTTCCCCCGTTTTCAATGGAAAACCAGTAGCGCAGGCTCTCCCCGTAAAACAGGGTAAAGGTCCGGGTAAAGATTCCTGAATACATGTTTTTGAGGGGCAGGGTTTTGTACTCCGGCTTCTTCCCGAGACCCGGATCCAGGGCGTAGTGCAGGGTTACCCGGGCATCCGGGTGGGCGTGACACTCCACAAAGGTCCGGTCGTCCAGCTGGAAGGGGCTTAAAAACCGGGAGTCAAAGCGGCCGAAAAAGGCGAAGACTCTCCCCTTCTCCACGCACTCCCGAAGCAGGGTTTTCACCAGATCCTCCCTCTGGGCACAGAGGCTCCGGTCGGCGGATAAAAGATCCAGAAGGGCCAGGCGGCAGATCTCATGGACAGGCCAGCCCTGATCCACGGCCAGGAGAAGATTCTTCTTCATGAAGTCCCCGTAGTTCTGTTCCCTGACCACCAGTCCGTAGGACTTCATGGTCAGGTAGGCGGCCATCACCCGCTCCCTTCCCCCGTGTTCCTGGTAGGCGGTATAGACCTCTTCCCCGGCTCTGCCGCAGTTTCCCGTCAGCATGGAAAGTCCCAGGATCCGTTCCTCAAAGGTGCGGGTATCCAGGGCGGCCTTCCGGGCGCTCTTCCAGATGGAGTAGAGCTCATCCAGCGGTCCCACCCGGCAGTTCATCAGGTACTCCAGGGTGGCCTCATCCGCCCTTCCGTGGCGATAGACCTGGGAAGCCAGGGAAATCAGCTCTTCATCCTCCTCGCCGTCTCCCAGGTGAATCAGGGAGGAAGCCAGCTTTAAAAGACTCTCCTCCTCCACTCCCTCACAGCCCAGTTCCTCTATAAGAGCCATGGCCCGGGGGTAAAGCCCCTGACGGATCAGAAGCTCCAGCAGGATCTTCCGGTCCCCTCCGGCGTATTCCCGCAGGTTCAGTCCCTTCAGTTCTCCCGTGATCCCCTCCTCTTCCGGGTGATCCCGGAAGTATTCCAGGATGCGCTTTTCCAGGGAATGCCTGTAGTCAGCGGAAAGGGCGGAATTAAGAGCAGCCCGCTTAAACACCTGCAGGTTTTCCCGTGTAAGCACAGTGTTCTCGCAGTAGTACAGCAGTACCCCCGCATCACCCGTGCCGGCTTCGATTACCCGGGGAATGATCTCCCGCTCATCCATCAGGGGTGTCAGGTTGTAGGCCACGGTGGACACATACCGGCGCTGCTTGTCGTCCTGAAAGAGAACCACCGCCTCTTTTGTGTAGATCCGGGGATAGGCCACCCCGTGGATGCAGGGGAAGACCTCCTCCTTCTCCATCTCCGCGTGGCGCACGATCACCTGACGGATCTTGGGATCATCACAGTAGAGCCTGCAGGTGAAAAGCCGGGCGGCAATGCGGTCCGCTTCAGTGGCATTATCGGGATGGGAACAGAACTCCTGATAGAGGATGGCGTAGTTCTCGTTCATGGCTCCCTGGGAGAGTTTGGCTTTGGCAAACTCCTCCATGTTTTTCCGGTAGCTGTCGTAGATGCCCTTTTCCTGGTTTTTGTGTCCCGTGACGCTGGCATAGAGGTAAGCTTTCTTGGCATCCCCCAGGGTGGTGTCATTATAGGCGAAATACAAAAGCAAAGGTCTGGGCAGTTCTCTCTGATAGGAGGTATCCAGGGTTTCCACATAGTACTCATAAAGCCTTGTGATCCGCAGCCCCCGCTCCACCGCCAGGGAAAACCAGCGGAAGTACCGGGATTTCCGGGGATTTCCCTTCATCACATACTTGCAGATGGCCTCCAGGGTTTCATCCTCCGGATACCGGTCGTACCCCAGTGTCAAAAGCCTGTAAAGAGCGGGGTGAAACTCCTTCTCATAGCCGGAGAGATAGGCGATGCGCATCATCAGCTCCCGGTCCACCCTTCCCCTGCGGGCCGCGAAGAGGAAGACCTGCACCCAGAATCCTCCCAGCTTGCGAAGAATGGAGATGTCTTTATTGACCAGATCCCAGGCTTCCATGTAAAGAAGGGGACTGGTGCAGCCCTTCTCGAAGAGGCCTTCCAAAAGGGCGGCGGCTCTGGAGGGCTTTTCATACAGGGGATCCAGATGCAGAAGGGCAAAGGCCAGGGGGAA
Organism: uncultured Blautia sp.; assembly: GCA_964550245.1. Classification (GTDB taxonomy): domain Bacteria; phylum Bacillota; class Clostridia; order Lachnospirales; family Lachnospiraceae; genus Blautia_A. Next base: position 5,853 of record CAZJYM010000082.1, on the reverse strand, counting down.
ACTCTCGGGCCGCAGATCAAAGAAGCGCTCCAGTCTGGATACCGCCTGATCCCGGTCCCGATAGAGCCCGGCCTCCACGCAGAGGAAGAGATAGACGCCCGCCTGCTCCATGTCTTCCTTGGAAAAGGTCTTCTGACACTCCTTCAACAGCTCTCCGGCCTGCTCCTTCTCTCCCTCGGAGAGAAGGAGCAGGGCCTCAAAGAAGTCGTACTCGGGATAAATGCAGCCGGCTTCCCGCAGCTGATTGAGGACATAGTGGCTGGATCCCTGCCAGGTTTTCAGGTCCATGTCCCCCATGCGCATCTCCAGGTAGTCCTTCACCAGGGCGATGCGGTTTCGTTTCTCCACGCCCCGGACTCCGAAGCTTACCTTCGCTCCGGCGGAAGCCATCACGGAAAAGACCAGTTCCTGATAGGGACTGCGCACCCGGATCTCCCCGAAGCGGTTGCCCATGTTCAGGGCTTCTCTCCGGACAATGTAGGAAACCTGATAGGTGCTGCCGATAAAGTCCTCATCGGTGACCACCCGTCTTGAGAGCTCCAGAAAATCCCCCCTGGCCTCCACATCCAGACGCAGATGTCCCCAGCCGCTTCTGTGAACCACGAAGGACTCCTGGACGGATTCCTTTAAGTTATAAAATTCCCTTCCCGAGACGGGAAGGGTGAGGGACACGGCCTCCTTGTCCCCTCTGGCGATGAAAAACTCCTCCAGGTGCTGGTAGGTCACCGGCTGACGGGAAAGCCCCGCATAGAGGGCTCTTTCCCGGGCTCCGGAACTTTTAAGCAGCACGGAAAAGGCGGGATCCGTAAAGAGCCGGAAGGCCTCCCGGAAATCCTCCCGGGCCAGTCCGGGAAATTCCTGCAGGCTTCCAACCGGCAGAGAAGCCTCCTCGGTGCGGATCTCAAAGGGCAGACGGTACTCCCCCACGCTGGTGGTAAAGCACAGCCACCCTTCCTGCGAATCCCCGGGATTTAAGCCGGCCGCATCCGCTCCCCAGGGGAGGCAGACGGTGGTGCCGGAAAACTTTCCCAGCCCCGGAACCAGCCGGCGGGAGGAGGAGGTAATGTATCCCCTGATGGGCTCATTGTTCTCCGTACCCAGGTAGAGCTCCCCCCTGCCGGTCTCCCCGGCCTTCAGGGTGATGAGAAGCTTCTCCGAGGAAAAGAGGAGTTTCGGCTGTTCATATTCAAAGTTTCCGCTTAACAGCTGCTCAATTTTCTTTCTCACGATCCGTCCCCACCTTCTCCCGGGTTCCTGTCGTCCCGGCGGAGCACATCATATTTTTCCGCCATGCCCCCCAGATCCACCCGCAGCCTTTCCCGGGCATGGGGAGCGCTCTCCCTTATATTTCCTTCCAGATCAAAAATATCCCCCACCGTAACGGACAGTGTCCGGCCGTCGGGCTTCATGATCTCGATGGTCTCTCCGGAGGAAAACTTGTTTTTCTGGGTAATTTCCGCTCTTCCCTGCTCATCCGTTCCTTCCACATACCCCAGGTAGGTGTAGTCCCGGATGTAGGTGCTGTTCTCATAGATCTGGGCGGAGGCATCGGGCCGGCCGTAGAAAAACCCGGTGGTAAAGGGCCTGCGGGTACTCCCGGCGATCTGTTCCCGGTACCAGGGAAGATTGTTCTCGTAAACTTCCGGGCCTTCCAGGTAATCCAGCATGGCCTTTTTGTAGGTTCTGGCCATGGTGGCCACATAGAGGGCGTTTTTCATCCGGCCTTCCACCTTGAAGGAGTCGATGCCGCTGCCCATCAGGTCTCCCATGTGTTCCACCATGCACAGGTCTTTGGAGTTAAAGAGAAAGGTTCCCCGTTCGTTTTCAAACACCGGCATGTACTGGCCGGGTCTGGTTTCCTCCACCAGGGCATAGTTCCACCGGCAGGGATGGGTACAGGATCCCTGGTTGGCATCCCGTCCTGCCAGAACATTGCTCAGTAAACACCTGCCCGAATAAGAGATGCACATGGCTCCGTGGATAAAGGTTTCAATCTCCATGTCCTCCGGGATCTTTTCCCGGATTTCCCGGATCTCCTCCAGGCTTAACTCCCGGGCTGTGACCACTCTCTTTACCCCCAGGGAGTGCCAGAAGAGAAAGGTCTCGTAGTTGGTGCTGTTGGCCTGGGTGCTGATGTGGCAGGGGATCTCCGGACAGATCTGCCGGTAGAGGGCAAAAACCCCCGGATCGGCGATGATCAGTGCGTCCGGCCGGATACGGGAAAGCTCGGATAAGTATTCCCGCACCCCGTCCAGATCCCGGTTGTGGGCAAAGATGTTGACGGTCACATACACCTTTACGCCCCGCTCATGGGCAAAGGCAATGCCCTCCTCCATCTGGGGCAGGGAAAAGTTATGGGCGGCGCTTCGAAGACCGTAGGCCTCCCCTCCGATATAGACCGCATCCGCTCCAAAGACGGCGGCAATCTTTAAAACCTCCAGACTGCCGGCGGGCAGAAGTAGTTCTGGTCTTTTCATGAAATTTTCCTCTCCCCGGGGATCATGACGCTTAAGGCCGCTCCGTCCCCCACAGGCAGTACACAGCTCTCCAGCAGGGGATGGTGCATCAGTTCATAAAGATAGTCCCGCATCCTTTTGTGGATGGTGCGGTTTCTCCGCCGGACCAGGGTGCGGGACTCCAGTATCTCCCCTTCCAGGAGCACGTTGTCGGAAAGAAGTATGCTTCCCGGGGCCATCAGGTTCAGCACATCCGAAAGCCAGGAAAGGTACTGTCCCTTGGCCGCATCCATAAAGATCAGGTCAAAGGGCCCCTCCAGGGAGGGAAGGATCTCTCCCGCCTCCCCCTCCAGAAGGGTGATCTGACCTTCCCTCCCGTACTTTCGGAAGTTTTCCCTGGACTGGGCAATGCGTCCCGGATGATTTTCGATGGTGGTGACATGGGCTTCCGGGGCATACGTGGCAAAAAGCAGGGCGGAAAAGCCCACGGCTGTTCCCACCTCCAGGATTCTCTCCGGTCTTTTCATGGCCAGAAGAACCTGAATGAAGCGCTGCATCTCCCGGCGGATAACGGGGATGTTTTCTTCCAGAGCTTTCTCCTCCAGCTCCTCCAAAGCGGGGGTAAGTCCCGGATCCAGGGAATCCAGGAAAACCTTCAGCCTTTCATCCCCCGTCACGAATCCGGTACCTCCTCTTCCTCCTCCCCGGCCATGATGCTCATGATGCGGGAGGGAGTGTAGGCGGTGCTTAAAAGATAGGTTCCGGGCTGGAGCTTTCCCCGGTAGTTGGATAAGAGCTCCTGCACATAGAAAACCGTGGCGTTCTTGACCAGGCCCTTGTTCTCCAGGATTCTGCCGATGCGGTAGACGGAGGTATTTTCCGGAATCACCACGGTGATCTCCGTGCCCTCCCCCGGGCTCATGGCCTGCTGGTTAAACACGTCATAGCCGAACTGATAGGTGGCTTTCCCCGCCCAGAAGATCAGTACCGCGGCAGCGATGTACAGGGCGATCCGGAAGATTCCTCCCGCCACGGCCACACCCGCGGCTCCCAGTCGTTCTCTTGTATTTCCCATAAGCTTCCAGACCTCCCAGGGTTCATAACTTCAAGCATCAATGAAACTCATAACTGTGGAACACTTAAGTTCACGCCGTCTATGATCTCCGTCACGATCTCCTGCAGCATCCTGCAAAGAGCCAGCTCTGCGTCCAGGTAGGCATTTACCTCCGGGATCCGCCGCAGATTCACGGACTCCCCGTTTAGCTGCTCCGCCACACTTAAGAGATCCTCCGAGCCGGTCTCCGTCTGCAGCCGGAAGTTGTTGGCGCGGAAGAGGTCCACCCTCTCCTTCAGGCGGGGATTTTGATCCAGTATTTCCTGATTTCTTCTGTATTCCAGATAAATATCATGCTCCTCGATGTGAGAGAGGAGCGTCTGAATATCCTGTCTGACAATATCCATCATTTCAGGCCTCCATAATGATTGGCAGTATCATGGGACTTCTCTTGGTTCTCTTCCAGAGAAATTCGCCAAGGGCATCCTTCACCACGGTCTTGATACGGCTCCAGTCGGTCACTCTCCGGTCCAGGCAGGAGTTCAGGGCCCTTTCCACCACTTCTCTGGCATTCTCCATCAGGTCCTCCGACTCCCTCACGTACACAAACCCTCTGGACACGATATCCGGTCCGGCGATCACCTGGTTGGTGCGCCGCTCTAATGTCATGACCACGATCATGATTCCGTCCTCCGCCAGATGCTGGCGGTCCCGCAGCACGATGTTGCCCACATCTCCGACTCCCAGTCCGTCCACCAGGATGGATCCGGTGTGGACGCTGCCCGTGATTTCCGCTCCCTCCTCATCCATCTCCAGCACGTTTCCGGAGGACAGGATGAAGATGTTTTCCCGGGCATATCCCAGCTCTTCCGCGATCTGCTTCTGGGCCGTCAGGTGCCGGTATTCCCCGTGAACGGGGATGGCATATTTGGGACGAACCAGAGAGTACATCAGCTTAATCTCCTCCTGGCAGGCATGTCCGGATACATGCGCATCCTGAAAGATCACCTTGGCTCCCTTCATGGAGAGCTCGTTGATGACTCTGGACACGGCCTTCTCGTTGCCGGGTATGGGATTGGAGCTGAAGATAATGGTGTCGTTGGGTTTGATGGTTATCTTTTTATGAATGCTGGCCGCCATCCGGGAAAGAGCCGCCATGGATTCTCCCTGGCTTCCCGTGGTGATGAGGGCCACCTTCTCGTCGGGATAATCCTTCACCTCGTCAATGTCGATCAGGGTGTTCTCCGGGATCCGCAGATACCCCAGTTCGGAAGCGGTGGAAATGACGGTCACCATGGAGCGTCCCTCCAGGGCCACTTTCCGTCCGAACCGGTAGGCGGTGTTGATGATCTGCTGTACCCGGTCCACGTTGGAGGCAAAGGTTGCCACGATAATGCGGTTGTTCTTGTATTCGCTGAACAGGTTGTCAAAAACCTTTCCCACGGTGCGCTCCGACATGGTAAAGCCGGGACGCTCCGCGTTGGTGCTGTCGCACATCAGTGCCAGCACGCCCTTCTTTCCGATCTCCGCCAGGCGCTGCAGATCGATGGCATCCCCGAACACCGGGGTGTAGTCCACCTTAAAGTCTCCCGTATGAACCACGATCCCCGCCGGGCAGTAGATGGCCAGGGCGGAGGCATCCTGAATGCTGTGGTTGGTCTTGATAAACTCAATGGAAAAATCTCCCAGATTGATCACCTGTCCGTGGTGTACCTCCTTCAGCCGGGTGGAGCGCACCAGATTGTGCTCCTTCAGCTTGTTGGTAATCAGTCCCAGGGTGAGCTTGGTGGAATAAATGGGAACGTTGATGTCTTTGAGAATGTAGGGAAGGGCGCCGATGTGATCCTCATGTCCGTGGGTGATGACAAAGCCCTTGACTTTGGACAGGTTTTCCTTCAGATAACTCACATCCGGAATCACCAGATCGATGCCCAGCATGTCGTCCTCGGGAAAGGAAAGTCCGCAGTCCACCACCACAATGCTCTCCCCGTACTCAAACACGGTGATGTTCATGCCGATCTGCTCCAGACCTCCTAAAGGTATAATCTTCAGTCTGGAGGATTTCCTGCCCCGGTGAGCCGGAGGTTTGGGCTGCTGGGTCTTAACCGGAGTCTTAAGCAGCGGCTTTAAGGTCTTCTCCGCCCGTTTCGCGCTTCTGGAAGACCTGCGTCTTCCGTTCCTGGATTTACCGTTTTGTTTTCTGGGGGCTGCGCCCTCATTGCTGTTCAACTGGTTTTCGCTTTTATCACTTTTCAATCAATGCACCTCCATGTTTTTCCGTTCCGTCTTCTATCTAAAAGGCCCCGGGTGCCTTCCATAAGGGACCCGCCTTCTTATTCACAT
>CAZJYM010000081.1:1671-11652 GCA_964550245.1 uncultured Blautia sp. | reverse complement strand
TCCATCGACATGTACTCTCCCGGCGTTACTCCCTTGTACTTGTGAAAGACCTTGATAAAGTAGCTCTCATCGTTAAAGCCGCAGGAGATGGCGGTCTCCTTCACCGAGACGTTGCGGGTGGAGAGCATCTCACAGGCACACTCGATCCGGTAGCTGTTCAGGTAGTCGATGGGGGTTTTTCCGGTAAGACCCCGGAAGTACTTGCAGAAGTACCGGGGATTCATGCCTGCGATTTTGGCCAGGGTGTCCAGGGTGACGCTGCGGCCGTAGTTCTCCGAGATGTAGGAGAGCACGTTTTTCAGGGAGTTGAGCCTCTCCGGCTTCTGGTCCTTTCCCGCCTCCTCATAGAGGTGTTCCTCCAGGATCACCCCCAGAAGGGAAAAGAGGCAGCCCTGGGCCGTGAATTCATACCCCGGCTTCTTTTCAGAGAGGGCATCGATGAGGCTGTCCACGATCTGGGGAATTTCCGTGCTGTTTTCCGAGAGCAGTTCCCGGACCAGGATCCGGTGGTCCAGGATGTCATGCAGGCTTTTGGAACAGACGTTGGGCTCCCGCAGGAGAAAGTTCAGGTCGAAGACCAGGCACTCGTAGGTGCAGTCTTTAGGGATCCCTCCGTGGAGAAAGCCGTCCATGATAAAGACGATGTCCCCGGCTTTGTACTCATGGGTCTTACTGTTGACGGTCAGGGCAAAGGTGCCGGTCAGGATGCGGATGATCTCAAAGGCGGGATGCCAGTGAACGGGCATCACATAGCGGGGACTGCGGGGATTTTCCCGGTAGAGGGTGATGGGAAAGTTTAAGGCTCCCTGCTCTCTGGAGTCCTTATAGTCTAAATATTTCATAACTCCCTTCTTTCGGAGAAAAAGTGAATAATCTACCATCTTTTATCCATGATATCACTTTTTTTAGAGAAAATCAATGATTATAATGAAGGCGGAAACAAAGCGAAGCGTTTCGCTTTTGTAGGAGAAGAAGGTGATGGAATGCCTGCTACAATACGGGACATTCAGGCAAAAACCGGTTTGTCCCCTGCAACCATTTCCAAGTATCTGAACGGCGGCAACGTGCTGCCGGAGAACCGGGTGAAGCTGGAGAAGGCCATAGCTGAACTTCATTACGAGGTCAACGAGATCGCCAGGGGTCTGGCCACCCGTCAGAGCCGGACCGTGGGAGTCATTGTCTACAGCATCGAGAGTCTCTTTAACGGCACGCTGCTGAAATTTATGGGGGAAGCCCTTCGAAGCCGGGGATACGGCATGCTGATCTGTGACTCCAGTGAGGATGAAGAGGTGGAGGCGGAGAGCCTGCGGTTTCTGGTGGGAAAAAAGGTGGACGGCATCATCGCGGTGCCGGTATCCCGCAGTTCCGCCTTTTTAAAGCCGGCCTTTGATTCGGGGATCCCGGTGGTACTGCTGGACCGGGTGCTGGAGGATGTGCAGCTGGACTGTGTGCGCATTGACAACAAAAGGGCAGCCTGCCGGGCCATGTCTTTGCTGCTGGAGCGGGGACATGAAAAGATCGCCGTGATCTGCTCCGGGGTGGAGTATACGGGGATTTCCCGGTACCAGGGTTTTCTGGAAGCCATGGAAAAGGCCGGGCTTACCGTCCCTTTGGAGTACCGGAAGTGCGGACGCCACTCCATGGACTACGGTTATCAGAGCATGAAGGAGTTATTATCTCTGGAAAACCGGCCCACGGCTGTCTTTATGACCAACTATGAGATCACCCTGGGAGCGGTGATGGCCTTAAAGGAATCTCCCTTTCACTGTCCCCGGGACGTGTCCATGCTGGGGTTTGACAACCTGATTCTCTCTCAGGTGGTGGAGCCCCGGATGTCCATGGTGGTGCAGCCCATGGAGGAGATGAGCAGAAAGGGCGTGGAACTGCTTTTAGAGCGGATCAAAGAGAAGAAGACGGGAGAGGATCCCCTGCCGGTGGAGATCGTCATGGGGACTCGAATACAGGAGGGAAATTCCATCCTGTCCCTCCGGGAGGAAAAAGATGAGTGAAAACCTGCTGATGGGCATTGATGTGGGAACCTCCGCCTGCAAGGTGGCGGTTTTCCGGGAGGACGGATCGGTGCTGGCCCAGACGGCAAAGCCCTGTCCGGTTGCTTATCCCCATCCCGGCTGGGCCGAACAGGATCCCCGGGACTGGTGGAAAGCGGTCACGCAGGGGATCCGGGAGGTTTTATCAGACGGGGTAAACCCGGCAGACATCCGGGCAATCGGGGTGGACGGCCAGAGCTGGGCAGCCGTTCCCGTGGATGAAAAGGGGGAGGTGCTCTCTTCCACCCCCATCTGGCTGGATACCAGATCCCGGGAGATCTGTGAGCGGATCAAGAATAAGGTGGGGGAGGAGCGGATCTTTTCCCTTTCGGGAAATGACTTCCTGCCGGGATATTCCACCCCCAAGATGCTCTGGCTTCAGGAAAATAATCCCCAGATCTTCCGCAGGACAGACAGGTTTCTCCAGAGCAACAGCTACATCGTCTTTATGCTGACCGGCGTCATGAGTCAGGATGTGTCCCAGGGCTACGGGATCCACTTCTTTGACATGGAGCATCTTTCCTGGAACGGGGATCTGGCAGAGGAGCTGGGGCTCTCTTTGGATTTAATGCCGGAGATTTACCCCTGTGACGCCCTGGTGGGAGAAGTAACAAAAGAAGCTTCGGAGCTGACCGGCCTCTGTGCGGGCACCCCGGTGGCAGCAGGCGGGCTGGATGCGGCCTGCGGCACCCTGGGAGCCGGGGTTTATCAGGTGGGAGAGACTCAGGAGCAGGGAGGTCAGGCGGGAGGCATGAGCATCTGTCTGGACCGGCCCCTGGCTCATAAAAAGCTGATCCTCTCTCCCCATGTGGTTCCGGGGAAGTGGCTGCTGCAGGGAGGCACCACCGGCGGGGGAGGAACCCTGCGGTGGTTTAAAGAGCAGTTGGGTTTTGGGTTAAGCTTTGATGATCTCACCCGGGAAGCGGAAAATATCCCCCCGGGATCGGAGGGCGTGGTCTTTCTCCCCTACATGGCGGGAGAGCGCTCCCCCATCTGGGATCCGGATGCCAGGGGAGTCTTTTACGGGCTGTCCTTTGATAAGACAAGAGGCCACCTGATCCGGGCCATCCTGGAGGGAACGGCCTTTTCCCTGGAGCACAACCTGCGCACCGCCCGGGAAGCAGGGGCGGAAGTCCAGGTTTTAAATGCCATGGGCGGTGCGTCCAATTCCCGGCTCTGGACCCAGATCAAGGCGGATGTGACCGGAAAGACCATCCGGGTATCCCCCTCGGATACGGCCACTACCCTGGGAGCAGCCATGCTTGCAGGGGTGGGCTGCGGTCTTTACAGGGATTATGAGGAGGCTGTAAAGAAGACAGTCACCGTCACCCGGGTGCATGAGCCGGATAGGAAGAATCATCAGATCTATGAAAAATGCATGGAGCTCTACCTGGAGCTCTATGAGGATTTGAAGGGCACATTTAAAAAGTTTGCCCCTTAGGGAGGAGATCAGATCGAGATGAAGGCAGGAGTGGTACATGCCAGAAACGACATTCGGTACGAAGAGGTGGAAAAACCTCAGGCCGTACCGGGAAAGGTTCTGGTGAAAGTGAAATATACGGGGATCTGCGGTTCGGATGTCCCACGGGTAAACGGGGATGCCTGTCACTATTATCCCAACATCCTGGGACATGAGTTTTCCGGCACCGTGGAGGAAGTGGGTGAGGGAGTCACCTTAGTGAAGCCCGGAGACCGGGTGGCGGGAATCCCCTTAATTCCCTGCATGAAGTGTGAGGACTGCCAGAAGGGGGATTATTCCCTCTGTAAGAACTACAGTTTTATCGGCTCCCGGGAATTCGGCAGCTTTGCCGAGTATGTATCCGTGCCGGAGAAAAACGTGATCCCCTTTGATGAGAGTGTGAGCTTTGAAAAGGGAGCCTCCTTTGAACCGGCCACGGTGGCCTTGCACGGCCTTCGCAGACTGGACTACCGGGGAGGCAAAAACGTGGCCATCCTGGGAGGGGGCACCATCGGCATGATGACGGCCCAGTGGGCCAGAATCTTCGGAGCCCGGACCGTGACCGTCTTTGACATCCTGGAGGAGAGGCTGGATCTGGCCAGACGGCTGGGAGCAGACTACGGCGTCAACTCCGGGGAAGAGGGCTTTATGGAGAAGGTGCAGGAGATCACCGGAGGCCGGGGTTTTGACTATGTGTATGAGACCGCCGGGAATACCATTACCATGAAGCTGGCCTTCAAGATCGCGGGAAACAAGTCCGGGGTGTGCTTTATCGGGACTCCCACCCGGGAGCTTTCCTTCTCCGTGGAGGAGTGGGAAAACATGAACCGGAAAGAGTTTACCCTGACCGGCTCCTGGATGAGCTACTCCCCTCCCTTCCCGGGAGACGAGTGGGCTCTCACCGCTCATTACTTCAAGACCGGGGAGCTGAAGTTTGACGACTCCTTTATCTTTAAAAAGATGCCCCTCTCCCAGATCGACCGGGCCTTCGAGATGTTTAAGACGCCGGGACTGGTGCGGGGCAAGATCCTGATTGACTCTGAGGCTTGAAAGGAGGAAGAGGAAATGTCTGTGGATCCCAGAACGGTTCCGAAGATAAAACTGAATTCGGGAGATCAGATCCCCTGCATCGGCATGGGCACCTTCGGCTCGGACCGGGTGGGGGCGCAGGAGGTATCCGCTGCGGTGGGAGGAGCCATCCGGGCGGGATACCGGCTTTTTGACTGTGCGGCCTGCTATGGAAACGAGAAGGAAATCGGAGAGGTGTTCCAGGCCGCCTTTGAGGAGGGTGTGGTGGAGAGAAAGGATCTCTTTATCATGACCAAGGTCTGGAACGACATGCACCGGCAGGTGGAGAAATCCTGCCGGCAGAGTATTTCCGATCTGAAATGCGACTACATCGACCTGTACTTCATTCACTGGCCCTTCCCCAACTACCATCCGCCCTTCTGCGACGTGGACACCCGCAATCCGGACTCCAAACCGTTTTCAGTAGAGGAGTTCATGGACACCTACCGGCAGATGGAGGATCTGGTGGAGAAGGGACTGATCAAAAACATCGGCATCTCCAACATGACCATCCCCAAGCTGGAGGCGGTGATGGGGGAGTTTAGGATCATGCCGGCGGCCTGTGAGATCGAGCTTCATCCCTGTTTCCAGCAGCAGGAGCTCTTTGACTACCTGGTGGATCATCACATCCAGCCGGTGGGATATATGCCTTTAGGTTCCCCCAGAAGACCGGAAAGAGACATCGTGGAGGGGGACATTGCAGACATGGAACTGCCGGAGATGAAGGCCATTGCCGAAGCCCACGGGGTTCATCCCGCTTCGGTGTGTTTAAAGTGGGCGGTGCAGAGAGGACAGATCCCCATTCCATTTTCAGTACACAATTATCTCAGCAACCTGACCACGGTTTTGTCCGATCCTTTGACGGAGGATGAGATGAAGACCATCGCGGGTCTGGAGAAAAACAACCGTCTGGTCAAGGGGCAGGTGTTCCTGTGGCCGGGGGCGAAGGACTGGCATGACCTCTGGGATGAGGACGGCGTGATTACGAAATAAATTAGTCGGGAAAGGCAGGTAAAAACTATGTCATTTGTAACATCCCAACAGATGATGGCCCTGGCCGATCAGAACGGATATGCCATCGGGGCCTTTAACGTGGAAAACATGGAGATGGTGATGGCGGTGATTAAAGCCGCCGAGGAGATGAACTCCCCGGTGATCCTGCAGACCACGCCCTCTACGGTGAAGTATGCGGGACTGCCCCTTTACTACGCCAATGTGAGAACGGCAGCCGAAAAGGCAGCGGTTCCCGTGGCCCTGCACCTGGATCACGGCAGCAGCTTTGAGCTGGCCATGCAGGCTTTGCGGGTGGGTTATACCTCCATCATGATCGACGGATCCAAGCTGGAGTTTGAGGACAACATCGCGGTGACCAGAAGAGTGGTGGACGCCTGCAGTCCCTCCGGCATTCCCGTGGAAGCGGAGCTGGGAAAGGTGGGCGGCAAGGAGGATGATCTCTCCTGTGATGATCCGGGGTACACGGATCCCGGGGATGCCGTCACCTTTGTGGAGAAAACCGGAGTCACCTCTCTGGCGGTAGCCATTGGTACGGCCCACGGCGTCTACAAGGGGGAACCCAAACTGGATGTGGAGAGACTCTCCCAGATCCGTCAGGTGGTATCCGTACCCCTGGTGCTTCACGGAGCCTCGGGTCTTTCGGAGGAAGCGGTCAGGGACTGCATCCGCCGGGGAATCAGCAAGGTAAATTTCGCCACCGAGCTGCGGATCGCCTACAGCGACGGGGTGAAAAAGTACCTGAAGGAAAACCCGGAGGCCTTTGATCCCAAGAAGTACGGGAAGGCGGCCATGGAGGAGGTCACGGCCCTGGTAAAGGATAAGATCAGGATGTGCGGAAGTGCCGGGAAAGCCTGACAGGTGAATGTAAGTCCCGGGGGAGGAAAGAAATGGAAGCAATCAAAAGAAACCCGCTTGTGAAGAAAATCGGGCTCAACCGGATCCTGCTGGTGTGTGTGCTCATCGTCATGTACATCGGTTTTGCCCTCACAAGCCCTACATTCCTCAGCTATTCCCGAATCTTAAGCGCCCTCAACTACGTGTATTTCCTGGGCTTTCTGGCCCTGGGAGTGACCTTTGTCATCGCCACGGGAGGAATCGACTTCTCCATCGGACCGGTGATGTTCTGCTGTGCCCTGATCTCGGGATACTGCCTCACCAGCTACGGGGTGCCCATGATTCCGGCCATGATCATCAGCGTTTTCGTGGGCTTTCTCTTCGGGTGCTTTAACGGGTATCTGGTGGCCTACTGGGACATTCCCCCCTTTATCGTTTCCATGGCCAGCATGAACATCGCCAAGGGCACCGCCTCGGTGTTTACCAAAACCCAGTCCGTGAGCTGGCCCCAGTCCACCTCGGCGGACGGCTGGTACCGGAACCTGATCCGGGTGGGAAACATCCCGGTGGGACTCTTTATCTTTCTGGCGGTGGCCGTGCTCTGTGCGGTGATCCTCAACAAGACCAAGATCGGACGGTACATCCTGTGCCTGGGCAGCAACACGGAAGCGGTGAGGCTTTCAGGAGTGAACGTAAAGCGCTGGAAGATGGCCGCCTACGTGATCTGCGGCACCCTGGTGGGAATCGCGGCCATCTTCTTTGTGGCGGCCTATACCACGGTTCAGCCCGGGTACGGGGATCAGTACAACAACGAAGCCATCGCCGGCTGTGTGATGGGAGGCACTTCCATGGCGGGAGGCCTGGCCTCCATCAGCGGCACGGTGATCGGTGTGTTTATCATAGCCCTTCTGCAGGAAGGAATTCTGGCCCTGGGCCTGAATAAGAATTACCAGCTGATCATTACCGGAATCATTGTTATCGCGGCGGTTTACTTCGACGTCCTGGGCAGACGCCGGAAGAGCTGATGCAGAAAGGCAAAGGTATCACATGGGCGAAGTAATCTTGACGATGAAGGGAATCGACAAATCATTCCCGGGGGTCCATGCCCTGGACCATGTGGACCTGGAGGTCCGCAGGGGAGAGGTGCACGCCCTGATGGGGGAAAACGGGGCTGGGAAATCCACCCTGATGAAGGTCCTGACGGGGATCTACACCAAGGACTCGGGAACCATCACCTTTGAGGGCCGGGAGGTGGAGTTTCACAACACCAGGGAAGCCCAGGAGGCCGGCATTGTCATCGTTCACCAGGAACTGAACATGCTGGGGCATCTGACGGTAGCCCAGAACATTTTTATCGGCCGGGAGTTTAAAAAGGGCCTGGCCATCGACGACAAAAGGATGAACGAGGAAGCCGCCAGACTCTTTGCGCGGCTCAACATCGATATCGATCCCACGGAGACCATGAGCAGCCTCACCGTGGGAAAGCAGCAGATGTGCGAGATTGCCAAGGCCATTTCCCACGAGGCCAAGGTGATCGTCTTTGACGAACCCTCTGCGGCTCTGACCGAGGCGGAGATCGATGAGCTCTTCAAGATCATCCGGGATCTGCGGGATCAGCAGCTGGGAATCATCTACATCTCCCACCGGATGGACGAGATCAAGGTGATCACCGACCGGGTGACGGTGATGCGGGACGGCACCTATGTGGGTACCCTGATTACCTCAGAGTGTACCAAGAACGACATCATCAACATGATGGTGGGCCGGGTGATCTATGAGGAGCCCAAGACGAAGAGCATGGTGGCTCCCGATGCGCCGGTGGTGCTGAAGGTAGAAAACCTCAATGCCGGAAAGATGGTCCAGAATGTAAGCTTTGAACTGCACCGGGGAGAGATCCTGGGTTTTTCGGGGCTTATGGGAGCGGGACGAACAGAGACGGCCCGGGCCATCTTTGGGGCGGACCCCAGACAGAGTGGGGACATTTATGTAAATGGAGAAAAGGTAACCATCAACAGCCCCGAGGATGCTGTAAAGCATGGCATCGGCTATCTCTCCGAGGACCGGAAGCGCTTCGGCATCGTGGTCCAGAAGACCATTGCCGAGAATACCACCCTGGCCACCCTGAAGAAGTTTCTCCACGGAATCTTTATCGACAAAAAGCAGGAGGATCAGGAGGCCGAAGAGTACGTGCACTCCCTGGACATCAAAACCCCGGGGGTGGACCAGCTGGTGGTGAACCTCTCCGGAGGAAACCAGCAGAAGGTGGTTATCGCCAAGTGGCTGGCCAGAAACAGCGATATCCTGATCTTCGATGAACCCACCCGGGGCATTGACGTGGGCGCCAAGAACGAGATCTACAAGCTGATGAACCGGCTTGCCTCCCAGGGCAAGGCGATTATCATGATTTCCTCCGAGATGAGCGAGATCCTGCGCATGAGCGACCGCATCGTGGTCATGTGCGAGGGGAAGATCACGGGAGAGCTGGACATCGCCCAGGCCACCCAGGAAAAGATCATGAACCTGGCTACCAGAGAGATCCGTTAGGAAGGGGGGAAGCGTGATGGCAAGTCAGAACGGGGCGGCGGTGAAGAAGAGTTCCGTATTAAGCGGACAAAAAGGGCAGAAGATCATGGTCCTTGCGGTGATCGTGGCTCTGACCGTGTTTTTCATCGTCATGAGTCCCAACTTCAGGAAATATACCACCTTTGTAAGCATTCTGGATTACTCCTACTATATCGTGCTCATGTCCATCGGGGTAACCTTCCCTCTGATCACCGGCGGGGTGGACCTCTCCATCGGCACGGGGCTGATCTGCTACTCCCTGGTGGGGGGATACCTGATCTCCTTCTACCATGTGCCCGTGGTGGTGGGGATGCTGGTAAGCGTACTTTTCGGATCCCTGATGGGCCTTGTAAACGGGGTCCTGGTGGCGCTGATGGATATCCCGCCCTTTCTGGTCACCCTCTGTACCTGCATGATCACCCGGGGACTGGGATCCATCATCGTGGGAGGCTTTGGGATCACCTGGCCCACGGCCCTGCAGCCGGGCGGGTGGTTTCGGAATCTCTTCAAGTTTACCACGGCCAGCAATACCAAGATCCCCATCGGCATCGTGTGGATCCTGCTGCTGGTGGCGCTCATGTCCTTTGTGCTTAACCACACAAAGATGGGACGATACACCATTGCCATCGGAAGCAACAAGGAAGCGGCCCGGCTTTCCGGTGTGAACGTGAAGTTTTATCACATCATGGCCTACGTGATCTCCGGAACCTTTGCGGGGCTGGCCTCCATCGCCTACTCGGCGGTGTTCTCCACGGTTCAGCCGGGCACCGGCGCCGGCTTTGAGCTGGAAGCCATCGGCGGAGCCATCATCGGAGGTGTATCTGCTTCCGGAGGCGCCGGCACGGTGACAGGTTCCCTCCTGGGCGTACTGGTGATCTGCCTGTTAAAGACTGGGTTGCCTTTTATAGGGCTGACTGCCAACTGGCAGCAGAATATCACCGGACTGGTGCTGATCGGGGCTGTTTTAGTGGATGTGATCAAGAAGAGGAGAGAAGT
>CAZJYM010000081.1:0-1571 GCA_964550245.1 uncultured Blautia sp. | reverse complement strand
TTTTAAGGAGGTACCAAATGAAGAAGAAAGTTTTTGCAACCCTGCTGAGCGCAGCCATGGCTCTGTCCATGCTGGGAGCCACCGTGGTTTCCGCCGAGGAGCTGACCGCCAACGGAGAGTACACCTTTGAGATCATCGTGAAGAGCTATCAGTCTTCCTACTGGCAGGCAGCCGTGAAGGGCATCGATTCCGAGAAGGAAGCTCTGGGAGTTACCGCCAACTCCAACGGACCCAACACCGAGAACGACATCGCCGATCAGGTTCAGATGCTCAACGACGCCATTAACAAGAAGCCCGACGGAATCGGACTTGCGGCCTGCGACCAGGAAGCCGTTCTGGATGCCCTGCAGACAGCCAAGGATGCGGGTATCCCCGTGGTCTGCTTTGACTCCGGTGTTCCCAATGCTCCCGAAGGATCCGTGTATGCCACCATCGCTACCGACAACTACGGTGCAGGTGCTACCGCCGCTGAGAATCTCTACGGCGCATTAAAGGACAAGATCGCCGCCGCGGAAGCGCCCGTGAGAATCGGCGAGGTAAACCAGGAAGCCACATCTGAATCCATCACCAACCGGGGCCTGGGCTTTATCGACAAGTTCATCGAGCTGGCCGGCGCTGACGGCAAGACCGTGGCCGTTATCGGCAACGAGTACTATGTGAGCAACTGCTCCGATGCCGGGGATGAGTCCACCGCCAACATCATCATCGAGGTTGCGGTTCCCGCCCAGACTACCGTAGAACTGTGCGCCACCGAGGCCTCCAACATCCTGAACAAGGAAGACACCATCGGTATCTTCGGATCCAACCAGGTAGCGGCCGAGGGCATCCTGACCGCCAACGGAAACCTGAGCGTGCTGGGAAGCGATCCCGAGAGCTCCATCCTGGCAGCAGGATTTGACGCCGGCGCCACCATCAAGGCCGCTATCGCCGACGGGACCATGTTTGGGGCTGTTACCCAGTCTCCTCTGGCCATGGGTATCACCACCGTGGACGTGCTGACCAGAATCGCCAACGGAGAAGAGGTAGAGGACGTTCCCACCGAGGGCTACTGGTACAATGCTGAAAATATGGAAAGCGACGAGATCGCTCCCAACCTTTACGACTGATCGCAGACCAGTAAGATAAAGGGAAGGGACCGGGAGCCTGCTCCCGGTCCCTTTTTAAAGGAGGAAAAGAAAAATGTTAAAGGGAATTCCCAAGATCCTCTCCCCGGAACTCTTAAAAGTCCTGGCGGAGATGGGACACAGCGACAGAATCGTCCTCTCCGACGGAAACTTTCCCGCGGAGAGCATGGGAAAGGACTGCATCGTGATCCGCTGTGACGGACACGGAGTGCCGGAACTGCTGGATGCCATCCTGCAGCTGTTCCCCCTGGACACCTATGTGGAGCATCCGGTGAACCTGATGGAGGTTATGCCGGGAGATCCGGTAGAGACCCCCATATGGGACACCTATAAGGAGATCGTGTCCAGATACGACGAGAGAGGAGAGAAGGCGGTGGGCAACATTGAGCGCTTCGCCTTCTACGAGGAGGCCAGAAAGGCCTATGCCATCGTGGCCACCGGAGAGAC
>CAZJYM010000080.1:7835-11672 GCA_964550245.1 uncultured Blautia sp. | reverse complement strand
TGGGAAATCCTTCTTACGGACCCACACAGGATCCAGTGTACAATGATCTGACTGACTGTGATGTTTTTTGTTTTGAGATATGTGAAAGGAGGTTTTTTATGAGAAAAAGTGTGTTTTCCATTCTCCTGGCGGGGATTCTGGCTCTGTCCCCACTTTCCGTACAGGCGGCAGAGAGGGAGATGGCGGTCAAGAGCTTTCTTACGGGTAAAAATGTGACGCAGGAAGTGGGAAATCGCCGCCCCATCGCGGTGATGATGGATAACGTGGAGATTGCCTGCCCACAGAGCGGCATCGGAAGTGCGGGCGTGGTGTATGAGGCCCCTGTGGAGGCTGATATCACCAGGCTCATGGCCATCATTGAGAATTATGACGGGCTGGACAAGATCGGAGCCGTGAGAAGCTGCCGGGATTACTACATCTCCTATGCCAGAGAGTTTGATGCCATCTACTGCCATTTCGGACAGGCAGTGTATGCGGAGCCCTACTTTGAGCAGGGCATTATAGATCACTTAAACGGTCTTCAGCTGGACGGCACGGTGTACTACCGGGTGTCGGACCGGGAAGCTCCTCATAATGCCTATACCAGTTTTGACCGGCTGCAAAGCGGAATCGAGTCTGCAGGCTTCCGGCAGAACTATGAAGAGGGTCATACCGGTCACTACAAGTTTGCCCCGGAGGGACAGGAGACCACCCTGGAGAATGGAACGGATGCCAAAGTGGTGAAGCTTGAGAACTTCACCGTCAATCATCCCTGGTTTGAATACGATGAGACCACCGGGGAATACAACCGCTTCCAGTTCGGAGAGGCCCAGGTGGATGAGAAGACGGGAAAACAGCTGAGCTGCACCAACATCATTCTCCAGTACTCCAACTGTCCGCCCTATGATGCCAACGGCTACCTGAACATTGACACCACCAGCGGCGGTTCCGGCAAGTTCATCACCAGAGGAAAGGCCGTGGACATCACCTGGTCCAAGGATTCCATCTGGGGACCCACCAAATATACCACCGCTGACGGAGCCGAGATCCTGTTAAACCCGGGAGTGACCTGGGTGGAGATCATCCAGAACGACCGGACCGGGGACATTCTCTATCAGTAAGAATCAGTCCAGGATGCGGATGAAATCGGAGATCCCCCGTTTGGGAACATAGAAGTTTTCCTCCTCATCCATGGTGTATTTTAAGTTTCCGGACTCATCCGGAGATACCACCGTGCAGGTGTGGGCGGGATAGCCGAAGGCCACGACACACTGTAATTCCAGGGACGGATCCAGGTTAACTGCCCTGGCAATTCCCTCCCGGTCAATGGCGCCCATGATGCAGCTTCCCACTCCGTGGTTCCAGGCTGCCAGGGTGATGTTACTAAGGGCTATGCCCATGTCCATGCCCACCCAGCGGTTTTCCAGTCCTTTTTCCGTAAGGACCAGCCAGTACATGACAGGATGTTTCCCCTCACCGGGCCTCCCCTTCTCTTTGGGAAGAGCGGCGGCCCAGAAGGTGAGGGGAAATATTTTTTCCACCAGTTCCGGGGTTCTGGCAACCTGGTAGCGCAGGGGCTGCAGGTTGGCAGCGGAGGAGGAAAGCCTGGCGGCTTCCATCATGTCGGAGAGAACCTCATCGGGAACCGGCCGGCTCTGATCAAATCTGCGGTAGCTTCTTCTGGTTTTCAACAGTTCCATCATTTCCATAAAGCGATCACCTCACTAAAAAATCCACTTTGACGACGAAATTATGATAGCACAGCCTCCGGACGGAGACAATACAAATTTCCTCCGGGAATTCAACCCTGGCAATTGCATCTCCGGCTTTTTTTCAGTATAATCCCTGTGAAGAACAAAAGGTCTATGACCAGATGACTAGGAGGATGTTCATGAAATTTACGGAAGGTTACTGGCTGCGCAGCGAGCGTGCCAATGGAATGTATGCGGCCCAGGCCTACACGGTGGAAGAGATCCCCGGGGGAATGCGGATCCTGGCTCCGGTTCGAAGGATTGAAGGCCGGGGAGATACCCTGAACCTGGCCACGATTACCCTGGAATTCAGAGCCTGCGGGGAGAAATGCATCTCCGTGAAAGCCTGGCATTATGAGGGCTATGACAACCATCTGCCCTCTTTTGAGAAAAATGAGGAGATTACAGAAGCTAAGGTAGTCATTACCCCGGAGGAAGCCTTTATGGATGCGGGAGGAGTTCAGGTGCGGGTGAACCGGCAAAACTTCTCCTATTCCTTTGAGGCGGACGGAAAAGTCCTGACCACCTGCGGATTTCGAAACCTGGGCCGGATCTGCTGGGACCGGAAACCCAGCACCATGTTTCCGGAGAAGAATTACCTGACGGAAGAGGGAGAGCCATACATGGTCAATGAACTCTCACTCTCCGTGGGTGAGTGTGTCTACGGTCTGGGGGAGCGCTTTACGGCTCTGGTGAAAAACGGTCAGGTGGTGGATACCTGGAATGAGGACGGGGGAACCGCCTCTCAGATCGCCTACAAGAACATTCCCTTCTACATGACCAACAAGGGATACGGGGTCTTTGTGGACAGTTCAGACCGGGTATCCTTTGAGGTGGCCAGCGAGAAGGTGGAGTATGTGGGCTTTTCCGTTCCCGGTGAAAAGCTTTCTTACTACTTTTTCTACGGTCCCTCCCCCAGAGAGGTCATGAAGGGATACACGGGACTGACCGGAAGACCGGCTCTGCCTCCCGCCTGGTCCTTTGGACTGTGGCTCTCCACCTCCTTTACCACCAACTATGATGAGGAGACCACCAGCTCTTTTATAGAAGGAATGGAATCCAGAAACATACCCCTAAGTGTGTTTCACTTTGACTGCTTCTGGATGCGGGCCTTCCACTGGTGTGACTTTGAGTGGGACAGCGACTGTTTCCCGGACATCCGCGGCACCCTGCGCCGCTATAAGGAGAAGGGCTTAAAGATCTGTGTGTGGATCAATCCCTATATCGCCCAGGGAACCGGTTTCTTTAAGGAAGGAGCCGAAAAAGGCTACCTTCTCATGCGCTCCGACGGCAGGGGCGTATGGCAGACCGATAACTGGCAGGCCGGCATGGGACTGGTGGACTTTACCAATCCGGATGCGGTGAAGTGGTATACCGATAAGCTGCGTACCATCCTGGACTGCGGGGTGGACTGCTTCAAGACGGACTTTGGTGAGAGAATTCCCGTCAATGTAGTTTACCACGACGGCAGTGATCCTTTAGCCATGCACAACTACTACACCTATCTCTACAACAAGGCCGTCTTCCAGCTTTTAAAGGAAGTGAAGGGAGAAAAGGAAGCGGTTCTCTTCGCCAGAAGCGCCACTGCCGGTGGTCAGCAGTTCCCGGTACACTGGGGAGGAGACTGCTCCGCCAACTATCCCTCCATGGCTGAAACCCTGCGGGGCGGTCTTTCTCTGGCCATGAGCGGCTTTGCCTTCTGGAGCCATGACATCTCCGGCTTTGAAAACACCGCCACCGCCGATCTGTACAAGCGCTGGGCAGCCTTCGGCCTGCTCTCCACCCACAGCCGTCTTCACGGTTCCGGCAGCTACCGGGTACCCTGGCTCTTTGATGAGGAGGCGGTAAAGGTGGTGGAGTTCTTTACCAGGCTGAAATGTTCCCTGATGCCCTACATCTACGAGAAGGCCATCCTGGCCCATGAGGAGGGTACACCGGTGATGCGTCCCATGGTCTTTGACTTCGGGGAAGATCCCGGCACCTGGTATCTGGATCAGCAGTACATGCTGGGGGACAGCCTTCTGGTCTCTCCCGTATTCCGGGAAGACGGGGAGGGAGACTTCTATCTTCCCCGGGGCACCTGGACTCACCTGCTCTCGGGAGAGGT
>CAZJYM010000080.1:0-7735 GCA_964550245.1 uncultured Blautia sp. | reverse complement strand
CCTCTGGAGATCTTTGTGGGGGGTGAGGTCAGAAGGGAGACGGTTCCTGCAGGGGCTTCTACTCTCGAGATCAGGTTAAAATAAAACCTTTTGGTCCGTCGCCAAAGTCCTTTGGCGACGGACCTGGAAATTTTTAAAATTCCTCTTGACAAATCGGAAGGACTGTGTTAATATATTAACAATCAATACGAGGGAGTAGCGAAACGTCGAAAGACGGGCTTGAAATCGTCTTCTGGTAAGAAATACCCGTATCAAGTAAAGAGCGAGACTTATATTGTGGCATGGCCATGGTATAAGTCTTTTTTTATTTTCTGAAAACGGGACACTCCTATGTATTGAAGCTGTTGCAAAAGGGACTGTTCTGCACTACAATGGTGCCGGGAAAAGAAAGGATGGATGAGATGGGAACGGATGTGAACAGAAAGGAACTGAGGGAGGCAATCCTGGCCGGAGAGCGGGCTCTTAAAAGCCTGGAGAAGGCCAAAGATCAGCTGGACTCGGCCAGGAACTGGGGCGTGGTGGACATGCTGGGAGGAGGAAGCATCTCGGGGTTTGTAAAGCATTCCAGGATCCGCGATGCCTCCGCAAAGATGGATCAGGCCAAACGGGATCTGAAGATCTTTCAGAAGGAACTGCGGGATGTGGACATCCCGGAACTCAGGGTGGAGATCGGGGGATTCATGACCTTTGCGGACTTCTTCTTTGATGATTTCCTGGTGGACTTCATGGTTCAGAGGAAGATCAACAAGGCCAGGGATCAGGTGGAGGATGCCATGGGCCAGACGAAGAGGCTTTTGAGGAAGCTTAAAAAGTATTAAGAGAGACGGACAGGAAGAAAGGAGTGTTGATCCATGGGCTGTCTGGGAAATATTCTGTGGTTTATATTTGGAGGATGGCTTGCGGGCTTGAGCTGGGGAGTTGCCGGTGTCCTCTGGTGCCTTACCCTGATCGGAATCCCCTGGGGGGTACAGTGCTTTAAGTTTGCGGGCCTCAGCCTTTTTCCCTTCGGCAAGGAAGTGAACTACGGCGGAGGAGCGGGATCCCTGATCCTCAACATCGTGTGGCTGCTGCTTACGGGGCTGCCCATGGCCATCGAGCATGCGGTGCTGGGAATTGTCCTCTGCCTCACCATCATCGGGATTCCCTTCGGGCTGCAGCATTTCAAGCTGGCCAAGCTGGCGCTGCTTCCCTTTGGAGCTACTATCACTTAACTCCGCTGCTTTGTGCTCCCGATGTAATCATTATTTTCCTGTTGACTGGACGGAGCCGGGAGACTATAGTGGAAGGTACAGAATCGGTAAAAAACTAGGAGGTTATAAAGCCATGGATAAGACAATTGGCCATGTGTGCGAGATTATTCTGGATGAGGGAAAGCCCTTCACCAGACATCTGGGAGAGGATGACAGGCATTCTCTTAAAAAGGCACTGAAGGGTTCCCTGGACGACACCGTGTTCGGGACAGGCGTGAAAGTGGGAAATGCCGCGGGAATGGTGAAGGGATCCCTGCTCACCGCCGGTGTTTTGCTGGCCTTTTCCTTTGCGAAGCATCTGGTGAGAAATATCTGTAAGATCGGCAGCCTGTTCAACAGGAAGAAAAAGAATCCGGATAAGGAACAGACCCGGAAGATCCCGGTATTGAAGGCTTCTTCTTCCGCGCAGATGGAAGCTGCCTGCCAGCTGCTGCGCAAGGAGGGCATTAAGGAGGTCTCTGTGAAGGCGGTAACCGGTAAGAATGGTAAGACCGAATACCGCATCCCGGTGGATCTGCCCGGGAAGAAGTACCGGGAGGTTAAAGCCCGGTATGAAAAGGCCTGTGCAAGGATGGAAAAGGAAGAAAATTCAGGAAAGAAATGACCACGTGTCCCGGATGAGCCGCCGGCTGCCGCCGGCGGCTTTTTTCGGTAAAAGGAGGAGGAAACCTGAATGTCCGAATATATTTTCTACAAATCATATGTCTGCGGGGACATGGACCTGCACTACCTGCTGGATGAGGAGGATAAGGTGGGGCTGCTGATCTGTCCTGCGGATCTTCCCATCCCGGAAAACCTGGAGAAAAAGGCGGATCTGGATCCCCTGGTTCAGCTGAAGGTGGTGGGAGACAATTATCCGGGAGGATACGGCTCCGGCAATACCATGCGGGGAAGCGCCACCACCCGGGGAATGCACCTGAAAGACCAGAGTGTGGAAGAGTCTGAAGCGGGAATGGAGATCCGTACGGTTCTGGAAGACTCCAGAGGGATCCGGGCGGTTCACATCCTCACCTGGGAGAAAGGGGATCCCTTTGTGCGGATCCGCACCGAGATTGAAAATGGTTCCCAGAATACAATCACTCTGGAGATGCTCTCCAGTTTTTCCCTGACCGGGATTTCCCCCTATCTCCCCGGAGACTGTTCGGGTGAGATGGTATTACACCGGCTTCAGTCCCGGTGGAGCCAGGAGGGAAGACTGCTCTCCCAGACTCTGGAGGAACTGCAGCTGGAACCCTCCTGGGCAATGGGAGCGGTTCGCTGCGAGAGATTTGGTCAGGCGGGATCCATGCCCGTAAACCACTACTTCCCCTTTGCGGCACTGGAAGACACGAAGAATCATGTGTTCTTTGGAGCCCAGATTTCTCATCAGGCCTCCTGGCAGATGGAGGTCTACCGCAGGGATGAAAACATCGCCTTAAGCGGAGGACTGGCCGACCGTGAATTTGGTCACTGGATGAAAAACCTTCTCCCCGGAGAGAGCTTCACCTCCCCGGAAGCCATCGTCTCGGCGGCTCACACCGATTCCCTGGATGCCTTCTGTCAGCGTCTTACCAGAGCCGGGGAAAAGGCGGTCAATGCCGGCCCTGCTTCTGAACAGGATCTGCCCATCATCTTTAACGAGTACTGTACCACCTGGGGATGCCCCTCCCATGAAAACATCACCGGGATCTTAAAGGCCCTCCATGGAAAGGGAATTGAATACTTTGTCATCGACTGCGGCTGGTACAAGGCGGACGGGGTTCCCTGGAGCATCAGTATGGGGGACTACATTCCTTCCGATACCCTGTTTCCGGAGGGACTGGAAAGGACCGTGGAGGCCATCCATCAGGAGGGCATGAAGGCCGGGATCTGGTTTGAACTGGAAAATGCCGGTCCTGCTTCCAAAGCTTATCAGAATACGGATCATCTGCTGAAGCGGGACGGAGTGCCCCTTACCACGGAGAGCAGGAGATTCTGGGACATGCGGGATCCCTGGGTACAGAACTATCTGGAAGAGAGGGTAATCGGCACTTTAAAGAAGTACGGCTTCGACTACATGAAGATTGACTACAACGACACCATCGGCATCGGCTGTGACGGGGCGGAATCCCTGGGAGAGGGTCTTCGTCAGAACATGGCCGCCTCCATGGAGTTTGTGGAGGAAGTAAAAAGAGAGGTGCCGGGGATTATCCTGGAAAACTGTGCCTCCGGCGGACACCGGCTGGAGCCGGGCTGGATGGCCGCCATGTCCATGGCTTCCTTCTCCGATGCCCATGAGTGTGTGGAGATCCCCATCATCGCCGCCAACCTGCACCGGGCCATTTTACCCAGGCAGAGCCAGATCTGGGCGGTGATCCGGGAGAGTGATTCCTTAAAGAGAATTGCCTACTCCATCGCCAACACCTTCCTGGGAAGGATGTGTCTTTCCGGGGATGTGACGGGTCTCACACCCGAGCAGTGGGATGTGATTGACCGGGGCATGGCCTTCTATAAAAAGATTGCTCCCGTCATCAAAGAGGGAGAGACCTTCTATCTCACGCCTCAGGTGGAAAAGATGCGTCACCCCTCCGGATGGCAGGCAATCCTGCGGGTTGGAGAGAACGGGGATGCCTTTGTGGTGATGCACACCTTTGCCGGACCCTTCCCGGAAGTGCTGGAGGTGAAACTTCCCTCCGGTTCTTATGAGATTGAGGAGTTATATTCCGATGAAAAGCCGGATATCACGCTGGAGAACGGGAAACTCACCTGGCGTCCCGGCGAGGAGTGGAGAGCGGCAGCGGTGTATCTGAGGGGGGATTCATGTTTGTAAAGGAGCAGGTCTCTGCTCTGGATCAGACGGAGAAGATTTCCTCCACCTGGATTTCCTTTGCCGGAAAGCGGGAGAAGGATGAAAGTCCTCTTTTAAGGGAACACCGGCTGGATGTCTATGTGAATGACGTGCTCACCATGAAGCTGGTGTGCAGTCCGGAGTATTTAAAAGAACTGGTTTTGGGAAGACTCTTTACCGAGGGCATGATCTCCGACATCCATCAGGTGGAGGGGATCTACATCTGTGAATCGGGCAGAAGGGCCAGGGTTTTCTTAAAAGAAGCGGGAGAGAGAAAAGAGGGTCCCTTTGTGGAGGTGACTCCCACCTGCTGTACGGGAAACCAGGTGCTGGATGACCGGTACATAAGGGAATCTCTAAAACCGGTTACCCCCATCCCCTGGAAGGTGTCCTGGATTGAAAAGCTTTCCAGGGCTTTTTACGGGGATACTCCTTTGCACCGGAGCACCGGGGGCACCCACAGCTGCTTTTTATTCTCGGGAGAGGAGATTGTGTTTGCGTGTGAGGATATCGGCAGACACAATGCCCTGGACAAGGCCGTGGGCTATGCCTTAAGGGAACAGATCCCCCTCTCCTCCTGTCTGGTCTTTACCAGCGGCAGAGTCCCGGTGGACATGGCGGTCAAGGCCATCCGGGCCGGGATTCCCATCCTGGCAAGCAAGGCTGCGGTAACCATGGAGGCAGTGGAACTGGCCCGGGAATACTCCCTCACCCTCATCGGATGGGTAAAAAGAGAGGGCATGAAGCTTTATACGGGCAGGGAGCCGGAGGAATAGCTCCCTGTCCGGGTTTGGAAAGGAAGGATGCGTTATGGATATCGAGTTGTACTGCAGAGAGGAAGGGGAGGGAAAACCCCTGATTCTTCTTCACGGAAACGGGGAGAGCGGAGAGATCTTTGAGCATCAGTTTGAGTTCTTTTCCCCGATGTACCATGTGATGGCCATTGACACCCGGGGACACGGGAAGTCCCCCAGAGGGACGGCCCCCTTTACCATTGTTCAGTTTGCCCAGGACCTCCATGACTTCATGGAGGAGAGGAAGATTGAAAAGGCTTACATCCTGGGCTTTTCCGACGGGGCCAACATCGCCATCACCTTTGCCCTGAAATGGCCGGAGATGGTGGAGAAGCTGGTGCTGGACGGAGGAAACATCTATCCGGAGGGCGTGGTTCCCAGGGTGATGATCCCCATGAAGGTGATCTATGCCTTTATGGACTTCTTATCCTCCACCTCGGAGAAGGCCAGGGAGAAGGCCGACTTTTTAAGGCTTATGGTCAAGGAGCCCAACATTACCCCCAAAGAACTCAATACCATGCAGGTACCCACCCTGGTGATCGCCGGAACCCATGACCTGATCCTGGAGAAGCATACCAAGCTGATTTACCACAGCCTGCCCCATGCGGAGCTGGCCTTTGTAGACGGGGATCACTTCATCGCCTCCAAACAGCCGGAGCTCTTTAACAAAAGGGTAGAGACATTCTTTAACGCCTGAATTTTTCCCTTGACAAGAATTTCAGAACATGGTAACGTATAGAAAGTCTCAGCGGAGAGGGAAAAACCCTCTTCACTGAAAGAATACAGAAAAAAGCGTTGAAGAGGATCAGTACATGAGGACCGGAGCACAGAGAGCTGCTGGCTGGTGGAAAGCAGCGGAAGGAAGCCATGGAACTCGCCTCGGAGCAGCTGCCCCAAATGGAAGGATCTCTTTCCGGAAAGAGTAGGCGCAGACGGTGTCCACCGTTACATGGAAAAGGATATAAGAACCTTTGGTTCCGTATCCGAAAAGAGCGCATGAATGTGAGTTCATGAACAGAAGTGGTACCGCGCGGGACAGGTTTTGTCCTTCGTCTTCTGCAGGCTTTGATCTGCAAAGGACGAAGGACTTTTTTTGTGGGTGCGGGTTATTTTAAGGAGGAAAAGAAAAAGACCATGATGAATGCCAAGAAATATCAGAGACAGTACTTTATGCCCCCGGTTCCCTGTATGAAGTGGGCCCAGAAGGAATATGTGGACAAGCCCCCGGTGTGGTGCAGCGTGGATCTGCGGGACGGAAACCAGGCCCTGGTGATCCCCATGAGCCTGGAGCAGAAGATTGAGTTTTTTAAACTTCTGGTGGAGATCGGCTTTAAGGAGATCGAGGTGGGCTTTCCCGCCGCTTCCGAGACCGAGTATACCTTCCTGCGGACACTGATTGAAAAGGATCTGATTCCCGACGATGTGACGGTGCAGGTGCTGACTCAGGCCCGGGATCACATCATCCGTAAGACCTTTGAGGCGGTAAAGGGTGCTCCCAAGGCCATTGTGCATGTGTACAACTCCACTTCTCTGGCTCAGAGGGAGCAGGTATTCCGGAAATCCCGGGAGGAGATCTGTCAGATCGCCGTGGACGGAGCCAAGCTCTTAAAGGAACTGGCCGAGGAGACCGAAGGAAACTTCCAGTTTGAGTACAGCCCGGAGAGCTTTACGGGAACTGAGCCCGAGTACGCTCTGGAGGTCTGCAATGCGGTGCTGGATGTGTGGCAGCCCACCCCGGAGAAGAAGTGCATCATCAACCTTCCCGTGACCGTGGAGCTCTCCATGCCCCATGTGTACGCCAGCCAGATCGAATACATGAGTGAAAACATGAAGTACCGGGACAACGTGGTACTCTCCATCCATCCCCACAATGACAGGGGCTGCGGGGTAGCCGACTCGGAGATGGGCCTTCTGGCCGGAGCGGACCGGATCGAGGGAACCCTTTTCGGCAACGGGGAGCGCACCGGAAACGTGGACATCGTCACCCTGGCCATGAACATGTACTCCCAGGGTGTGGAACCCGGTCTTGACTTCTCCAACATGCCCCACATCTGTGATGTGTATGAGAAGTGCACGGGCATGAAGATTGATGAGAGAAGCCCCTACAGCGGCGCGTTGGTGTTTGCAGCCTTTTCAGGATCCCATCAGGATGCCATTGCCAAGGGCATGCACTACCGGGAGGAGAAGAATACGGATCTGTGGACCGTTCCCTACCTTCCCATCGATCCCACGGATGTGGGACGCAACTACGATGCGGATGTGATCCGCATCAACAGCCAGTCCGGCAAGGGCGGAGTGGGATACATCCTGGAGACCAAGTTTGGACTGAACCTGCCCGCCAAGATGAGAGAGGCCATGGGATATGTGGCCAAAGCCGCTTCCGACCGGGGACACAGAGAACTTCTTCCCGACGAGGTCTTTGCCCTCTTTAAGAGGAACTTTGAGAACATCACCGAGCCCTACAGCATCAATGAGGTTCACTTCCAGCAGACCAAGGAAGGAATCACCACCCAGGTAACCTCCTCCTTCCGGGGAAGGACCGTGGTGACGGAGGCCAAGGGAAACGGCCGTCTCAACGCCGTGAGCAATGCCTTAAAGAAGGCCTATGAGTTGAAGTACGACCTGGTTACCTATCAGGAGCATGCCCTGGAACAGAGCTCCAGCGCCAGAGCCATCGCCTATGTGGGAATCCGCAAGCCCGACGGCAGCCTGTCCTGGGGAGCCGGGGTGGATCCGGACATCATCCGGGCCAGCATTGACGCTCTTGTGACAGCCATCAACAACAGATAACCTTTCAAAAACCGGTGATGTACGGGTCGTATATCACCGGTTTTTTTGAAGACGGCAAGAAATTTCTTTGCATCTTCACCCTTTTGCGTTATACT